>JANTHP010000500.1 GCA_024762395.1 Anaerolineae bacterium | reverse complement strand
GCGCGGATGGCGAGTACGGCCGTTATCAATGCCGCAGCAGATAACACAGTCACCATAATTTTATGTCCTTTGTGTCAACGGCAGCCACAGCCGGAATGTCGTTCCACGACCAGGTTCGCTCTCAACGGCAATTTCCCCGCTGTGGATGGCCACAATATCCTTCACAATCGCTAAACCCAGCCCCGTCCCCGGCACACGTTCCCGTCTATTGGCCTGACCGCGATAAAACCGATCAAAGATATGAGGTAAATCTTCCGGGTGGATACCGCTGCCCGTATCATTGACCGACAGACAGACACGGCCGTTCCCCTCATCCACCTGCGTGCTTACTTGAACATAACCAGAATTCGTGTAATTGATACTGTTGACAATCAAATTGGTCATAACCTGCATCAACTGGCTGGAAATGCCTTGAATAATGGGTAGATTTCTATCAGGATAAAACCTTAACTCTAATCCTTTGGCCTCGGCTCGCGCCGCTAACATGGCCACTATCTTTTCGATGATTTCATTCAACTGCACCGGCCCGAACTGCAGTTTATCCCGCCCGGCGTCCAATCGAGACAAATCCAAAATGTCCTCCACAAGATGTTTCAAGCGCTGCGTTTGCTCTTCAATCGCGGCCAGATAATGCGGCCGTTTTTGCGGATTACCATGCTTGTACAAATCCAGGTACAGCTCTAACGTAGTGATTGGCGTTCGCAGCTCATGAGAGACATTGGAAATGAGTTGTGATTTCAACTCGTCCAGCTCGGTAAGCCGGGCATTGGCGGCGGCCAGCTCCTGCGTGCGCTCAGCAACACGTTGTTCCAGCTCGTTGGCGTAGCGGCGTGTTTCTTCAAATAACCGGGCATTATCCAAAGCGATGGCAATCTGGTTGGCAAGCGCGGTCAGCGCCGGCACATCTTGTTCCGTTAAATTGGGATCAACCATATTCAGCACGCCCCGCACTTGCCCATCCGGATCAATCAATGGTGCGTAGATGGCAGGGTGCATGCCAAATGTTGTAACGATGCGGTTTAGATAGGGAGCCAATCGGGATGGCAGCATTTGAGCGATAACGACGCTGCTATCAGGAATGAATTTCGTTTGTTTGGTTTCAATGACGGAACGATAGACATCCACATCATTGACCTTAAAAATAAAATCCTCAGATTTCAACCCAACGAGGCGTTCAAAATGCCGCAAAATTTGCCCGATTCGTCCAGAATAGTTAACAACGCGAATGGTTAAATTTTCACCTGATTGGTCAAGAAAACTCAACCCGCCGCGCAGATTAAGTGCAGCCATTTGTTCTTGATAGGCTTGGAACACGGCCGTTTCTGAATGGGCCGACCGCTGAAAATAAGCGGCAGCCTCATTGGTAGCGCGCAGCAGTTCGATACTCCGGCCTGTTAACGAAGACTGGAAAACACCCTCATCCATGGATTCATTGTACACTGAATTTATGATGGTGTGAACCACAAGAACTTGAAGTTTGGGAAACGGACGGCCGTATTGCCAAAAAACCCGCGCAGGATTCAGAATCCTGCGCGGGTTAACTCATCCTAACCCGCGCCGCTGGCCCCGCCACCAGCGGCACCCGCGCCAGCGGCCCCGGCGGCCGAACCGCCAGCCGATGAAGAAGCGGCCGACATCGCGGCAAAGGCGGCCATGCTCTGCGCCGGATCGCTGCTGGGCAGGGCGTGGAAGTAAGGCGGCAGGTCTGTCCAACCGGCCTTCTCAAAATAGCGCACCCATTGGGGCAGCAGGCCAAAAGCGGCGGCGTAAGGCAGGTATTTGTGGAACATGTTGGGGCTGTCTACGGCCGCCTTCCCCTTCGTCACCTGTTTCAGATAGTCGGCGAACTGCTGCCATTCCGCTTTGAGGGCGGCGGCCTGATCGGTGAGGGGAGTGATGAAGGAGGAGGAAACGGCCGTTATCACCCCCAACAACATCAAACTGCCACCGACAACGAGCGCCGCCGGGCCGAAGTTGTCGGCCATCACCGCCACCAAAACCAGCGCCGCTACGCCAACAGCGAGCAGTAAAAGCCCGGAAAAAATCAGGCCAGTTCGGGCGCGGCTGCGCTGCGGGCTGAACCAGTCAGACAGTTTCAGTTCCATCTTGCCCGTTTCGGTGAATGCCTTCCAGCGACGCGAGGTGACGACGCCGCTCAAATCGGAGAATTTGATCGTCTTGACCGGCCCTTTTTTGGTCGTGAACAGCAAATCAAGCAGCGCCTCTTCGTGGGGCTGTGGGTTGACCGGTTCGTCAATGAGCCGGATGAGGAAATCATGCTGGCGATACCACTTTTTCTCCGGCGATTCGTCAATTTCCACGACGCCTTGTTCGGCCAAACCGAAGAGCGCTCCCAATGCGCTGGCCCAGGTAGGATTGGCGTCTTGGGTCAACAGCGTTCCGGCAATGCCTGGGGACAGTTTGTTTGGCGGTTCGTAGGCGATATTTTGGCTATTGGCAACACGGGGACGATAGCGGCGCACCTGGGCTACAACAGCGACCAATCCAGAGCC
>JANTHP010000499.1 GCA_024762395.1 Anaerolineae bacterium | reverse complement strand
TGCCAATGCCCAAACAGCGCAAAGTGATTGACGTAAACCTGCGCGCGCCGCTGCTGCTGACGGCCGGACTGCTGGCAAAAGACGTGTTGCAACCGGATGGGTCGCTGGTTTTTGTTTCCTCGTTGTCGAAGCAACTCAGCTATCCGGGAGCGGCCGTGTACGCGGCGACCAAAGCGGGATTGGCCGCCTATGCTCGCAGTTTGCGCGTCGCTTTTGGCGGGCGGCGGCATGTTCTCACCGTCTACCCCGGCCCCACGCGCACCGCCCACGCCCGCCGCTACAGCCCCGACAACAGCCGTGAAGACGGCCGTATGCCCCCCGCACAATTAGCCGACGCCGTCTTTCACGCCGTCGAAAAGCGGCAATCCCAACTCATTCCCGGCCTGGGCAACCGCGTTTTTGCCCTGGCTGGCCGCCTGGCCCCCGGTTTGATGGGGTTGGCGATGAAGAAGATGATGCTGGATGGGTTAGACGGCCGTGTTCTCACCGAATAAAGTTGAAATTGCTCATCTTTATCATTATCCCATAAAATAATTTATAATTAGATTGCGGAGGTATATGATGACACCTTATGATTTACTCATGGACATTCATGCGCTTGAGGAAGACCTTTTAACTTTTGAACGCAAATATGGAATCCGGTCAGAAACTTTTTTTATTGCGTACATGAACGGCGAAGAGCCAGAAGACGATAGTTGGACTTTAGATTTTGGCGAATGGGCCAGCGTTTATAAAACTTGGCTAAAACGTCAAGCTGAATATCGCAATGCTATTCAAAAAGCTCAAAGACAGTCTGCCAGTCTATCGGGGCTTGTTCGAGTAGCCACATGAAAAACGCATTACGCACGGCAAAAGATTACGAGTTGTTTTTGTATACGCTTAAAGAACAATTTCCATCCATTCGCCGCTCAACAATCACATTCGTTCGTCGTGGCGTTTCATTAGCGCGTGTCATTGGAGACATCTATTTTGATTATGATTTACGAATTGTGGTGCGGGAGCGCGTGTTATATCATCGCTTACCCGTAGTTCTTGATTGGTATGGCTATGAAATATGGCAAGGTACAGAAAAATTATGTTGGTATGATCCTCAACCTCATCCCAACGATCCTAAATTGAAACGCACACATCCCCATCACAAACATATCCCACCTAACATCAAACACAATCGCATTCCCGCACCTGATATGAGTTTTGATCAGCCCAATTTACCTGCGATCATTCAAGAAGTAGAAAAGCTTATTCAGGAAATCGAACAACAACGTTAATCCAAATTCTTTGCCGCCCAAAACAGACGTTGAATGACGGTGGCGACAACCAACGCTGCCATGAGCGCGAACAGCCAGGGATACCAGGGAGCCAACAAGATAAACAGCCCATAAAAAATGATGGTTTCCGTCCCGCCGATGAGGCCGGCGGGCATGGTGATGCTGGTTTCTTCACCGCTGGCCTGCGATCCTTGGGCGCGTTTTTCTAGCAGCGCCGCCAGATACATCCACGAAGCGGCGTTGACGTAAAAACTGCCCAGCAGCAGGGCTAACATGATGTAACCGAAGGGAGACGGCCGTCCCAACACCACCCCCATCGGCACAGCCGCATAAACCACATAATCCAGCAAAATATCCAGATAACCGCCCAAATCGCTCTGCCGCTGCGTTAATCGGGCGACGCCCCCATCCAGCGCGTCGAAAGCGCGGTTGAGAAACCAGCCGGCAAATGCCAGCGCGTATTGTTGGAACCCCAGGGCAACGGCCGTTCCCAACCCAAACAGCAGCCCAACCAACGTAAACAACAGCGGCGGCAGCCGTCGCAGCCGCCAAACCAACGGCCGAAACGCCGCCTCTTTCACCTCGCGCATGGTCGTATCTAGCATTATCTAATTCTTCCCCTTATAAAAACAGGCTCTTTGAGAATTCGCGGGGTAATGGCAACATGATGCGTAATGCGTAACCAGAGGTGCATCACGCATTACGCATTACGTCAAGCCCGGCGAAATCCGAAAGACCTTAAAAATATGTGTAAGCCAATCCTAAATCCAACAGATGCTCCAAAATGCGAAAAACGCGCCCGCCTCGCTGCGGATCCCAATAGCTGACCGACGATTGGAAGCGCGTTTGCCAATCGAACGGGTAAAACAACAACGGCCCGTCGTCATTGTGGGTGAAAACGTCAACGGCCGTATGCAGCCCGGCGGCGACGGCAAACCAAAACAACGGCGCGCCCCACGCGCGCCCTCGTTTGCGGCCCCAATCGCCAACGAGCAGGTACAGCAGTAGCAGCGGCGGGGCGTGGAACAGGTGATGGGCGGTAATCCACCAGCGGTTGTGGAAATAAAGCCGGTTGTAGGTGGGGCTGCACCGGGTTTTATCGGGCAGGGCGGGATTGAGCCAGCGGCGATGAACGACGTAGCCGGCGCTGAGCAGAACCAGCGGCGCATCGGGCAAAACGGCCCCAGCCAGAAAAGCGCGCCCCGGTTCGCACCCGATTTGGCGTAATTTGCGGCGCAAAACGGCCGTTAACAACCAATGAGAGTATGTTTGCATCGT
>JANTHP010000498.1 GCA_024762395.1 Anaerolineae bacterium | reverse complement strand
GACAAGGCTGTAAAAAAGGACAGCGTTGACATTGAGCGGCGATGAAACGGAAACTGTAACCGTCGCCGCTGCCAGAACGATACCGACGACAGGAAATACGTCCGTTGGGGCAGGTGAGCGAAAAGGTATCCTCGCTGAGGGTGAAATCTTCGGGAGCGAAGCGTCCTTTCTTTCGTATGCCCGGCATCGGTTTGGCCACTAACTGGGTACGACCGTCCGTCGTCCGGTCAACTAAATGGACAGTTTTTCCCCATCCGGCGGCCTGGTCGTAGATGAATTTGTCGGGACAAACATGATGATGGTCTATTTGAGATTGCAACAGTTCAGGAATGGGGCTAGCGTCGGGACGCGAGCCGGTATCGGCCTGAATCTCGCGGATAAAGTCAGTGGTGGCGGCGACGGAAATATTGTAGCCGAAATCTTTTTTGCCGGGGCCGTGATTGCGGATGGTGGCGTCGGGGTCGGTGGCGGAGCAGATACGATACTGGCCCCGTTTCTTCTCAGATAAGAAGGAGAGGGTGATGAGACGGCCGTTTTCATCCTGCTCCAGATGCAATTCATCGCCCAGAATCTTCTCTAGTCGGGCCATCCAGATTTGAACAGAGGGTACGATAGTTGTTTGCCGAACAAGCCGCAAGCAATCCAAAGTGGCGTCTACCGTTGCCATTAACCGTTGCCGCCGTTGGTCAGACGAAAGGTAGCATTCTGTTCTTTCATCCGCAGCGCCAAACAAAGCGGTCTCATTCAGATGTGACCAGAGTTTCTTGTAAACATCTGGGTCTGCGGATTGGCAGGCGAAGAGGAGTTCTTGCGTTGTATGACGCAGCCGTTTGATGAGCGATTCCAGGGCGGCATTGGCGTGCATGGCAAAGGTGTCGCCGAGTTGGGGACGGGTGCGGTCGTTGGGGAAGGCAGCGTCAATCTGGTTTAGGATGGTATCGAAGAAAAGGCGGGGATGATTGAGGAAAAGGTACGCTTCAAAGCGTTCCAGGGTCGTATGGTCAGGGCCGGCAGCGAAGACCGGGTAGCCGACAAACCATTTAACGAAAATATCGTACCGGATTTTTTCTTCTAGCTGGCGCAAAGAGCAGTCATAGAGGTATTTGACCAACAATGCCCGCAACATCCGGGGGACGGCATGGCATACCGAACGTCCTTTGCCATTCGATTTGTGGTAATCGGCGCAGGCGGCTTCCAAAGAGGAGAAATCCAGCGCCTCATTAAGTGCGAACAAGAGATGACTGCTATTTGGGGGAATGAGCCGGTCATAGACAAGAGCGCTGAGCCACTGGAGGAGGGGGGCCAGATAATGCGTTAAAACAGATGCGATTGGGGCAAGATTTTCGGGTATAATTATCATGGGATGGGCGTTTTTTTTATAATGGTTTGTCTGATAACTACCATCATCTCAAAAAACTACTCATCCCGCTATTTTTTGTTTAGTTTTGCAACACGCTCTTTGAGGCATTTTGACTGTCCTTTTGGTGAAGGTTTTTCAGTCAATCTTGCCTCACTTTTATGTTAACCACAAAATCTGTTAGAACTAGCCATTTTTCAGCCTGTTTTCTGGCCCCAGGGCTGGCGCCAACAGGCGGCGCAATGCAACCACATCCGCTGTCCAATTGGCTTCTGGGTTCATGCCAATTTGCCGCCGATTGATGAGCAGAAAGCCATCGCCCAGCTCTTTTTTTAGCAATGAGAGGGTGTACCGTAATGCGCCACGCCCCCGTTTGCTGTCCGATTCTGGCCATAAAAGCGCAGCCAATTCGGCGCGGTCATGCAACATGCCGGATGTGGCTAGGTAGGCCAACAAGGCGATGGCTTTCACGGAACCAAATTGGAGGGAACTGCCGTTTAACACAATCTGCGGCGATCCCAGCAAGGAAATGACTAATGGTTTGGGCATAAATGCAAGAATCGGGTTTACAGAAACGAAGTTGAGGTTTGTATTGTAGCAAACGGAGCAAAATCAGGTCAATGAATAGCCGCTAACGATTTCATAACGCTTGATTCGTATGCTAAACGCATCATTATATCGCTGACGATAAATTGATTATCAAGATGGAGGGATTGGTTGTGAGCACGAGTTCATGGCAATACAAAGCGCAAGATGGGAAACGGCCGTTGCCTACAAATCAGTTAAGTTAAAAATGCTCCAGTCACTTTATCGGCTTTGGGGGGCGCCTGAGGAGTAACCAGGTGCTTATTGCCGAAAATGAGCAAAAAGAAAACATCCAACAGTTATTCCGGCAAATCGTTTCATATGCAGAATCTTCTGTAGACAGCAATTTTAGTTCACCATCCAGTCAAACAGCGCAAACCATTCTGAAGTTGAATATTGATGATTATTGCTACACTCTTCTTCGTTCAAAAATACAACCAGAAGCAAAAAACGTCAGTCTTAGCCCACGCGAACAAGAAATTGCTCGTCTAGTAGCCAAAGGGCTGCCAAATAAAGCGATTGCCCAACTGTTGGAAATCAGTCCGTGGACAGTATCCACACATATTCGACGAGTTTTTGCCAAGCTTAATGTGAGTTCCCGTGCCGAGATGGTGGCGCATGTGATGCAGT
>JANTHP010000497.1 GCA_024762395.1 Anaerolineae bacterium | reverse complement strand
TACTGGCTCAACGTTTCGGGAATTCCAATTCCCGAAACACGCACTTTTCTCAACTCATTTGAAATGCACCCTTTGTCAATTGACAATTTCTTTTTCCAGCGAACGTTATTTATGGTTGAACCCTTAACCAGTAGGAGGCCGGATCGGTGGTGAAGGGGGTAAGCGGCGTGATAACGAGGACGCCGCCTCCTTTGCCGATGTCGAGCGGCCATTGACCCTGGTTGGCGCTGTTGAGTGGGAGCGGTGTGACGGTGGGGTTAGGGCCGGTTTCGATAAGCTGCACTGACCACTGCTGCGGTAATTGCCAGCCGGTTTGGACGAAACCTTCGGCCTGCCAGCCGTCGGGGCCGGATTCAACGTCGGTTTGGTAGCTGAGTTCGGGGATGCTGATGTCGTCGAGGGCGAAACCTTTGCCGTTTACGGCCGTATCCGTCACCACATCAAATCGAATCATTACTGTTTGGCCGGCATAGCTGTTGAGAGAAACGGATTGTTTAATCCAGCCGTCCTGATTATCGGCAAAGCGGTCGCTGCGCCCGCTAAACGCCGGCCCCCACTCGCCTGGCCGCGCCTTGTCGGGCGAGAGCAGTTCCCAATTCGCGCCGCCATCGGTGGAGATGGAGAGATAGGCGAAGTCGTAATCGTCTTCCAAATCGTACCAGGTGGCGAATTTGAGGGTGGCGCGGTTGAGGTCGGTGAGGTCGAAAACGGCCGTTAATCGCAAATCGCCCTCCTCCATGGGCGGCGCAAGCCACATCTTTTCGCCGCTGCGAGGCGGGGAGTCAATCAAATTCAATACCGTATCCCCGGCAAACGTTACCGTCGCATCGCCGCGGAAATCCAAATCAATGTAATGCACGCCAAATTGGTTCAGCTCCTTTGTCTCATCTAGCTCCGGCGATTTGGTGCGCTGCTCAAAATTGGGATGGCTGAAATCAAGATTGCGGTAATAGTAAAGCGGCCCGGCGGCGGGATCATCCAGGAAATTGGCGGCGGCCCAATCGGCTGTGAACTGGGTTAAGTCGCGGTCAGGGTCGTGCCCTTGCAGGATGGCATGGACGGCGGCCATGCCATTGGCGGGATGGCGCGACAGTTCTTTGATGGCGTCTTCTCCTAATTGTTCCCATAAATAGGTGGCGTACAAGTAGGCGCCGGCGTAATGGGCGTCTACCACGTCGTCTTCGTATTCCCATCGGTTGAGTTGGATGTCGGGCTGGTGGAGGTAGTCGTAGGTATCGGCCGTTTCCAGTCCCATGTAGATTTCGGCCAGTTGTGACAGCCCTTCATTGAGCCAGGTCGCCTCATTGGCGTCCATGTGCCATTGAATGAGGTGTTGGACTTCATGCACCATCGTGCCGTAGTAGAGGTCTTCGCCCAGTTCTAACGGTCCCATGAGGAGGTAAACTAACTCTTGTTCGTTAGAGTCGCTGAACATTTCACGGGTGTATTCGTCGGTGGGGGAAAAGTAACCCAGTTCGCTGGCATTGGTATCGCTGGCGAGGTGCAGGATGCTGAAATGGGGGTCGCCATCAATGCCTGGCTGCCATTCTTGCCCAAATAAGTTGAGCAGGCGGGGATAGTAACTGTTTTCCAACCGGTCGGCGGCGGCGGTGATGTCGGATTTGGGGTAGTCTAAATGGGTGTCTACCCAGAAGTAGAGGTGGTCGGTGACGGCGACGAGTTCGGCGGTGATTGTGCCTTCGTCTATGATGAAGGTGCGTGTATCGCCCAGAACGTAGGCGGGGGCGTTGACGGTGCGGCCAGCCAGACTAATGTGTCCCAGGCGAACGGCCGTATCGAAATAATCTTGCGCCGGGTAGTTGGCTGTGTACAGGGCGTCCAGGTTGGCAATGGCGCCGGCAGGGATGGGGGATTGGATGATGGTTTTGGGAACGGTGATGGCAAGGGGGGGAAGGGGCGTGGTGGTGGGAGGATTCGTTTCTGTTGGCGGTGTGTCAATTTCGGGCGGAGCTGTTTCTCGTGTTTGCGGGATGGGTGTGATTGATGGGATGGTTTCGGCGATGGAGGTGGGAACGGCCGTATCAATTGCCGTTGTTTCTGCCTGATCGTAAGCGTACCAAACCAGCCCGCCAATCGCCAAAGCGCCCAGACAGAGTATACAAATCATAATCAGCGCGCAGCCGCCTAAAATATAGAGTAAGGTTTTGTTTGAATTGTTTGACACATTGCCTGATTCATTCATTGTTTTGTGTTTCCTGGAATTTCCAGATTGGGCCAATCTCCAAGATTGGCCCAATCTGGGTTCCGTTTTTGTTATTTTTCTCCGTCGCAAATTATAAGAAGCGGCGGTAGAATCGCAACTACCCACCCCCACTTGGGTTTTCCATATAGTGTACCCGCACAAATGATGTGACGCCTACTCTATCACGTATCACGCATGTAACTCCTAAGCTCCAGAGGTGACAGTCACTTAAAACGCATTGCGCTGTGGCGACAACCTCTGACAAAGTGACTGTCACCTTAGTGGTTATTCACGCATCGAGGTTTTTATGAAATATGCACATATCGTCGGTTGGGGCAGCTATTTACCCGACAAGATATTGACGAATCACGAC
>JANTHP010000496.1 GCA_024762395.1 Anaerolineae bacterium | reverse complement strand
TCAGCGTCACCCATCGCGGGGTGCGCCTGCTGGAAATGGGGGCAGTGGATTTGGGCGGCTCCGGCTGCATCTGCCCGGAGAGCGCGATGCTGAAGACGCTGTTCACCCATCTGCTGTTCCGCGATGATGAGGCGCTGATTCTGGACATGTACGCCGGGGTGGAGCATCTGGGGCGGGCAACGGTGGATTTTGTGGATGCGATGATTATTGTGGTGGAGCCGACGAGAAGGAGTTTGGGAACGGCCGTTCAAATCAAAAAACTGGCTCATGACATTGGCCTGAAACGGCTGTGGCTGGTCGGCAACAAAGTTATGAACGCGGAGGAAGCCGAATTTTTACGGAACGAATCGCCAGGGCTGCCTCTGTTGGGCATTTTACCCGCTAATTTGGCTGTGCAAGAAGCGGATCGCCTCGGCATTGCCGTGTACGATCATGTATTGGAACTGCGTCAGGCGGCGGAAGCGATGGCACAGCAGCTTGACAAGGATGTTGGTATTCGGCAGCAGATTCAGCAGCAGTGACAGGCGCGGGATGAACGGCCCCGGTTAACTTGAGAGGGTGCGCCCTGTGACTGTCGCTTGGATTCAAGGGGGTCAATCGTAAATAACTTTGGTGTTTCGGGAATTCCAATGGGTCTCTAGGATTTCACGGGGTTGGTATGGGTGGCGAGTGGCGGGTAGCGAGTATGTTCTCTGGACGACCTACCCGCTACTCGCCACTCGCAACCTAAAACCCCGCGAATTCCCAAAAAGCCATTCCAATTTCCGAAATATGCCAAAAAGTTAAAAACGAATAAACCCAAGGGGGTCAAAATGAAACGTTTTATGATCGCCGCAGCTATCATTCTAGCTCTGGGATTGGGATTAACTGTAGGATTGTTGCGATTGTTTGACCAAACAGCGCGAGTTTACGCGGATACCGGCGTTCGCTATGTGGCGTTGGATGGCGCGGATGCCAATGATTGCAGCAGTGTTGCCATGCGCTGCCAGACAATCCAGCGTGCCGTTGATGTGGCTGTCGAGGGAGATGTGATCAAGGCGGCGGCGGGAACCTATTCTGGCGTGCAGGAACGGCCGTCTCCCTCTGGCTACAATGGGTCTGAATTTGTGACCCAGACCGTTTATATCAGCACGGCCGTTACCATTCGCGGCGGGTACACAACCAGCAACGACTTTGCCGACCCGCCCGCGTCCGTCTCCATCATTTCTCCCCAAGGGCAGGGACGGGGGATATTCATCGCGCCGGGAGTCACCGTCACGTTGCAAGGGCTGCAACTGACAGACGGTAATGCAGCCGGTTTTGGCGGCGGCGGCGCGCCTACCTACCAAGACGCCGGCGGCGCCCTTTACGCCGACCACGCCGCGACTACGATTGACGACTGTCTGTTTGCCAACAATGTCGGCGAGCAGGCGGGCGGCCTCTATATCAACAGCGGCGCGTTTAATTTGCAAAACAGCGTGATCACGGCCAATGTCGCCACTGCTTCCAACGCTGGCGGATTGCTCATTTACAGTCCCCTGACCGGAACCATCAGCCACAACAGAGTGCTTTCCAACAGCGCCGTTTCCAACGGCGGCGGATTGTACCTGGCTTATGGGCCGCCGGATGTCTTGTTCACCGACAATGATTTTGTGGGCAATGCGGCTGGCGGCGACGGCGGCGGTATCTTTTGGGCCGGCGATGCGCTGTTTAGCCACAATCGGGTGATGAGTAATTCGGCGGGTTTCAATGGGGGCGGGATGTCGGTTAACGGCCGTTCCTCCCTTTTCCTGTCCAATTTATTCATGGGCAACGAAACGGACTATTACGGCGGCGGCGTATATTTTACGATTGATACGTCTGCATTCCGCGACAACACCGTCATTGCCAACGCATCCGGGCGAGATGGCGGCGGTCTCTTGCTTTTCCGGAGCGAGGGGGTGTTTGAGAACAACATCGTGGCCCAAAACCAGGTGGCAAGCGGCGAATCAGGCTCCGGCGTCTACATTTGGGGGGGAACGCCGCAGTTGGCGCACACAACCATCGCCCAAAACAGCGGCGGCGACGGGAGCGGCGTGTATGTCAGAAGTTACAGCGTGGGCGACCCTGAACCTGGACACGTCGTTTTGACCAATACGATTTTGGTCAGCCAGACGATAGGCTTTTATATTGAAATCAGCAACACGGCCGTACTGGATGGCGTATTATGGTATGGCAACGGGACCGATATAGACGGCGACGGCGTCATCACCATCAGCCACGAATACACCGGGTTCCCCGCATTTATTGACCCTGTCGGCGGGGATTTCCACATCGGCGCTGCCTCGGCGGCCAGAGACAAAGGCGTAAACAGCAGCGTAACCGACGACATTGACGGCGAGCCGCGGCTGGGAATCCCCGACATCGGCGCGGATGAGTACACGCGGCCGGTTTATTTGCCGGTGATTTTGCGTTAGAAACTGGACACTGGCGTTTTTTGTTTCGCCAGAGAAGACCTGCGCGGTTTTTTAGTAATTTTTACAATAGCCCTAAGGGGTCGTTTGTTTTTAACTTTTTGATTTTAGATGGCATGTTTCGGGAATTCGTTAGTGTCTTTAATTATTCGCCACCCTTTATAGACGGTGTATCGGGAATTGGAATTCCCGAT
>JANTHP010000495.1 GCA_024762395.1 Anaerolineae bacterium | reverse complement strand
GACTAACCGTGAAACCCTTCGGCATCACTCAGGGCAAGCGGTGATGCGTGACCAGAGAACCTTCACGTTTCACGCATCACGTTTCACGCAGTTTTTTGCAAAATCCCGCGAAATCCTGAAGAACCAAAGTAAATAGGAGAAAGTACAATGAAAGAATTAACCCCTTTATTCGATTTAGATGCAATGGAACCTGTTCAACGCAACAGCAATGGCCTGACCGGCCAGGATGTCCTCTCTGTCGCTCAATTTGACCGCGAAAAATTGGAGTATGTTTTTGCCCGCGCGCGTGAAATGCGGGCGATGGTAGGCAAAATTGGCGGAACCGATTTGTTGAAAGGGCATGTGCTGGCCTGCCTTTTCTATGAACCCAGTACCCGGACCAGTTCATCCTTCATCGCGGCGATGGAACGGCTGGGCGGCAGTGTCATTCCCATCACCTCCGGCGTAAAGTTTAGCTCGGTGAGTAAGGGGGAGACGCTGGCCGACACTATCCGCACGCTGGAACAGTATTCGGATGCGATTGTGCTGCGCCACCCTAAAATCGGTTCGGCGCAGGTGGCGGCCGATTATGCCAGTGTGCCGGTGTTGAATGCGGGCGACGGCGCCGGCGAGCATCCCACACAGGCGCTGCTGGATTTGTTTACGATTCGGGAGGAGTTGGGCCGGATTGATGGGTTGAAGGTGGCGATGGTGGGTGATTTGCGATACGGCCGTACCGTCCAATCCCTCACTAAACTCCTGCTCAACTACGATGTAAGCCTGCGCTTCGTCTCCCCGGAAATCTTGCGTCTGCCGCTTACTACCATGAATCAGGTCATTGACGCCAAAAAAGATGTGCGCGAAACGCACGATGTCGCCGATGTGATTGAGAACGCCGATGTTTTATACGTTACCCGCGTCCAAAAAGAGCGTTTCTCCGACCTGTCTCAATATGAGGAAGTGAAAGATTATTACGAAATCACGACCGAACTCATGGAAAAGGCGAAGGAAAAGATGGTTGTGATGCACCCGCTGCCGCGCGTAGGCGAAATCCATTACGCCGTAGACAGCGACCCCCGCGCCGCTTACTTCCGCCAGGTGAAGAACGGGATGTACATTCGGATGGCTTTGTTAGCGGCCGTTTTGGGCAAAGCGTAGTAAAACCAATGAGATTGGTCCAATCTTCAAGATTGGACCAATCTGAAAAACCACTGTCTAATTCTCTTGCCAGCGATGGTAATAATAATTTAGCAGGGGAACGAATTCGGCCGTCGCTTTCTGCCCGCCGGCCGCCGACGGATGACTATCCTTCCGTTTTCCATAGGCGGAGAAATTGTTGTCTACTGTTTGGATATGCTGCACCGTTCCATTCCACCAGCGGTGATGATTGCCTTCTTCCAGCCATACATCATTGCGGTTTTTACTGCCATTATTGCTTGTTAAAACGTTGTAAAAATCAAACACCGCCACGTTTTTATAAGGATAATCTGACAGCCACTCATTCACCAGCCAATTATTAAAAGCGCGCGCATTGGCCGCATGTTGCGCGTCTGTTTTTTGCCATTCATCATTTTCCATCAATGGGGGAGCGGTAATAATGATAAATAATTTATCCGGGCGCGTGGCAAAATAGTCTAATAAATCGTTGTAAATGCCCTTGACATTGCTTACTGTCATGAACTCATCGCCTGCCCAGGCGTCCTTGGTGCGCAGCGGGTTGTCGCCAACAGTGGGTGGATCGTCAGGGCTGCCGGCTAAATGGGAGTTGGGATAACAGGATTTGAACATGATGATTTCGTTTTCGCGGGCGGGGTCCGGGTCATCCATCCGGCTGAAGCTGCCGAAAAACGTCCAATCGGCATTGCCTCGCAGGTTTTGGCCGAATTCATGGTACACGGCGTCCATGTACTCGTCTCGCTTTGGCCCGTTGAACCATTCCCACCAGTGCCCAATGTCGGTTCGGTTGCCAATGTCGTCACCATTGACGGCCCAACTGTAGTTGGTGCCGCTGACAAAATAGTTGTTGTCCATCAGCGCCTGGCCTAATCCTCCGGCAAGTTTGTGTTCGCCGGTGTCGGCGAGCCAGTTGCCGCCGGTGGAATGATGGAGGAATATGAGTTTAACCGGCTCTGCCGGTGGGGCCGGCGCATTTAACAAGGCTGCTTCCGGCGGTTCGGGCGGCGGGGCGGCTTTTTGTGAAGATTGAAATTTGATGTAGCTGTACCCGGCGATGATTAAGACGGCCGTAATTAACAAAAGAAGTAGTTTACTGTTCATAGTTGCGAATCCTTTTTAGTTGGTTACGAGTTAAGTATAGCGTTTCCTATTACAAGCAACCTTACTAACACATAAATTACCCGCCCGGACGCTTTGTGTCCACTCGACGCGGAGCATCTGGCAGGCGTATTCCGCGTGGAGCGTGGAATGAGAGGGCCGGATACTTACAAATATGTTGGTTTTTGGGGTGGGCGGGGCTATTGAAGTGTGGTTCGTAACTTTGCTTGTAAGCCGATTCTGGTAAATTAGGGACTTATGAGAACTTGCCTGGAATTTGATAGAGGGTGCATTTCAAATGAGTTGAGAAAAGTGCGTGTTTCGGGAATTGGAATTCCCGAAACGTTGAGCCAAGTATCGGGAATTCCAATTCCCGAT
>JANTHP010000494.1 GCA_024762395.1 Anaerolineae bacterium | reverse complement strand
TTCTGGACTGCCATTTTGACGGCATTGACGACCCGGTTTTGCTGGGGCAAACGATGCGCAGCCAGCCGGGCGTGGTGGAGCATGGCTTGTTCCTGGGCATGGCCGCCCGCGCGATGGTGGCTGGGGCGGATGGCGTGACTGTGCTGAAACGTGGGTGAAAAGGTGGCAGGGCGGCAAGGCGGCAAGGTGGCAGGGTGGCAGGGTACGCTGCCACCTTGCCACCCTGCGCCCCTGCAACTTTGCCACCTCGCCGCTTTGCTCATCTTTTTTGCCCTGGCGGTGAATACGGCCGTTCTCTCCTCCCCCACTGTTGACGAATCTGTACACATTTTTCGGGGCCGCGTGCTGTGGCAGACGGGGCAGCTTCGTTTCCAGGCCAAACACGCCCCTTTTACGCATTGGCTCAATGGATCGCTGCTCTTCACCGAACCAACGCTGCCCGATGTGACCAACCTGCCTTCGTGGTCGCAGGATGACCGGCCGACGCTGGCGCGCGAGTTTTTGTGGGATTTTGAGCCGCAGCCGAACATTGAGCGCGTTTTTTTGTTGGCGCGGCTGCCGATTATCTGGCTGGGGCTGCTGCTGGGGGCGGTGATGATGCGGTGGGCACGGCCGTTTGCCGGCCGTCCCGGCCAAACGGCGGCGGCGCTGCTATTTGCGTTTTCGCCTAATTTGCTGGCCCATTTTTCGTTGGCAACGACGGATGCGCCGTTGACGGCGATGTTTGTCATGGCTGTTTTTACCTGGCAGCGGTACCGGCAACGGCCGTCTTTCTGGCGCTGGCTGTTGGCTGGGGGAACGTTGGGGCTGGCGCTGGGGAGTAAATTGACGGCCGTTCTGCTGCTGCCCATTCTGCTGATTCTTAGCTATACGGGGCGGCGCGGCCAGGATTGGCGGCGGCCCGGATGGCTCTGGCTGGCGGTTTTGCCGCTGGCCGGGCTGGTTTTTTGGGCGTTGTATGGGTTTGAACTGCGCCCCCTGCCGGGAATGCCTTTTCCTGTTCCGGCTGCGACGTATCTGGCTAGTTTGTTGAAATTACAAGGGGATGTCAGCGGTCATTATCACGCTTATTTGTTGGGAGAAACGTCGCTAACGGGGTGGCTGTATTATTTTGTGGTTGCGTTTCTCATCAAGACGCCGGTTCCGACGATTATTTTGGCGGGAACGGCCGTCTACCTCCTCATCAAACATAAAACAGGGCGGGAAACGGCCGTGTTGTGGCTGCCCGCCGTGGTTGTGTTTGCCTTCGCCAGTTACAGCCGTCTCAACATTGGCTACCGGCACATTTTGCCCATGCTGCCCTTCGTCCAATTATTGGCGGCGGTTGCTGTCGGGCGCGTTTTGGGGCGAGACGACCGGGAGACAACGCTATTTTCGCCGTCATTTTTTACAAAAATGGATTCCCGCCTGCGCGGGAATGACAACCCCGATTCTCATAGAAGAGTAACGCTATTAAAATTGGCGAAATTTATCCCTGTTTTGTTAATGGGATGGTATATCGCAGGCGGATTGCGCCAGCATCCGCACCATCTGGCTTACTTCAATGAACTGATTGGCGGCCCCAGGCAAGGCTATCACTATCTGGCCGATTCTAACATTGATTGGGGGCAAAGTCTGGCCTTTTTGCGCGATTATGTCAATGAAAGCGGTGTTTCTCCCGTGCATATCAGTTATTTTGGCTCTGCCGACCCTGAGTATTACGGGCTGGACGCGCCGCCGCTGTTTGATGGGCAGACTGGGGCGGCGCTTGATTTTGCCCGCGTTAATCCGGCTGACGGCCGTTACGCCCTCAGCGTGAACCATGTAACAGGCCAGGCGTTGCTTGAACCCGACATGTTCGATTGGTTCCGCCGCCGGGAGCCTGACGACGCGGTGGGCTATTCCATTTTGATTTATGATGTGGCGCAGCCAGCGTCCGGCGAGTGGGCGGCCATCTGCACAGACCCGGCGCCGATGTTGGCTGAAACGGCCGTAACCAATCTGCTGGGGAAAGAGGATTGGCGCCCCGTCTATTTTGATTGTCGCACCAGTTGGGTGTTCCCCAACGATGGCGCGCCAGGTTGGTACATCCTGCCGCAGCAGGACGCCTGGCCGTTAGCGGCCCAATTCCCGGATGCCCTGCGCCAGGTTTACGCGCACGACGCTTCGCAATTGGAACCGTCCTATGCCGTCTGGTACTGGGACGGGGGGACGGATTTAGCGGCATGGGCGGCCGGTTTAGACGGTTCCACCGCCCTGCCTGCCTCTTTCGGCGCGGCTGATTTGACCGGTTACTTTTTGATTGGATCGGATTGGTTGACTATTTGGCGCGTTACGGCGGAGTCGCCGGATGTGTTAACAGTCGCCGGGCATCTGTACGCGCATGCGCCGGCGCCGGCCGTTGCCGATGGGCTGGGGTTTGTTAGCCGCCAATGGCAGCCGGGCGACTGGTTTGTGCAGACCCATCATTTTGAGGAGAACGGCCGTTACCTGGAAACCGGCCTCTACAATTACACAACGGGGGGAAGACTCGCCGATTTCATCCAACTGCCAGCGCCGGAGCGCTAGTATCAGTGTTCAGTAATCTGTAAACAGTTATCAGTACGGTCTACCTCTGGAAAGTGCCTACTGAAAACTGTTTACTGACTTCTGTTTACTG
>JANTHP010000493.1 GCA_024762395.1 Anaerolineae bacterium | reverse complement strand
CAGCGTGGGGGTAGGAAGCTGGGGGCTGGGTGTTGGGGGCTGGGCGTTGGAGACTGGGGTGGGCGGGAGCGTGTATGTGGGTGCGGCGGTGTTCGTGGCAACGGCCGTTACCACAACAGCCGTCGCAGCCATCGTCGGCATCATCTGCGCCCCCTCAGACTGCACCCGAATGCAGCCCGCCAGCAAAAAAATCACAAAAAAGAAAGCAAATAAACGTCTCATCCTACCTCTCAAATTACTACGCGGAGAGAAAATCTTGCCTCTCTTCTCTCTGCGAATCTCCGCCCCTCCGCGCATCTCCGCGTCCCACTCACCTCACGGCCGTCACATCCACCACACACCGAAAACCCCGAAACTCAGTACTCGTTCCCGGCGGCACGGAACCCCGGTTGGCAATGCGGGCATAATGCTGGTAATTGGCATAACTGCCACTGCGTAAAACCCGTTCGCCCGATGGCGAAGAACTGGGGCCATGCGGGTCTTGCGTCGGCGAATTGGCATAATAATTGGGGTCAAACCAATCTTCCACATACTCCCACACGCTGCCGGCCATATCCAAAATACCGTAAGGGCTGGCGCCGTTGGCATACTGGCCCACCGGCAGCAGCGACTGCGTCCCTCTATCCTGCGTATTAGCCCGATTAGAATTGAACGTGTTACCCCAGGGGAAGAGACGGCCGTCATCCCCCCGCGCCGCCTTCTCCCATTCCGCCTCTGTCGGCAGCCGTTCACCCACCCAGATACAGTAATCGCGGGCGTCAAACCAGGTAACACCCACCACCGGATAAGCGGCGTATTGGGAACGGCCGTAATAGCTATTGCTGCTGCCCGGCGGATTACACGCCCCGGTATTAACACAGGCCTGGTACTGGGCGTTGGTGATTTCCGTCACATCTATGTAATAATCGCTCAATGTCACCGAATGCTGCGGCATTTCACTGGCAAATTCGCTGCGGGCGCAGGAATCGTTATCCCGGCTCTGGCGGCACAGGCTGATGGCCTGATCCACTTCGCTGTCGGTGCTGCCCATCAAGAACGGTCCGGCTGGAATCAGATTCATCTTTACGCCGTCTTGCCCGATGTACACATCGGCTAATGGCGGCGTTTCGGTTGGCGATGGGGCTTCGGTGGGGGCGGGAACGGCCGTTGGCGGCGCTGCTGCTTCCGGCGGCTGGGTGGGAACTGTCTCATCCGTCGGTTCGGCCGTTGCCGTCGTCACAACCACTTGCGTGACAACCTCAACCACATCGTCTATCGGCACGGCCGTCGGGAAACCGGACGGCTCATCGCTGCCGGACGATTGGAGGATGAAAACCAACGCAATCGCCGCTGCCAGGGTAACGGCCGTTGCAATCGCCCACATGGGAATGACTCGGTGCGGTTTTTCCCGTTCGCCCAGCGATTTGTCGGTCGGCTCGCGCACCACCTTCATCCGGCTCCACAATTCGCTGTCCGCCAAATTCGTCAGCACCTGGGTAGCTTGTGGATTCGGCCCATGTACGCCTTCCGCCTTCAGCGCCTGATCAATGGCCGTCACCACCGCATCCGCATTCTGGAAACGGCGTTCCGGCTCTTTTTGCATACACGTTTCCACAACGGACAACGTTTGCCGCGACAAATCAGGCCGTACCAGGCGCAGCGGCGGCGGCTCTTCGTAGGCTTGTTTGTGCAAAACGGCGATGGATTCATCCGCTTCAAACGGCCGTGTGCCCGCCAGCATTTCATAAAGGATGATACCCAATGAGTAAATGTCGGAACGGCCGTCCAACTTCTGACCGCGCACCTGTTCCGGGGACATGTAATGGGGCGTCCCCATGATATTTCCCGTTTGCGTCAACTTGGGGCCATCGCCCACAGCGGCAATGCCCAAATCAACCAAAACCGGCGTCCCATCCCGTCGAATCAACACATTAGCCGGTTTCAAATCCCGATGCACGATTTTGGCCTTATGGGCCACACTCAACGCCAACGCAATCTGCCGCGTAATGTTAAGCGCCTGCTCCGTCGTCAGCAGCTTATCCCGCTCCGCCAACTGCTTCAATTTCTCGCGCAGCGACCCGCCCTCAATGTACTGCATGGCGATGTACGGCTGCCCCAACGGCGTCGTGCCAATCCCAAACACCTGAATAATGTTAGGATGGTCCAATCGCGCCACAACCTGCGCTTCACGCCGGAACCGCTCCTTAAAATTCTCGTCCAGCGCCAGCGCATCCCGCATCACCTTCAGCGCCGCCGGACGATGCAAATCCAAATCATCCGCCAGGAAAACGTGCGCCATCCCCCCCTCGGCCACATGCCGGGTGATGCGGTAGCGGTCAACTTGTTGTCCTAAAAGTCTTTCAGTGTCCAAATTGCCCTCCAAAATTGTAGGGCAATTTGGTAAATTGCCCCTCCCGATTTACCAAATCGGGCTACAGTGCCTGAAACTATGATTCCGCGCATTCCTGTAAGCGAGACTGCCAAATCCAGCCTGTTGTGCCGTTGTTTACGATTTCGACATCCCACCACCAACCATCAATCTCTGTATCTCGGCGTACTAGCAGCTTGTCAGAGAAAGAATAATGGGACACGGATTTCACGAATAAACACAGATTTTTTGTAACTATACAGCGCTGGCGAGAAGATTTGTCAAATTTTTTAACATGACCAAGCGTTGACCAGACCAAATTTGACAAATC
>JANTHP010000492.1 GCA_024762395.1 Anaerolineae bacterium | reverse complement strand
AGCTGCTGTTTGGTAGCTGTATTGTCGTTCATAACAACACAGTTTACCAACGGGTGATTTACTTGTCGTAGATCACCCGTATTTTTCTAAACTCGAAAAATTAGAGACCGGCCCGCAATCTCCAGTCTCAAATCTCCAATCTCCAATCACAAACAGGAGATTTTATGACCAACCCCCATTTACCCCTAGACCAACAAATCGTCGGCGATGTGTACACCAATTCGGAAGCGATGGACAATCTCACCACGCTGTGCGATGAATTCGGCTCCCGCTTTGGCGGCACGCCCGGCGAAAAGCAGGCCGCCAACTTCATGAAGGCCAAACTGGAGTCGTATGGACTGAGTAACGTCCATCTGGAACCCATCGAATATGTCGGCTGGCGACGCGGCGAGACAACGCTGGAAATCGTCAGCCCCATTCAAAAGAAAATCCCGTGCATCAGCCTGCCCCACTCGCCGCCTTGCGAACTGGAAGGCGCAGTTGTGGACATGGACGAGGGCGCGCCGGATGATTTTGACGTCCGCGCCGATGAGATCGCCGGCAAAATCGTCCTGACGACCAGCGAGGTGAACCCCAAGGGTGTGAAACGCTGGATACACCGGAATGAGAAATACGGCCGTTCCGTCCTGGCCGGCGCATCAGGTTTCATCTTCGTCAATCATTACCCCGGCTACGGCCCCGCCACCGGCGGCATCGCGCCCCCGAACGGCGGACAAGCCCACATTCCCGGCATTTCCGTCTCCTACGAAGACGGCGCCTTTTTGCAGCGGCTCGTCAAACGACATGGCGAGGTCAAAATCCGCATCGTTAGCAACGATAAATGCGAACCGATGACCTCATGGAACGTCATCGCCGACCTGCCCGGCCAGGAAGACGCCGCGCAAGTCGTCATGCTGGGCTGCCATTACGACGGCCACGACATCTCGCAAGGCGCGGCTGACCCGGCTTCGGGCACGGCCGCTTTGCTGGAGGCAGCGCGCGTGCTGGCAAAATATGCGCACAATCTCCCTTACACCATCCGCTTTGCGCTGTGGGGCGTGGAAGAAATCGGGCTGATTGGTTCCACACAGTATGTCCAAAAGCATCTGGCAGCGTTGGATAATCTGCGTTTTTACTTGAACATGGACATGGCCGGCGCCATCCCCAGTAAAGGGATTGTGCTGAACCAATGGCCGCAGCTAGAACCGCTGCTCCGCGACTGGTCGCAAGAAATGGCGCTGGCATTTGGCATCAAGCAGTCCATCAGCGCTCATTCCGACCATTACCCGTTTTTGATGGCGGGCGTTCCGACGGCCGGAATTGGCAGTGTGGGCGGTAAAAATTCTGGCGGGCGGGGGTACGGTCACACCCGATATGATACGTTGGATAAGGTGACGCTGCTGGGGATGCGAGAAGCGGCCGTTTTGGCGGCGCGGCTGGCGTTACGCATCGCCAGCATGGCGGATTGGCCCGTCCAACGGCGCAGTCAGGAAGCGGTTGTCGCCGCGCTGGACACGCCGGAAAATCGGGAAGAAGAGGCGTTGTTTGCCAGGGTAAGCGCTTTTTACCGAGAAACGAATCTTTGAGTGCGTAAAGAATGGTAAATTCGGGTGTTTCGGGAATTGGAATTCCCGAAATCCTTTGGGTAAGTAACGGGAATTCTAATTCCCGCTACATGCTTGTTGTGTTTCGTTTTTGTACGGCCGTCAACACAAAATACGCCGCCAAATAACCAAGATGAGCCACGCCAACCCATCTAAAAATGCCCGGCGTAAGCAGTAAGTAAAAGCCGACTGGCACAAATGAGAGAATAAATGTCAGCAAAATCCATTGGGGGCGGTTGAGGTAGGCGAGTACGGCCGTTCCTCCCGCCAAAACCGCCAATCCCACCATCCCCCATTCTGAAGCAGATGTCATCCCCGCCTGCCCATACGGATGCGCGAAGAGGAAGACGGCCGTTAACCCCAAACAAATCACACCTGAAACCACACCAACAGCCTGACCGACTCGCATCATATCAGCATCCAAGAAGTTCAACTTCTGCGAGAAGTTGAACTTCTACCCATCTACCAAATACGCCGTTGGCGTCATCACAGGTAAGGCTGATTTATCTCGAAGATGACGCGCGTTCCAGGTAACAAAACAGGTTGATTCTGGCGTCGCCTCGGCTAAATTGAGAATTAAAGCGTCCATGAAAGGCATTTGGACGGCTTTCATGCGGGCAAACGGCCGTGTGAACAACTCCTCGCGCCAGGTGTGGTAGGTAACGGCCGTATCTGGAGACGCAGGCCAGATAACCTCCAATTGGTATGTATCAACCAACCATTGCGGCCACTGTTCTAAACGACTGGGCGACAAATTAAACGAAAGTTTGCCCAACAATTCCATCAACGTATAAACAGTAATGGCCGCGCTATCTGTTTGAACTTGTTGTAAAAATCGAGCATTGTCCGCCTGACGCGGGTCTTGATGAAACGCGAACGCCAGCAGCAACACATCCGTATCTACGATGACCATGAACGTCCTCGCAATTCACCCATCGCCTCGTCCAACGAATCTCCCATGCCATCGGCCAACTCTTGACGCACAACGGCAGCCAACTGTTCGCCTTGCGCCGCTGCCTCCGGATCGCGGTTAGGCGGCACAAGATAGGAACGCGCTTTTGTCGCTTCGGCAAGCAAAAGCTGCTGATACCGTTTGTAGCTGAGAA
>JANTHP010000491.1 GCA_024762395.1 Anaerolineae bacterium | reverse complement strand
AGGGCGCATAAGGCGCCATCGTCAGAGCCGCCATTTGCAGCAAAACCGCATCATAATTAACCCGCCAACCGGCAAAATCACGCCACGCCTGGCCGCGATCAAGTATCAATGGCACTCCTTGCGCGTACAAATGATCGTATACGGCGTCGAACTCATCGCGGCTGATGCTGATGGGATCATCTGGGGATGGATTAGAATCGTACGCAAAGCCAAAAAATCCAGCCACATGACGTAAAGACAAATAGCCGGTACGAATGCAAAGGGCGGCGCGGGGGTTAAACGGCCGTTCCACCACCGCCAGATACAAAGCCGCCCCATCCAAAACAGCCCCCGCCGCCGTCACCCAGGAACGCATCGGCTGCGGCGAACGGAAAAAGGCCAACGGCGCTAACGACGTATGACTCTCCTCCACTTCGGCAAACCAGACCGACCACAATGACCACAGCTCTTCCAAACTCTCGACCTGCCCGATGCGGTGCGTGCGCGCCAACAGCTCTTGCGCCGACGGCGGCGACCCGGCCCAGGACCCCAACAGCGCCACCGCTGCTTCTCGTTTAGAAAATGCCGCGTACATCGAAGGTAAATAGGCGATCAGCAGCGCCACCAAAATCAACCCCAACATCGCTTCAGAAAATTCCAGCAGCTTAAACGGCCAACTATCCACCGACGCATACCCCAGCGTCAGCAATGATGAGCCGCTTAGTTTGAACGCTTCGTACAAAGAACGCATATCCAACGCCCAAAACATCGCCATGTAGCCAATCAATACCAACGTCAAAATAACCACTGGAATCACAATCAAGGTCAGCGGCGCAAACAAGGCCATGATGCGGTCGCGGGATTCATAGCTTTTGGCTTTTCGGGCACGCAGCCGAAAAAGGCCGCCCATGAAGCGAAAAACGACGCGCGTCAACCAAACATTCACCCCGCGCGGCAAAACAAACGTCTTCACCGCCGAAATCAATGTCCAGCCAACCAGCGCCAATCCGGCTAAAAACACGATGATGCGAATGACAAGCAGTATCGTTACCGACATATGCGTCTCCGATCCATTTCTGCCTTAGTTTTATCACGCTTTCAAGTGACAGGCACTTCGCAGGTACCGGCCATTAAGGAACCAGTCATCCCCGCCTGCAGCCGGTTATCCCATTTCGCATCCCATCGAATCCGCTTTTTGCTACGATGCCACCCAGTTACAAGCAATTGAAACCAAGCGAGGCACACGTATGAGCGTAACAAGACGAGATTTTCTAACCGGATTTTTTACGACGAATCTGGAGCGGGAAACGGCCGTTCAACAATCCGTCCCCTCCCCCATCCACCACCTCCTCAACCGCATCACCTGGGGCGCGCGCCCCGAAGAGATCGCCCGCGCCCAAGAAATCGGCTACGAAGCCTACCTGGACGAACAACTCACCCCCGAAAGCATAGACGACAGCGCCTTAGACGCGCGACTGCGGCAGCTCCCCCTGCTCAACATGGATCGGCGCGCCGTCCACAGCGTCCAAGACCCCGAATACCGCAGCTACCAGGCAATGGTCAAAGGGATGGTGTGGCGGGCGGCGTACAGCAAACGGCAGCTTCTGGAGCGCGTCGTCGAATTCTGGAGCGACCATTTCAACATCAGCGGCGATGATTTTAACGCCGACAACCTGATTTACCAGCGCGAAGCCATCCGCCAACACGCGCTGGGCAGCTTCCGCGACCTGCTCGTCGCCACCGCCAAAAGCCCGGCTATGCTCTACTACCTGGACAACTTCATCAACTACGCCGAAGCGCCCAACGAAAATTACGCCCGCGAGCTGCTGGAACTGCACACGCTGGGCGTAGACGGCGGCTATACCGAGCAAGATGTGAAAGAAGCGGCCCGCGCCTTCACCGGTTGGACGGTTCACAACGGCACGCGCACCGGTTTCTATTTCAATGCCGACGACCATGACGACGGCCGTAAAACCATTCTTGGACACAATTTACCCGCCGGACGGGGCATTGAAGACGGGCTGCACGTCCTCGCCATCGCCGCCAACCATCCGGCGACGGCCCGCTTTATCAGCGGCAAACTGGCCCGCCGCTTCGTCAGCGACAACCCGCCCGCCAGCCTGATTGACAGCATGGCGCAGGTGTGGCAAGCGACGCATGGCGACATCAAAGCGATTATCAGACACATGTTCCTTTCCGCTGAATTTTTGGCGGCGGCGGGGCAGAAGATGCGACGGCCGTTAGACTTTTTCATCGGCGCATTGCGAGCCACCGGCACAGAAATCACCGATTGGTGGGTCATGGAAGAGATGCTGCAGCGACTGGGCCAAATGCCCTACGCCTGGGGACCGCCCGACGGCTACCCGGATACGGCCGAAGCGTGGCTGTCCACCAACGGCTTACTGGCGCGCTGGAACGTCGCCATGCGGCTCACCCACAGCGCCTACGAAGACCCGTTTGAATCGGGCTGGGGGCTGGGGACGACGCAGCTTTTGGAACGAATCGGGGAACCGGCAACGGCCGTTGCACTCGTAGACACCGTCGCCGCTCAGGTCTTCGGCGCGCCGCTGCCCAATCCAACCCCGTTTGTTGATTACGTCACCGACGGCGGCGACAAAAACATGCCCGTCACCCCACACCTGCTGGCCCGCAAACTCGCCAGCCTGTACGGCTTGATGCTGGCCTCGCCGCAGTACCAATGGCGATAGAATTATGAATT
>JANTHP010000490.1 GCA_024762395.1 Anaerolineae bacterium | reverse complement strand
TGAAACCGTATGTGCTGCTGGATGGGAAACGGCCGTCTTACCAACTGTCGCTTTTTTAAGGCGGAAGGATGAAGGCGGAAGGCGGAACGAAAAACGCCGGCGCAATTGATAGCGCCGGCGTTTTTTGCATTGTTGGAGAAGGTTGGGTTATTTCTTGCCGAATAATCCCAGGCCTTTCTTGAGCAGGTCGCCGGCGGCGTCGGCCGTGCCTTCGCCCTCTAAAAAGCCATCTACCTGGCTGGCGATGGGGGCCGGTAATTTGTCCTTCAAGAATTTCACAACCGCTTCAGCCGCTTTGCGGGCCTGCGCTTCCGGCAAACCTGTTTCTTTTGCTACCATTTTGACTAATTCGTCCATTTTTTACTCCTTTTGAAAATACAAATCTGGTGATTTAGACACAATTGTTTGTGATTGGTCACAGTGTAATGCGTAATGCGTAATGCGTAAAACGTAATTACGCATCACGCATCACGCATCACGTTTCACGTTTCACGTTTCAAACTCTCCCACGCCTTTTCCTGTTCGCTTATCGTAACCGGCCTTTTCAGTTCGGCCAAAATGTCGTTCACGTACCTTTGGCGGCGCATGCCGACGAGGACGGAGGTTACGCCCGCGGTGGAGCGCAGTGCGCGCACGGCCGTTTGACTCAATGTGTCCGCTTGCCAGGCCGGGTTGGCGCGCACGGCCGTTTCCTTCAACTTTTGCGCCCTTCCCGCCGCCTGCTCCTGGTAAAATGCGCTCACAGCCGCCAAAACCTCATTTACCGCATCAACATAGCGATTGACCCATTCCGTTAAATCTGGCCCAATTTCGGGCGAATTGGCGAGGAAATGGATGGCGTTTTGGGCGCGGGGCAGCAAAAACCGGGCCTGTACGTCCCGCCAATTGTGATAAGCGCCGAAACTGGCCCAACGGCCGTACAGCGCCGCCCCCACCGCCAGATACGCTTGCAGATCCTTTCGCGTTTCCGCATCCGTTTTTATGCGCGGCAGAAATTCCGTGTGGAACTGCTCCTCCAATTGGCGGCAACTGTCAACCGCGGTTGACACTTCTCCCGGATTCGTCGGGTAGCTGGGCGGCAAAACGTCTGCCAGGCGGGTGAGGGCGTCGTTTTTGATGGCGTTGAGAGGGCGATTGATCAACACCGCCACCTGTTTCTCTCGCGCAAAGGCCAGGGTGGTACGGCCGTTCGGCTGATTCCGTTCCGTCGCCGCCCCCGTTTCCAACAAATTTAGCGGCAGTTGAATGACCCGGAAATGATCCTTCTTATCCGCATTCATCCGCGTTAATCCGTGTCCAATTTCCCACACCTTTGCCAGCGAGGTAAATTTGGGATCGGCGGCGGGGGCGGGGAAGGTGTTGGAACTGATACCGTAAAATTGGATGCGTCCCCGCGCCGCCTCCTCCTCCAAATACGCAAACGCCATCTCAATCCGCCGGTAATATTCTCGCCGCGCCTCAGCCAGCGGGATGCCCACCCGATCCGCCCAACTCAGGTAATACTCCGGGTTGTGCAGCAAATAGACGTCAATGCAGTCCAGATTGAGCCGTTCCAAACTGCGCGTAAGCTGGTCTTCCAAAAATTCGGGATGGATGCAGTGGTCTAAGCCCTGGGCGTATTTGACGATATTGGGGAAGGGATTGCCGTCTCTTTTTCTCTGTGCTGCTAATAAGTAATTCTCCCCCTGCAAATAGCCCGCTTTGGACACAACGACGATTTCTTCCCGGTTCAGCTCCCCCTGCCCCACCAGTTTGGCGATGGTTTGGCCGATGCGTTTTTCTGAACGGCCGTCGCCATAATTAGAGCTGGTATCAATCAAATTTACGCCCTGCCGCAGCGCCGCCGCCAGCGCCTCCCGATGCGCCTCATTCTCGTCCGTGACGCGGTAGCCGCCAAACCCGGCCTGGCTGACAACCAGTCCCGTATCGCCCAATAAATTAAACGCCATTTCTGCATGGCGTTGGCTGTAATGCCGTGTTCCTTCTGCGGTCGCTCTGCCTGAAATAATCATAAAACCCTCGTAAACGGCGATCCATCCCGCCCCGCCATGCGTAATGGCCGGTGCGGGGCAAAACGGCATGGTAGGGGCGGGATGGGCGGGCCATGATCCATGCCAAACAAACGGCGATCCCCCCCGCCCATCTCGCCCCGTTAATGGCCGGGGTGGGGCAAGATGGCGTGGTGCATTATGGATGGTACGTCATTTTACGCAGCAACCCATCCAAATTATCGCGGTCTTCGCGCCAACGAGCGGGATTGTTCCGAATGTATTGCCGCACCGCCTGCATTTCCCGTTCGTTGCGAACAATGTGTTCATAATACCCGCGCTGCCACACGGCCGTTCCCTTCCCCCGGCGCAGTTGATTGATGGGTGTGGCGACGGCCCGCTTGTACTGCCCCACAACCACCCCCAACGACCCGGCCGGCGCATTGTGGAACCCGTTTGGCAGGGGGACGGCCGTTCCCGATTCCACCCCCGCCGGCCAATCCACAAACACAAAAATCACATGCACATGATTGGGCATAACGACCCAAACATCCAACAAAACATGTTGGGCGTGGCGCTGTTCCGGCACGCGGTGCAGCGCATACATGGCAATATCATAAAACGCCGGATTTTCAAACAAATTTTGCCGCTGGTGGGTGCAAATCG
Source organism: Anaerolineae bacterium (assembly GCA_024762395.1). Lineage (GTDB taxonomy): Bacteria > Chloroflexota > Anaerolineae > Promineifilales > Promineifilaceae > JACKCC01. Next base: position 48 of record JANTHP010000490.1, on the reverse strand, counting down.
TCACAAAATAAATCCCCGGCTGCCGGTAATCCCACCCCTTCAGGCGGA
>JANTHP010000489.1 GCA_024762395.1 Anaerolineae bacterium | reverse complement strand
ATCATCACGGTGAAAACGGCCGCATCCCCCACCATACCGCTCGCCTGCGGCGCAATCCGGGCCACGACGCCTTGTATGGGCTGGGAAGGATAAGTTTTCAGCGTGATTTCGGCGGGGTCGCCCGGTTCAATCTGGGCCAAATCCCGTTCGCTGAGGTTGCTGGTGTGGAATTGCAGCGCGGCCGTATCCATGAGCGTGACAATGGGAACGCCCGCGCCGACCATTGAACCGGGGGCAGCGTCTACGGTGAGGATTGCGCCTGCCCAGGGAGCGGTTAGCTGGGCGTCGGTAAGGGCGTTCTGGGCTTGTTCCAAGGTCATTCGGCTTTGCTGTAAGGAGAGTTCGGCCTGCTGCACATTCAGGCGGGCGGCGGCAAGGTCCTTTTCTTTGGGGCCGGCAGTGGCTTGTTCGAGGGCTTGCTGGGCGCTGATAACGCCGGTTTGGGCGGAAACGGCCGTATCATTATTCAACCCCGCCGCCGCTAAATTGTACTGGGCCTGCGCCACTTCCAGATTTTCCTGAGCATATTGCAGGCTGCGGGTCGCCCCATCCTGCTCCGCTTCCAACTGCGCTTTGAGCGATGGCCCTGTGCAAGGAATCGGGCCGCCTTCGCCGGGGTAGCAAGTTGGATTCGTCGTCCGCATTTCCCATTCGCGGCCCGGATCAAAGGCGGTGTCGTAAGCTTTTTGAGCGTCGGCCAGATTGCGCTGCGCCTGTTCCAGGTTGATGCGCGCCGAGGTAAGGCTGTATCCGGCGGAGGCGTCGGCGGTTTGGGCGTTTTCCAGGGCGGCTTCGGCGGCGGCAAGATTGGCTTGGGCCAGGGCGACGGCCGTTTCATCCGGCTCCCAGCTTTCCAAATCATCCAGCGTCAACTGGGCCTGCGCCAGGCTCAACTCCGCCTGCGCCACTTGCAATTCCGCGTTGGCGACCGCTTCGCGCATGGTTTCATCGTCCAGCGTGGCAATGAGGTCGCCCGCTTCTACCATGTCGCCGGGGGATACGTTGATGGTGAGGAGACGGCCGTTACCGTTAAAACTCAACGACGCCATCGGATTCACCGCCACGAGCTGCCCGTCGGCCAAAACGATGGTTCCCGTTTGCGGCGGCAGCGTGGGGCGCGGCGTGGGGGTGGAGTCGGATTCGGCGGCAGCATCCATTACTTCCGGCGGTGGCCCGCCAACAACCTGCCCGCCGCCGCAGCCAACCAGAACAAAAACGATGAGTAAAAGTGGTAAAAGATGTTTTGTATTCATAAGAATTCATTCGTGATGCGTGAAACGTGAAACGTGAAATTTCATCACGTTTCACGTTTTACGTTTCACGCTACTGCATCCGTAATATCTCCACCGCTCGTTTCTTCACAATGCGGCGGGCGGAAAATGACGCGCCTAAAATGCTGGCGAGGACGACCATGACAACAATAAACGGCATCACCGTCGTGTCCAGGGCAAAAATGGTGGGGCGTTCTTGCAGGGCGCGCTGCCCCCAGAAGGAGACGTAGCCCATCGTCGCCCCGGCGGCGATGCCGGCCAGCGCCGCGCCCAAGGTCATCGCAATCGCTTCCACAATCAACATGCCGGTTAATTCGCGGCGGCGCATCCCCATCGCTTTCATCATGCCAATTTCAATGCGGCGGGCGTAGATGGCAACATAAATGACGGCGAATACGCCGAAAACGGCCGTCGTGAACGAAATTGTCGTCAACACCAGCAAAAAGACCCGCTGCGTCGCCTGCGCCCGCTCATTCATCTCTAACTCCGCCTCAAAAACCCGCGTCCACATATTGTAGGTCGTGCCAAACCGCTCCCCAATCTCGCGGGAGACCGTTTCCGCATCGGCGCCAGGCGTTAACGTCGCCAACACCTGCTCAAAAACGGGATCGTCTGGCGGCGGCAGCGGTTTGTTTAGTTCCGTCGTCAATTGGCGGAACGAAGCCAGCGATAACAGCAAATCGGTGCCGCCGTTTTGCGCCCGCGTGCGACTGCGCACGATGTCGCTAAAGCCGGGAATGCGGCGGGCGATGCCCACAATGCGGGCGGTCATGATATTATCCTGCCCTTCGCCGCCGACTTTGATGCTGTCGCCCAAGCCGACGGCCAGATAGTCGGCCAATCCTTCGCTGATGATAACGGCGTTTGGCTCTTCCAGAATGCGATCAAACGAGTCCGCGCCCCCGGCCGTAAATTCCATCATATCGGTGAAGAGTACATTGGCGAGACGGCCGTCTACCCCCCGCACAGTCACCCTGGCCGACCGCATCCCCACCGGATCGGACGCATCGCTCCCATAACGGTAAGTCAATCCCACCCGCTGGTCTATTTCCGGGATGACGGCCAAATCCCGCGTCAAAAAGCTGGGTTTGAGCCGGGAAGAAGCGGGATCATCCAGTTCGTCCCAGCGTTGGAACACCCGAATCGAAACCGGCGCGCCCATGTTAAGACGGGCGCTGGTCTCAAAATTGGCGTTTTCCAGCGCCATCTGGGTGGCGAGGAAGCTGGGCAAAACGCCGCTGAACAGCACCAGCAGCGAGATGAGCGTGTTCCGCAGCGATCCGCGCCCCACGTTGCGCCGGGCAAAGAAAGTGACGCGGGGGAAAAGGCCGCGCATCGCCAGCAAAATAATGCGCTCGAAAGGGACGGTGGTGATGAAAAACATCAGGCCTAATCCCAAAATGAGCATAATCAACGCCATCAAAAAGTAGGA
>JANTHP010000488.1 GCA_024762395.1 Anaerolineae bacterium | reverse complement strand
ATGATCCGGCGCTTTACCAGGACACAGTCAACGAAACCTGCGAACGCTGCCCGCTGACGGCCGAACAATGCGTCGTGCGCGGCGCCGCGCCAACCCATCTGCAGGCCCAACAAGCCGAAATGGAACGTCGTCACGCCATGAGTCAACTAGCCGCCCAATTGAAGGTAAAATAAATCAACCAACCGCGGACAGCAGGGAAATTGATTATGTCGAGGAGCGAGGGGGCCGTTTATTTGGCTATGCGTTTAAGTGGGGAAACGGCCGTATCCGCCGCGCCCCCCGTAATGAATTCCTAAAAGCGTATCCCGAAGCCGAACTGACAGCGGTCAATCAAGATAACTTTGAACAGTTTTTACTGATTGACTACACAGAATAAACCGGGGGGCGTTCTAGGATTTGTAATTCCTGCACGCGGGATCGGACGGGCAGCATTTCTGTCACTTCAATGTACACAACAGGACGAAAAGGATCGTCATCATTTTCTTTCGATCGCGTGGCATATTCAACCGCTTTTTGACTGTAGGATGGATCCCGCTGGTCCAAAAGAACAATCTGCGAACCAGGGGGAATCTGCTCGCCGAAATCAGGATTTTCGATTAGATAACGGGTGAATTCCGTCATCAATTCATTTAGTTTTGTTTGATAAAACGTGTCCATTATCCCATTTCCTTTTCATATCTGGCGCGATCATCTTTGATTTTGAACTACGGAGCTGATTTGCCCCCCTTCATCTCGGCGTAAAACCTTTCGTCGTAGCGGCGGGAAATAGACGCTGTTCTATAACAATTGCACGCCTTTTGTTTTGATTTCCCAAACTAACGGATGCTCATCGAGGAACTGTTCTGGTTTAAACCCCACCACTTCCATACGCGCATCAATACGTGACGCCGGCACATTAAGACGCACCCAATCATCTATGTAGGCGTCAGATAAATCAGGAGAAATGATGGCTACGTCAATGTCGCTGTCCTTATGCGGGTTGCCAACGGCATACGATCCATACAGGTAAGCTGCCAGGATTTGCAGTCCTTGCATAGCCAGAACATCCAACAACCGGCGCGTTTTTTCTATGATGTTTTCTTGCGTTTCAATTGCGAATTCAGCCATTTTCCCATTTCTCGAATTGTTTTCAGTTCAGCTTTTGTAAAGTCTTTTGTGTAAAGTGTACGCAACTGTTCACGATCTGTTGGGTAGCGGGTTTCAAGATTGTATTTATTCACTCGCGCCAAAATCTCGCGGTGTGAATCAGAAAGAGTCAGGTTGGCGCATTCAGCCAGGTAAATTAAGTTATGTGAGCGTGGCGCGTGCTCTTCCTTGACTTGTACAACTAACGCCTTCATCAATTTTTCCAGATATAAATGCCCAAAGAAGAGCGCGTAATGATAATCTTTGCTGGCAAACAGATGCACGGTAACTGGTAAGTCATCTTCCGACGATTTCACCCAATACTCGATAACCTTTTGAATGTCCATGGACTCACAATTCCTGCATTGCCGTTTGTATGCCTGATCAGGTCAATAAGCGCGTTTATCCATCTTTTGTTCAAACTCATTGTGCAAAAAAATGATTCGGATGTCAATTTAGCCAAACAAATCATCATTTAATTCTTTCAAATTGGCGCGATCATCCTTGATTTTGAACTGCGGGGCCGACTTTCGCCCCTTCATCTCGGCGTAGAACTTTTCGTCGTAGCGGCGGGAGCGGATGGGGATGGGCATTTTGACGCCCCAACCCAGGAGCAGGACTTCCTCTTTCTCCTGCAAGCGGGCCAGCATCCCGCGCAGTTGCTCGCGCCCGGCCAACCCGGTGAGGACGGCGCGAATGTCGTCTTCATCGCCCAGCCAGCCGGTGATGCGCGTGCCTAGCTGGGACATAATTTCGTCGTCAATGCCCGACGGCCGTTGATCCACCACCAACAGCGTCACAAAATACTTACGCAGCTCCCGCGCAATAATGCCAAACGCCGTTTGCCCCGCCAGATGTGGATTCAGTAACTTATGCGCTTCCTCGATGGCGATCATGAGCGGGCGCGGCGCGGCGGCGCCCATGGTTTTGTGCGCCTCAGTTTTCTTGACCCACTTTTGGCGGATTTTGCGCGTTAAAATGTTAGAGACGAGCAGGTAATCCAGGTCGGATTCGTATTCGCCAAAGCCCAGGATGACGTGACGGCCGTTTTCCAACTGATCCACAATCGCCGACACAGCATCATTGGCGGGCGTGGCAACAACATATGGCTTATCAGCCACCAAACTCAGCTTGCGATGCAGCGCCTCGGCCGCCTTCTCGTGGACATTGTTGCCCCGCGCCCAGGCGGCAACGGAGTTGGCCGCCGGAAAGGTTTTGCCGCTTTCCGGGTCGGTTTCCACCGCGCCCGGCTCCAGTTTCATAAATTGGGCGAACCAATCCCGGCCAAAGGCCCGTTCCAGGGCGTTCAGCGTCACGGCGGCAGTGTCGGTCAGGTTCAACGCCTCTGCCAGCAGCATCACGTCGCTCGTTTGGAAATCAGACAGGGCTAAATCCAGCGTGAAGTCGGGCGTATTGCCGCGCACCATCGCCCCTTTGCCCAGCGCCGCCACCTGCACCTTTTGGCCGAAGAGTGATTTGAGTCCGCGCACGGCCGTTCCCTTGTCCGAATCCAAATCATCAAACGCATACTCGTTGTGCATGTCAAAGACCAGCGCAGCGGCGACGCCTTCATTCATCAGCCCGGCTAAAACCATGCGCGTGAGGAAGCTCTTTCCTGTCCCCGTCGCCCCAAAAATGCCGCTGGAACGTTTCACGAACCG
>JANTHP010000487.1 GCA_024762395.1 Anaerolineae bacterium | reverse complement strand
TACGCCGATTACACAGATTAAATCTGCGCCATCTGCGCAATCTGTGGATTTTCATTCATTCGTGGTGGGCTGTGCCCATGTTGTCTCCCTTATAAATAGGACACGGATTAATACGGATGAACACAGATAAGAGATGTGTCCCGTTTCATTCAAGAGAACCATCACTTTCACGTTTCACGCAGTTTTTTTAATCCTGAAGACCCAACAACACCAATTGTGACAGCAGCATCATTGTACCATACTGCCGAGCCGGTTTGGCCATGTCCAAATGGGTTGAATATGCTAAAATAGCGAACTTTAGTTCTACGTAAAAACAAGTTGTGAGGTACTCCATGCCCCAATTTCAAATCGTTTCCGATTTTCAGCCCACCGGCGATCAGCCCGAAGCCATCACTCAACTGGTTGATGGTTTAGACCAGGGTGAGCAATTTCAAACCCTGCTGGGCGCAACCGGAACCGGCAAAACCTTTTCCATCGCTCAAGTCATCCAGAAAACACAACGGCCAACCCTCATCCTGGCCCACAACAAAACCCTGGCCGCCCAGCTTTACAGCGAATTCCGCGATTTCTTCCCTAACAACGCCGTCAGCTACTTCGTCAGCTACTACGACTACTACCAGCCTGAAGCCTACGTTCCCCGGCGCGACCTCTTCATCGAAAAAGAGACCCAAATCAACGAAGAAATTGACCGGCTGCGGCTGCAAGCCACCGCCAGCTTGATGAGCCGCGAAGATGTTATCATCGTCGCTTCCGTCTCGTGCATCTACGGCATCAGCAACCCCGTTTCCTGGGGCAACGTCACCGTGAAAATCGAACGAGGAAAACAGTACCGGCGCGACATTCTTCTGCGCCGCCTGGTAGACATCCAGTACGACCGCAATGATTTGGAACTGCGGCGCGGCACGTTCCGCGTGCGCGGCGACACCCTCCAAATTTATCCCGCCTACGCTGAAACCGCCTTCACTATCGAATTTTGGGGTGATGAAGTGGAGCGCATCACCGAATTTGACTCGCTAACCGGCGAAGTGCTGCTGGAACACACCAAAGTTGAAATCTATCCCGCTAAACAATTTATCGCTGATGAAGAGAAAACAGCCCAGGCTATCAACGACATCGAGGCTGAATTATCGGAGCGCATCGCCTATTTCAAAGAACGCAATATGCTGCTGGAGGCCCAGCGCATCGAACAGCGCACCTTATATGATTTGGAAATGCTGCGCGAAATCGGGTATACCGGCGGCATCGAGAATTACAGTCGTCATCTGGACGGCCGTCAAGAAGGCGAACCGCCCTGGACATTGATGGACTATTTCCCGCCCAACTTTTTACTGGTCATTGATGAGAGCCACATGACCATTCCCCAGGTGCGAGGCATGTACGCCGGCGATCGCAGCCGCAAAACAACCCTGGTGGATTACGGCTTCCGCTTGCCCAGCGCGTTGGACAATCGCCCGCTAAATTTTGATGAATTTCAGAGCAAAATCGGCCAGGCGATCTTCACCAGCGCCACACCGGGGCCATTTGAAATGGAAAAATCAGCCCGCATTGTGCGGCAGGTTATCCGTCCCACCGGGATTTTAGACCCAGAGGTTGAAGTGCGCCCGGTGAAAGGGCAGGTGGACGATTTGTTGGGCGAAATCAATCGGCGCACGGAGAAGGGCCAGCGAGTATTGGTCACGACCTTAACCAAGCGCATGTCTGAGGATTTGGCCGACTATTTGTTGGAGATGGGCGTAAAAGTGCATTATCTTCATTCGGAAGTGCATACGATTGAACGGACGGAGATTTTGCGGGATTTGCGGATGGGCGTTTTTGATGTCCTTGTAGGCATTAATCTGCTGCGAGAAGGGCTTGATTTGCCGGAAGTGTCATTGGTGGCGATTTTGGATGCGGACAAAGAAGGCTTTTTGCGTTCAGAAACGGCCCTCATCCAGACAATTGGCCGGGCGGCGAGGCATGTAGAGGGCAAAGTGATCATGTATGCCGATAAAATTACTCGCTCAATGCAGGCGGCTCTGGACGAGACGAACCTCCGCCGCGAAAAACAGATGGCCTACAACGAAAAACATGGCATTGAGCCGCGCAGCATCATGAAACAGGTACACGATCTAACCGAGGACATTGCTCAAGAAGAGTTGGCGCTGGCTGAAGAGAAGGCGGGTTATACGACGGCGCGCGATTTGCCAAAGGCTGAGTTGAATAAGCTGATCAAGGAGTTAGAGAAGCAGATGAAGCAGGCGGCGCAGGAGTTGGCGTTTGAAAAAGCGGCCGTTTTGCGGGATCAGATCATGGAATTACGGCAAATTCAGGTATTGAAAGATGCCGGAGCCGACGGCGACATCCCGGAATGGGAGCGGATGCGGCGGCTGGAGGAATTAGGGTTGACGCTGGAGTGATGTGGAAAAATTTGGGGGGCGCGGAGATACGCAGAGAAATGGAGATGCGCGGAGAGAAAGAGAGGATTGAGGGGCTAGTATCAGTGTTCAGTAATCTGTAAACAGTTATCAGTACGGTCTGCCTCTGGAAAGTGCCTACTGAAAACTGTTTACTGACTTCTGTTTACTGGCACTAGCCGCCGGCAAGTTTGGCTTTGTAGCCCTGTTTTAGCAGTTCGGCCAGGATTTTATCGCGGTGGTCGCCTTGAATTTCGATGTTGCCATCTTTAACTGCACCGCCAGCGCCGCATTTCTTTTTCAACTGCTTGCCCAGGGCGGTCAAATCGTCGGGCGTTAGCTGCAAATCGCGGATGACGGTGACGGTTTTGCCGCCGCGCCCTTTACGGTCGCGGAAGAT
>JANTHP010000486.1 GCA_024762395.1 Anaerolineae bacterium | reverse complement strand
CGGTGTTGGTCCCCATCACTGCGCGGGCGAATTTTTGGATGACGTAGTTATCCTCATTCGTGCATTTGGCCGAGGCGAGGGCGGCGAATTCATGCCCTTCGTACTGGGCAAATTTTTCGGCGACGAGGTCGAGGGCTTCGTCCCAGGTCGCTTCTACAAATTGGCCGTTTTTCTTGATGAGCGGGCTGGTAAGCCGGTCGGGATGGTTGATGAAGTTGTAGCTGTAACGCCCTTTGACGCATAGGCTGCCTTCGTTGGACGGCCGTTCCTCATCCGCCCGCACACTGACAATCTGATCCCCTTTCACGCCCAGGTAAATGCCGCAGCCGACGCCGCAGTAGACGCAGGTGGATTGGACTTCGTGAGACGGCCGCTGTGCCTTCTTCGGTTCCAATGCCCCCACCGGGCAGCGCACCACACACTCGCCGCACGATTCGCAGATGGAGTCGGCGAACGGCTCGTCGTTGAAGGTGCCAATCACCGTCCGGTTGCCCCGATTGACAAAATCCAAAACGCCCAACCCGACAATGTCGTGGCAGGTACGGACGCAGATGCCGCAGGCGATACATTTGTTGGGATCGTAGCGGAAAAACGGGTTGGAGTTGTCAATGGGCAGCATTTCCGGGCGCGGATCGAGTAAGCGCAGCCGGTCGCCGTCCACGCCGATGTGGTCGGCCACGTGGAGCAGTTCGCAATGGTGGCTGGCCCCGCAGGAAAGGCATTCCTGGTGGTGGTTGGCGATGAGCAGTTCGGCGTTCATCTGCCGCGCCGCATGGATTTCGGGGGTGAATGTTTTCACATCCAGCCCTTCTTGCACGGGGGTGAGGCAGGACATGGCGGTACGGCCGTCCACCTCCACCTCGCACATCCGGCACGCGCCCACCGGCTCCAAATCGGGGTGGTGGCACAAATGCGGGATGTAAATATCATTTTCCAGGGCCGCATCCAACAAATTCGCCCCTGGCGCGGCCTCAATTTTACGGCCGTCAATGGTTAGTTTGATTTTTTCCATAATGGTTCCTCATGAATGTCATTTCGCGCGGTCGCGGCGCGGTCGTGTGATTCCTAAATTTCAGTGTATAATGGCTCTAAACAAGTCTGTAACATATTTAAACGATAGAGGCATAAATGATGACAGCAGCAACCTATGATCGCACATGGCATATGGTAAAACAGCTTGCTTTGCCTGAACAATTACAACTCCTTGAAAATTTAACGAAAGCCGTTCGCCGTCAAGTTGATGCTGAGGTGAAAACATACAGCATCATGGACTTGGAGGGCTTGGGCGCGGACGTATGGCAAGATATTGACGCTCAAGAGTATGTAAATCAGGAGAGGGCATCGTGGCAATCCTAGAGGATTTGGAAGGCTCTGTTATTGGCCTTGATACAGCCCCTCTGATTTATTTCATCGAAAAACATGCGACATACCATCCTTTATTGCGTCCTTTTTTTGCCGGACTTGCTGATGGGCGGTTTACGGCCGTTACTTCCACCATTACCTTAATCGAAACCTTAGTCCATCCTATTCGCCAAAATCGCACTGAGTTGGCGCAGCGCTATCAAGAAATCCTTCTGAAAGCTTCTCATCTAACAACTTACAGCGTATCGCCAGAAATTTCCCAATTGGCGGCTGAAATTCGCGCCGAATATGGATTTCATACGCCCGATGCAATTCAGTTGGCAACGGCCGTTTACACCAATGCCGCTTATTTTCTGACCAACGATCGCGCTTTGTTAAAGTTTCCCCGCTTACAAGTCCTCGTCATTAACAATCTAGCCTGACCAATTTCATTATTCTACTAGTTCAGGCCACAACGCGATGGCGCTCATCACGGCCGTTCCCGCCGTCATCCCCAACCCGCACAAAGAAGATCGGGTCATCATCGCCCCAATGTCGAGCAATAGCTGCTTGTCGGTTGGGCGCGCGTCGCCGTCAAAGGCGATGCGGCGCAAAATGTCGGCCTGCTGGCGGGTTCCCATCCGGCAGGGGAAACATTGGCCGCAGCTTTCATGGTCAAAGAAGTGGGCCAGGTCGTAAAGGACGCGGTGCAAATCGGCCGTTTCATCAAACACCATCACCACGCCCGACCCAATCGGAATGCCCGCCGCCCGCGTATCCTCATACGTCAACGGCGTGTCCAGCTTGTCCGGGCCGATAAACTTGCCCGCCGCGCCGCCCATCAGGACAGCCTGGATATGCTTGCCGCCGGGCACACCGCCCGCCAGCGCAATCAGTTCGCCGATGGTCACGCCAAAGGGCATCTCGTACACGCCCGGTTGGGCCACGTCGCCGCTGAGGCAAAACAGCTTCGTTCCCGGCGATTGTTCCGTGCCATATTTGCGCCATTCAGCCGCGCCCATCTCAAAAGCCGTCATCGCCGCCACTAATGTTTCCACGTTGTTGATGGCGGTGGGCTGCTGGAACAGGCCGTGCGTCGTCGGGAAGGGGGGTTTGAGGCGGGGGTATCCGCGTTGGCCTTCGATGGCGGCAAACAACGCCGTCTCCTCGCCGCAAATGTAGGCTCCCGCGCCGCGCCGCAGTTCAATGTCAAAGTTAAAGCCGCTGTCCAGGATGTTTTGCCCCAGATAACCGGCTTCCCGCGCTTGACGAATCGCTTCTTGCAAACGGCCGTACCCTCGCGGATATTCGCCGCGAATGAAAATCCAGCCGTTTTCCGCGCCGATGGCGTACCCGGCCAACGTCGCCGCCTCGATGACGGCGAACGGGTCTTCTTCCAGCAGGGCGCGGTCTTTGAACGTCCCCGGCTCGCTCTCGTCGGCGTTGACGACGAGATGTTT
>JANTHP010000485.1 GCA_024762395.1 Anaerolineae bacterium | reverse complement strand
CGCACCATCGGCGACATGACCTGCACCGGCGCCGTCTTCTCCCCCGCCCGCGACATCCACGACATCGTGGACGAAGTCGCCTCCGCCCGCGTCACCGAACGCGATGCCCGCGCCGATGACAAACGCTCCGAAGCGGCGATGGAAGACCGTAAGAAGGTGGGTTACTTTTAAATAGGTGCGTGAAACGTAAAACGTGAAACGTGATGACGCCGATTATCACGTTTCACGCTTCACGTTTCACGCTCAAAAACGCAAATCATGACTAATACAGACCAACAAATCGAACTACTCCGTTTCACCACCGCCGGCAGCGTGGACGATGGTAAAAGCACGCTCATCGGCCGGCTGCTGTACGATTCCAAATCAATTTTTGAAGACCAGATGCGCGCGGTTGAGCAGGCCAGCGAGCAGCGCGGCGACGAAGAAGTGGATTTAGCCCTTCTCACCGACGGCTTACGCGCCGAACGGGAGCAAAAAATCACCATAGATGTCGCTTACCGCTACTTCGCCACGCCCAAACGCAAATTCATCATCGCCGACACGCCGGGGCATATCCAATACACGCGCAACATGGTCACCGGCGCCTCCACGGCCGAACTGGCCATCATCCTCATTGACGCCCGCAACGGCGTGCTGACCCAATCCAAACGACACGGATTTTTAGCGACCCTGCTGCGAATCCCGCATCTGATGGTAGCCGTCAACAAGATGGATTTGGTGGATTACGATGAGGCCGTCTATGACCAAATCGTGCAGGAATATACCGACTTCATCCAAAAACTTAACGTGCAAGATGTGACCTTCATCCCTGTTTCGGCTTTGCGGGGCGATAATGTGGTGGATAAAAGCGAGAACACACCCTGGTACGATGGCCCGACGCTGCTGCATCATCTGGAAACGGTGAATGTGGGCGCCAGCTTGAACAATGTGGATTTCCGCTATCCGGTGCAGTACGTCGTCCGTCCTAATCAAAATTTCCGAGGCTACGCGGGGCAAATTGCCTCCGGCCGCATCGCCAAGGGGGAGGAGATTGCCGTCTTGCCTTCCGGCCTGTCCAGTAAAATCGAATCCATTGTGGTGGCGGGCGAGGAACTGGACGCGGCCAATGTGGGCGATTCGGTGATTTTGACGCTGGAAGACGAGATTGACATCAGCCGGGGCGATATGATCGTTCGCACCAACAACCTGCCGCAAAAAAGCAACCGCGTGGACGCGACGATTTGCTGGATGAGCGAGGAGCCGATGAAGCCGCGCGGCGCGTACTGGGTGCAGCACACGACGCGGCTGGTGAACGGCTTCATCTCGGAACTGAATTACAAGATTGATGTGGATACGATGCACCGGGCGGAGGCCGATACGCTGACGCTGAATGAGATCGGCCGTATTCAACTGACGACGACGCAGCCGCTCTATTATGACCGTTACCAGCTAAATCGGGCGACGGGCAGTTTTGTCCTGATCGATCCGGCGACGAATAACACGGTGGCGGCGGGGATGATTCGCGGTAAATCGCGCGATGTGGAGCAGTTGATGGCCGGCGAGGTGGATACGACGCCGGAACGGCCGAAATCCACCAACGTGGTGTGGGAACAGGAAGGGATTAGTTTGCAGCAGCGGGAAGAACGGCATGGGCATCAAGCGGCCGTTTTGTGGTTCACCGGCTTGTCCGGCTCCGGCAAATCTACGATTGCCAAGAAGCTGGAGCAGCGGTTGTTTGCCGACGGCGTGCATACGATGTTCCTGGACGGGGACAATTTGCGGCATGGTTTGAATGGCGATTTGGGCTTTAGCAGCGCCGACCGGCAGGAAAATATCCGCCGCGCGGCTGAACTGGCTAAACTTTCTTACGCGCATGGCAATATCACGCTGGCTTGTTTTATCTCGCCGTTTACAGCCGATCGCCGGTTTGCGCGCCAGTTGGTGGCTGACGGCCGTTTCCTCGAAATCTATGTCAAATGCGACCTGAACGTCGTCAAGCGGCGCGACACCAAAGGGCTGTACGCCAAGGCGATGGCCGGCGAGATTGACAACTTCACCGGCATCTCTTCGCCCTACGAAGAGCCGGAAAACGCCGAACTGGTCGTCGAAACCGACATCCAAAGCGTGGATGACATCGTGGCGCAAATCATCAATGAATTAAAGGCGCGCGGCATTTTGCCAGCCGGGTAACGGCTCTGAAAATTATGAATTATGAAGGATGAATTATGAATTAAGAAGAGGTGTCAAATTTTTTAGCATGAGCAGGCGGTTACCAGGCTAAATTTGGCAAATCTAGGGGGACGCCTGAGTAGTTACATTCGATAAAAAGTGGGCTGGCCGTTGCGGGACAGCCCATTTTTGTAAATAAAGGCTCTTTGGGAATTCCCGTGATAATCACGGCGTGAAACGTAAAACGTGAAACGTGACCAGAGGAACATCACGTTTCATTCTTCACGTTTCACGCAAAATCACGGGAAAGCCTGAAGAATTTAAATAAGGCAGGAAATGATATGGACGGAATGCAGAGCGTGCGGCGGCGTTTGACGGGGACGCTGTTTCTGGCGCAGAGTTTTTTCTCGGCGGCGATGATTGCTTCGTTTGCGGTTCTGCCCATTTTGGCGGCGCGGTTGAGCGGACAGGACAGCGCCGCCGGATTTCCTTTGGCGGTTAATTTGCTGGGACGCGCGGCGGCGGCCTATCCCTTTGGCTGGTTGATGGATCGGATTGGGCGGCGGCTGGGGTTGTCGCTGGGGTATGGCTTGGGGGCGGTGGGGATGGCGGTTACGGCCGTTGCCATCAGCGCCGGTTCATTTGTGTGGCTTCTCATAGGCGCGGCCTTGTTTGGCATCGGG
>JANTHP010000484.1 GCA_024762395.1 Anaerolineae bacterium | reverse complement strand
TTCTTGGAACAGCCGCCAATCCCGTTCGTTGGCGATAGCGGCGGGGACGACCAGGCCCGGTTTGTCAGGGTGGGGGATGGCGATACGGCCGTCAACACTCGTCACGAAGTTGGCATACACAAACGGCTGGCCGGATTTCCGGCTGAACTGCCGCAAATTGTGCGCCAGGTAGAGGTTGTGTAACGGCCGTTCCGCCGCTGGCAGCGGATACAGTTGCAAGACTGAATCGCTCATCTGCGCTCAAGCATTCAAACTATGCCGGCCGATATGATTCATGAATTCGGCGCGTGTTTTGGCATTGCTTTTGAATTCGCCCAAAACGGCGCTGGTCACCATGCTGGCGTTCGCTTTCTTCACGCCGCGCATCATACTGCACATGTGCGCGCCTTCCACCGTCACCGCCACACCCTGGGGCTGAAGCGTTTCTTGCAGCAAATCGGCGATCTGCTTCGTCATCCGTTCTTGTACTTGCAAACGGCGGGCAAACATTTCCACAATGCGCGGAATTTTGCTCAAACCAATTACTTTACCGTTGGGAATGTAGGCTACATGGGCACGGCCGTAAAATGGCAGCATGTGATGTTCGCATAAGCTGTGAAACTCGATGTCTTTCACAATTACCATCTCGTCGTAATCCACATTAAAAAGCGCATTGTTAATCATTTTGACCGGATCAACATCATACCCGGCCAATAATTCATCATACATGCGCGCTACACGGTCAGGCGTATTCAGCAGCCCCTCGCGTTCGGGATTTTCACCCACATTGGCTAAAATATCGCGGACGGCGCTGCGCACGGCCGTATGCCGCATATCGCTTTTGTTGTGATGACCATTTTGGGCGGGAATAACTTCAGTTGGTTCTTCCAAATACATTAAATTCATACTGTTCATACTAATTCTCCAATCGTTTTACTATCAACTTCACATCATTTCTTTTGTCAAACCCGCCTAAAACAGGCGAAAATTGCCAGGCGATTTCTTGTAAAGTCAAGTTGTTTTCAGGATGTACATAATCGGGCGCAATTTCGGCCAACGGAATCGCCACATGCGCTTGTTCCAATAATTCAGGGTCGGGAATGCGCCGCCAGCCCAATGAAAGGACATCGCGGTTAAAAAGCATGATGTCAATATCAATGGGGCGGGGGCCGTTTTTGTTTTCTGTTCGCACGCGGCCTAATTTATTTTCGATTTGGGCAATAACCTTTTGCCGCAAGGCCGCCGCCGACAGCTTTGTTTCCAACAGTACAGCCGCATTCAAAAAATCGGCTTGTTGAGCGAAGCCAACCGGCGTTGTTTGCCAGACGGTGGAAACCGCCTTAATGCGTCCGAACTCAGACAGGTGAGCCACGGCGGCCGGCAAATTATGCTCCGGCTCAATGTTGGATCCCAATGACAGGTAAGCCAAATTGCTTTGGGTCATCTCAGACATCTTTTCTACTCCTTTTGATGGAAACGCCGACCGAGCGAGCAAAACGCAGCGCGCCGGGTTTCTCTACTTGCACGCGCACGCGCTTTACCCGGCGGTCTTCCAGGCAGATTTGGGCAATTTCATCGGCCATCTTTTCCACAAGAAAAAATTGAGAGTTTTCTACCAGGGCAATGATACGTTTGGTGATGGTGCGGTAGTTGACGGCGTCGTCAATGTCGTCAGAGGCGCCCGCCGGACGTAAATCGGCATGTAAAACCAAATTGATCAGTACGTCCTGGCGATTACGCCGTTCTTCATCGTTAATACCAATGATGGTTCGTAAAAGCAGGTCTTTAATGTGAATTTTGTCCATAATAGAGTAGACGCCCTTTGCTGTTGGTTTCTACCGCCTTCTTATGATTCTCTCAGATTGAGGCGGTAAACGGTTGAATAGCGCTGCATTTAGCGGCTTTTGGCCCATAATCCCGGCAGGCGGCGCAGTTTCCCCCACGTTCCGATATGGGCGCGGCGGCTGAAGATGTCGTAATCATGCCGTTCAATATCCTCTAAAATAGCGCGATACAATCCGGCGGCGGCGGCGATGGCGAAACGGCCGTCCCTATCCAACATCCCAATCCCCGGCCACGCTTCCGCATACAAACGCCGGTTCCGCTCGATCTGGAAGCGCATAAACTGCCGCCATTGGGGGGTAACACGGCCGTCGGCAATCGTCCCCTCCGACAAACCAAAAAACGCCAGCTCCTCCTGGGGCAAATAAACCCGCCCCCGCCCCCAATCTTCAGCCACATCGCGCAAGATATTGGTCATTTGCAAAGCCAGCCCCAGCTTGATGGCATATGGAATCGCTTCCGGGCCGCTGTAGCCAATGATGTGCATACTCATCAACCCTACCGTCGAGGCCACGCCGTAGCTGTAAGTCGCCAAATCGGCGAACGTTTCATAGCGCGTTTGCGTTAAATCACGCGCCACGCCTTCCACAAGCTGTTCGGCGTACCGCACAGGGACGTGGTAACGCAATCGCGTATCCGCCCAGGCTACAGCAACAGGATCATTTACAGGCGGCTCGACTGAAAAGGCATGAGCGCGCCATTTTTTAAGTTCGGCAGCGGCGCTGTCGGGGTTCTCATCCACAATATCGTCTGTCACCCGACAAAATGCGTACAGCGCCCGCACCGCCCGCCGTTTCTCCGGCGGCAGCAAGCCAGACGCTAAATGGAAAGAGCGGCTGTGCTTGGCTGTGAGCGATTCGCATACCGCATAAGCCCGGAGCAATGAATCGAAATCCCCCTTCAAACGGGGAAGCTGTAATTTGTGCGGCTGTGCCGCCTCGTAAGCGAGTGTCAATAATTGTGGCTCCCAGGTTTGTGCCTGCTGCATGACGTTTCACCTCTTTTTTGGAAT
>JANTHP010000483.1 GCA_024762395.1 Anaerolineae bacterium | reverse complement strand
CGATAACATGCGGCAAATTCCGGCGCCCGTAGTCACCCAGGTAGAACCGACCGGCGCAGGCGATATATTTGCCGCTGCCTTTCTCATTCGTTTGTACCAAACAGACGGCAACCCCTGGGAAGCAGCCCGGTTTGCGAATGAACTGGCAGCCCAATCGGTGACGCAAAATGGGTTGGAAGCAAAAATTAAGCAAGTGGGCGCGTATGCAAGCGGCAGGTAAATGATAACTATATAACGCTGTCGAGAAGATTTATCAAATTTTTTAACATGACCAAACGTTAGTTGGGCCAAATTTGACAAATCTAATACCTTTTTTATGACCAAAATTTACGCAGTGGCTAATCAGAAGGGCGGCGTGGGTAAAACCACGAGCGTTATTAATTTGAGCGGATTCCTGGCGCACAGCGGCCGGCGCACGCTGCTGGTGGATATGGATCCGCAGGCCAATGCCACATCCGGCTTGGGATATGACAAGTATCAAATAGAATCGTCCACGTATGATTTGCTGCTGCAGCAAACTGATTTTGACGAGGCGCTTCTTTGTAATGAGGCGTTCCAGTTAGATGTGCTGCCGGCGCATCCTGAATTAGCCGGGGCGGAAGTGGAATTGGTGAATGTAATCGGGCGCGAGTACCGGCTGCAGCAGATATTGGAAGAGGTAAACGGCCGTTACGACTACATCCTCATTGACTGCCCCCCCAGCCTCAGCCTGCTCACCATCAACGCCCTCACCGCCGCCCGCGACGGCGTCCTCATTCCGGTTCAATGCGAATACCTGGCGCTGGAAGGGCTAACCCAATTAACCCAAACCATCGAGTTAGTGCAAAAATATCTTAACCCGCGTTTGACCATTCGGGGATTGATGATGACCATGTACGACGGCCGTACCAACCTCAGCCGCCAGGTGGTGGAAGAAGTGCGCCAATACTTCCCTGGCAAAGTATTCCGCACCATTGTTCCCCGCAACGTGCGTTTAAGCGAAGCCCCCAGCTACGGCCAACCCATCCACCATTACGCGCCCACTTCACCGGGAGCCATTGCCTACCAACTGCTAACAGCAGAACTAGTTAAAGGAGATCGGGAAAAGGACAAGTCGCATGAGTAAAAAACGGGGCTTAGGACGAGGATTAGGCGCCCTCATTCAAACGAGCGAAACAAGCGAAGGAACCGGCTTACAAACAGTTCCGCTGTCCCGCATCAAGCCCAATCCCCACCAGCCGCGCAGTGTGATGGACGAGGAAAAACTGGCCGAATTAGCCGCATCCATCAAAGAACACGGCCTTATCCAACCGCTCATCGTGACCCAATCGGGCGATGGCTACACGCTGATTGCCGGGGAACGACGCTGGCGGGCCTCTCAATTGGCAAAATTGAAGGAAGCGCCGGTCGTGATCAAAGAAGCCACGCCGCAGGCCATGCTGGAGCTGGCCATCATCGAAAACATCCAACGCGCCGATTTGAACCCGTTGGAAGAGGCGTATGCGTACCAGCAGTTGATGGATGAGTTTGATTTAACGCAGGAAGATGTGGCCCGGCGGGTGGGGAAAGGACGTTCAACCGTTGCTAACCTGGTGCGGCTGCTTAATTTGCCGCAAAACATCCAACAAGCAGTGAGCGACGGCCGTATCTCCGGCGCCCACGCCCGCGCGCTGTTACCCCTCCCCACGCCCGAAGCCCAAACCGGGGCCATGAACCAAATTATCCGCCTCAATTTAAGCGTGCGCCAAACCGAAAGCCTGGTTAAAAAACTGCTTACGGCCGAAAAACCCAAACCGAAACCAAAAAAAACCCTCCCGGCCGAATTAGCGGCCCTCCAAACACAGTTCGAGCAATCGCTGGGAACAAACGTCAATATCCAAAAAAGCGGTAAAGGCGGTAAAGTCGTCATCCATTACTACTCCGACGAGGAGTTGCAAAACATTTACGACGCCATCGTCGGCGACGAGTAGCCAATAACCGATGTAACTACACAGCGCTGGCGAGAAGATTTGTCAAATTTTTTAACATGACCAGGCGTTGACCAGACCAAATTTGACAAATCTCAGGGAATACCTGAATAGTTACTAACCGATTACCTGCCAGAGCGATGGAGGCGTTCTATTCGAATTTCTCCGTCTAGCGTAAATAATTCAGGGTCGCCTGTAAGCAAAACCGCGTCTAGCTCTTTGGCTGCGGCCACAGCAAAGGCATCAGCATAGGATATGGCGTTGTTCATTTTATAATGTGCAGACATCAAGGCCCGGCGTTCGTCAACTGACAGAATTTCGATTGGTAATTTTTTGAAGGCATCGGCGAGTTTTTTAGCGGCGTTAGCGCCGCGTTTACGGCCAAATATGTAATACACTTCGCCAAAATTAATGACTGACAACATCAAGCGGATACGGCCGTCTGCGGCATCGTCTAACAATTGGCGTATCCGGGTTGAGGCGGGTTGTTCTTCGTAAAGCCAGGCTAATAACGCCCAACTATCCAGCAAATAACGATTGATCACGACGATTTTCCTTTTCGCGTTCCCAACGGCGTTCTTCTTCAAGCGCATCCAATAAATCCGATCCTTTGGCAAGACCGTATAATTCTTCGATGGCTTCCAACATCTTCGCTTTATCAACGATGGGTTGTAAAACGATTTGACGACCAATGAGTTCAATATCGAACTCTGTGCCTGGTTTTAAGTTTAGCGCGCGCCGTATTTTTTGGGGAATGACCAACTGCCCCTTGGACGATAGTTTCACAGTCATCATATGCCTCGCTTACACTGAGTCGAAATTGTTACACAGAGCTACACAGAGAACACACGGAGATACACAGAGAGAGGAAGGAGAAAAATTAGTCATTGAACGTATTGTTATCACAACA
>JANTHP010000482.1 GCA_024762395.1 Anaerolineae bacterium | reverse complement strand
TGGAGCAGGGGGCCGACGTGGTCGTGCAGATGGACGCCGATTTTTCCCATTCGCCGGCATATATTCCGCAGATGGTTGCCAAACTGGAAGCATATGACGTCGTTGTCGGCTCGCGCTTCGTCGAGGGCGGGCAGACCGACGAGCGTTGGTCGTGGTGGCGGTTTTTACTTTCCTGGTGGGCCAACCAGGTATACACCCGCCTCATTTTGGGCGTTCCCGCCAAAGACGCCACCGCCGGTTTCAAGGCGTGGCGGCGGCAGACATTGGCGGCGATTGATTTTGATCGCGTTGTCAGCAACGGCTACGTTTTTCAGGTGGAGATGGCCTATTTAGCCCATAAAATGGGGTTTCGTTCCCTGGAAATCCCCATTTATTTTGAAGACCGCCGCATTGGGCAAAGCAAGATGGATGTGCCCATCAAGGTGGAAGCGGTCTGGCGCGTGTGGCAGATTCGGTGGCGGTACCGCAAGATAAAACCGGTAATCAGGGATGAGTGAAGAGGGATGAGGGATGCGCAAAACCAAACCAACCAACGCTGAATTACGCAGATTTATTATTGACCATTTCAATGATGGTGAATTGGAGACATTTTGCTTTGCGTATTTTCCTGAAGTGAAGCGGGAATTTACGCGGGGGATGCCGTTTAGCCAGAAAGCAGAGATGCTAATCGGCTACTGCCAGCGGCGCGAATTGGACGCCCATCTGCTGACAAGTCTGGCGCAAGAACGTCCCCAATCATTTCAGGCGCAATTTACGGCCCAAATTAAGGCCGCCCCTGTTATCCAAAGCCGCCCGCGCAACCCGCGTCAGGTGTTTATCAGCTACGCGCATGAGGATGAGGAAGCGGCGAAGCGGCTGGCGGGGGATTTGGAAGCGGAAGGCTATCCGGTGTGGCTGGCGGCGGACAGCATCCGGCCCGGCGAAAAGTGGGCGGCGGCGATCAGCCGGGGGCTGGAGGAGAGCGGCATTTTTGCCTTGCTGCTGACGCCCCGCGCCGTTAAATCCCGTTGGGTGCGCAGCGAGACGAATGTGGCGATTGAATTGGAACATGAGGATGCGATGCGCGTGTTCATGCTGCAGGTGGAACCATGCAAACTGCCGGCCTTGTGGCGCGTTTACCAGCGCATTCCCTTCCGGCGCGGGTATGAGGCGGGGTTGGCAGGGTTGCTGTCCGCTGTCTTGGATGAGAGACCTCGCAGGTCTCCGAGACCTGTGAGGTCTACGCCACAGAACAGTTTCATCCACGAGAAGACCGGCCTGGAATTTGTACGCATCCCCGCAGGCGAATTTTTGTACGGCGATAGCAAAGAGAAAATAGAATTACCAGAGTTTTGGATGGGCAAAACGCCGGTCACAAATGCCGTCTACAAACGATTCTTGGATGCCAACCCGCAGCAAGATGCGCCTTATGATTGGAATAATCGCCAATATCCCAACGGCAAAGCGGAGCATCCAGTTGTTAATGTAAGTTGGCATGACGCGCAGGCGTTTTGTGAGTGGGCCGGACTGCGGCTGCCGACGGAACGGGAATGGGAAAAGGCGGCGCGGGGAACTGATGGGCGCAAATACCCCTGGGGCGAGCAAGAACCAACGCCGGAATTGTGTAATTTTGGCAAAAACGTAGGCGCGACTACGCCGGTCGGCCGTTACTCACCGGCAGGCGACAGCCCCTATGGCTGCGTGGATATGAGCGGTAATGTATGGGAATGGACGGAATCCTTGTACAAGAAAGGTGAAAACTGGCGCGTCCTGCGAGGCGGTAGTTGGTATTCTGGTAAAAATCGGCTCCCGGCTGCCGTCCGCCGCAGGTACCACCCGGACCTCAGGTACCTCAGCGGGGGTCTGCGGGTGGCGGTGTCCCCGTTCATCTCTGGCCTCTGAACCCTCTGACCTCTGTTCCTCTGATCGCTCTGCGGGGGTTTGGGGGTGTCCCCCAACACAGGTTTCGCGCTTGCGCGATCGCGTAAAATTTTGGATATGGGCGTGCGAATCGTTTATACTTGGGTGTAGAGGTGATGATATGACTGTAGCAACTGTAGCTGAGTTAACTGTAACTGATTTGAAGAATCTTATCCGAGAAGTAACAACGCAAACAATCATGGAACTACTTGGCGACCCGGATGTTGGGTTGGAATTGCAAGATGGTTTTAGAAGCCAACTCCAACATTCTTTGGACGCGATGCAAACAGGCGAAATAACAACTCCAGCCCAAGAAGTCGCGCAACGGCTTGGCCTTGAGTGGTAACTATGTGCAAGGTCGAATTTACGCCGCAAGCGGAAAATGATTTATCTCAAATCAATAAAACGACGGCGCAACGGATTCTTAAGAAGATTCGTTGGCTGGCTGATAATTTTGCTGATATTTCCCCTGAACCTTTAACTTCTACCTGGAAGGGATTTTACAAATTGCGTGTAGGCGACCACCGAGTTGTGTATACAGTTGATCATGACGAACCAACGATAATCACCATTCATTTTGTACGCCATCGTCGTGAAGTGTACAAAATCAAATAAATGATGGGGAGAATTGCGCGCTGGCTAGGGGGAACGGCCGTCCTCCTCCCCCTCCTCTTCCTGGCTATATTCTTCTTCTACCCCCTGGCACACATTTTCGGCTTAAGCTTAACGGGGGCCGGTACTTCGGCTCCGCTCAGCACAGGCTTTCTCCAACTCATCACCCGCGCTACATACCTCAAAGTCATCTGGTTTACCGTCTGGCAGGCGGCGCTGTCCACCTTTTTGACGCTGCTCATCGGCCTGCCCGCCGCCTACCTCTTCGCCCGCTACGATTTTCGCGGCAAAGCGCTGCTGCGCTCGCTCACCACCATCCCGTTTGTGATGCCTACGGTGGTTGTGGCGGCG
>JANTHP010000481.1 GCA_024762395.1 Anaerolineae bacterium | reverse complement strand
AGCATCGCTGGAAAACCCGCAGCCGCGCGAGAGATGGGTGACGCTGGAACGGGAATATAAACTACTCACCCCCCTCTTTGGCGGCGGCCCCACGCCGGGAGAGGTTGACCCGGTGACACCAATACGAGGAACGGAAATACGCGGGCACTTGCGCTTTTGGTGGCGGGCTACGTTGGGTGGGCGGTTCAGCGCTGTTTCCAACCTACATGCCGAGGAAGAAAGAATTTGGGGGTCTGCTTCGCAGGCTTCAAAGATTATGCTTGCCATTACCCGACAATCGCCAGGAAAACCTTTATCTACTATCAAAACCAAAAAGAAAGGCAAAATGATTACGGTTGACATAGCTCACCCGGATTCTCCCTATAGCTATGTTGCATTTCCCTTACGTGACAAGGGTGGAACTTTGTTAACCGATGTGAACTTTATACTCCGAATAACCTATCCTGATGAATTTGAGGAAGATGTAGAAGCTGCGTTATGGGCGTGGGAGATGTTTGGCGGGATTGGCGCGCGAACCCGGCGCGGCTTTGGCGCGATATGCCATGTAGCTGACCGAAAGGATGGCAAGCGTATACGTGTGAATTTGCCATTATGTGACGCTAGAGTAATCAAAGATGACATTAGACAGAAGCTTAAGAAAGTTGCTCCCAGTAAATGGGAATGGCCTGAAGGCGTTTCTCACCTGGCTTCAAATATGCTCTTGGAAGTGATTGATGGCAATGATAACACAGAAGATGCGTGGCTTTATCTGATTAAACAACTACGTAAGTTTCGGCAGTCACGGGAAGGGGATGATTATGGCCCAACCCATTGGCCGGAAGGAAATGTTGTGCGCCATGCGGCCGGACGGCCGCCTTCCAGTAAATCGCCGAACATAAGGAATATTGCCCCGCGCGCTCAACTTGGATTGCCCATTATGTTCCATTTCCCTCAGAAGGATGATCCCACACCGGATGGCACACTGAAAGGGAAAAATACAGAGCGAATGGCGAGTCGGTTAATTTTACGGCCGTTGCAGTGTGCCAATGGTCGAGCGGTAGCGTTAGCGGCAGTTCTCAAAGCCCCTGCTATTCCACCAAATGATACGCTGGTTTTAGAGGTTGATGGCAAGGAAACGACCGTAACCCATAAATTAACGCGGTCGCAAGCCAAACAGATAGAACCATTAAAATACAAAGATAAAACAGGCAAAGAAAATGTAACTACCAATCTATTAAATGCCTTTTTTAGCCAATTGCGAGGTAAAAAATGAACGCGAAACTTTTATTTGTCCATGCGCTAACCCCCCTGCATCCCGGTACAGGGCAAGGGATTGGGGTCATTGATTTACCGGTTGCCCGCGAAACTGCTACCGGCCTGCCCTATTTGCCCGGCTCCTCTTTTAAAGGTGTGCTGCGTGACCGGGCCAATGGCCAATCATGGCGTAACGCCGTTTTTGGGCCGAATACTGACAACGCCTCCGACTATGCGGGGGCTGCTCAATTCACCGACATGCGCTTGCTGCTGCTGCCGGCACGCTCCCTGGCTGGCCCGTTTGCCTGGGTTGCATCCCCTTTTGTCCTGCGCCGTTTCGCCCGCGATTGCAAAGCTGTGGGACTGTCTAATGTGCCTGGAGATGTCCGCATAACGGACAATGAAAAGGCGCTCCTTACTGGTCAGTCGGTATTAAAGGTAACCGGCAATCAGATTGTGCTGGAAGATTTGCCATTGACCCAGGACAACGCCAACGCTGATGCGTGGGCTGAATTCCTGGCAGGGCAGCTTTTCCCTAATGATACAGATTGGCAGGATACCCTAAAAAAGCATCTGTGCATCGTGGCCGATGACGTTTTTAGCTTCCTCCTGGAAACAGCAACGGAAGTAGTCGCCCGCATCAAGCTGCAAGACAACAGCAAAACAGTGCAAAAGGGCGGGTTATGGTACGAGGAGTTGCTTCCGGCAGAGACGGTACTAGCTGGTTTGATCGCGGCACAGCCTGTTGAAAAAACGGAACTGGAAGCGGGTCAGGTTTTGGATAAAGTGGGCGAATTACTGAAAAATCCAGTGTTTCAGTTTGGCGGTAGCGCCACCGTTGGACGCGGCTTATGCCGTCTGGTAATGGCCGGGTAAGGAGGATACGTGATGCAAACATTAAGTCAGACATATGCTATGGATGCTTATCAACGTGTTCAGCAAGTTTGTGAAAAGCATCCGGATACAACGGAAAAGGGCAAAAAGTATCAAAAGAAGTATGGCACGATGGCCCACAAGCTACCAATTCTTATCCACACGGCCGGGCTGGTGCAAGCATTGGCTTTTGTGATGGCTAAAAGCAGCGGCACACCTGCCTGGCGGCAGTACCTGGAAGATGTGGCCTTTACGGCAAATGAGAAGTCGAACGCCAAACAGTTATTAGAAAAGAGCCAACAAGCAGGATTGAACGAGTATATCTTGCTAACGCGCCAGGTTTCTCAAGCTGCGCTTTGGTATAAGCGATTTGCCGAGTCAATCCTCAAAATAGAGGCCAGCGAACAACTGGATGAGGAAGATGAGGAAGATGAGGATGGTGACGCATGACAATAGAATTCAAACCAGAGTATAGTCGTCGCCGGGTTTTGAGGGATAGGACTCTGCCTCGAAATAATCCCCATGCAGGGTTATGGTTGGATAAGTTTTTGGTTAATCAACCCAAATTTGCCCCTAAGCCTAAACCAGGTGAAGATGCGTTGACAACCAAATTGGTCAAAGAGGTATGCAAGATTGGCGAACCGGACGGCTATGCGACGTTTTTTAATCGCTGGCTGAAGACGCTGAAGCAATTGGGGGTAACGCCGCACACGGTTAAGGTAAACGGCCGTCTCTCCATCGGTCTTGGTCGCGCCAGCGTCATCGAAACAGGGATCAC
>JANTHP010000480.1 GCA_024762395.1 Anaerolineae bacterium | reverse complement strand
CGTGAAATCCTAGAGACCCACGTTTTTCTATACGTGTCATTATAAAGAAAACTCTCAAATCCGGTTAGTTACGCGCTTGGTTCAACGTTTCGGGAATTCCAATTCCCGAAATACGCGCTTCTTCTCAAATCCGGTTAGTTACGCGCTTGCCAAATTGTCGGCTTCTCGATAAAACGGTGGCTGAATTTCAGAGCAATGGTGAATGACTGATGCGTAATCGTTGGTTTTGGATTGTTAATCTGGCGTTGTTGGCGCTTTACGGGTGGACGCTGACGGAGGAGTCGGCGGTGCGGGTGCGGGTAGAAGGGGATGAATGCACGGCCGTTTTCCCCGAAAGCCGCCATCTCACCCGCACCAGCAGCATCCCCTGCCCCGGCTTGCAAGGCGGATTTGTCGGCCTCTACTTCGCCGGCGCGGGGGCATCTGCGCCGAATTGGGGGCCGCTGGATTGGCTGGCTCCTCGTTCCGGCTGGCGGTCTGTCATTTTTACGGAACTGCGGGAGAACGGCCGTCGTTTAAGCGTGCAAGTAGCGGACGACGTACCCGGCTGGCGGCGGATATGGGGGGAATGGCAGCCGGTGGAGGAAACGGCCGTCATGCGCTGGCAAACCCCCATTTACGGCGACTACCTGACCGAAGCCGATTTGCGCCGCCCCGCCGAACCATCCGGCATCCTGCTGCTGCGTCCCGACGGCAAAAATGGCTGGGCGTTCATCACCGACCCCGACGGCCGTCGCGGAGTGTGGTGGGAATGGGAAAACGGCCGTCCCGTGCATCCCATCATCGGCATCCCCTACCAAAAACCGGCCCTGGCCCAGGCCCAATCCTTACTGCGGCGGGCGCTGCGAGCGCACCAGGCGGGGCTGCTTTTGCTGTTAGTCGGCTGGGTTTTGGGACGCGGGTTGGCGCGGATGAACGCGGATTTTGTCGTTTCGCTTCGATCTTCGCGCCCATTGCGGTTCATTTTTCGCCCCCGAACGGCCGTTCCCCTTTTGACGCTGTCTGTTTTGGCGGCAGCCATTTACATTGCCAACGACGCGCTGGAACGCATCCCGCATGTGCAAGATTCAGTCACCTACCTGTTTCAGGCGGAAATGTTGGCGCGGGGGCGGCTGTGGGCGGCTGCGCCGCCGCTGCCCGACTTTTTCAAGCATGAATTTTTGACGGTAGCTGACGGCCGTTGGTTCGGCCAATATCCGCCCGGTTTTCCGGCTGTGTTAGCGCTGGGCGTGCGGCTGGGGCTGCCCTGGCTGGTCAACCCCCTTTTGGCGGCGCTGACAATTCCGCTGCTGTACTGGCTGGGAAAACTGTTGTACGGCCGTTCCACCGGCCTGCTTGCCGCCGCATTAGCCCTCGTCTCCCCCTTCTTCCTGTTTTTATCCGGCAGTTTCATGTCCCACGCCGCCGAATTGTTTTGGATGGTTTTGTTGATGGCGGCCTGGACGCAGGCGGCGCGGGCAGGCGGCGGACGGCGCTGGACGCTGCTGGCAGGGGCGGCGTGGGGGATGCTGTTTTTGACACGGCAGGCAACGGCCGTTGCTGTAGGGCTGCCGTTTTTTCTCCTCATCGGGGCGGGAAAATTGTGGGAGCAGTTGGGGAGTAGGGACTGGAGATTGATTAATCTTCAATCTCTAATCTCCAATCTCCGGTCAAAGACGGGTTGGCTGCTGGCGGCGGCCGTCCCTCTGGCCTCCCTCCTCTTTCTAAACCAATACCTCCTCACCGGCGACCCGTTCCGCGACCCGCGTTTGCTGGAACGGCCGTTTGACCGCCCTGGTTTTGGCGCCGATGTCGGCGAAAACTTCAACGCTTTTACGATGACGGAAGTAAACGGGAAAACGGCCGTTGACTGGTTCAACGATCCGGCCCAGCCGCCGCGCGGCCATACGCTGGCGCGCGGCCTGTACAACACAGAACAAAATTGGCGCGCGTTGGAAACAGATCTGTTCGGCTGGCTGCCCGTTTTAACGCTGGCGTTTGTCTGGCTGGCGTTGGTGGGGAGACGGCCGTCCCGCGAAGACATTGCGCTGTTGGCCGGATTTGGCGGCATCATCCTGATTTACGTTTTCTATTGGGCCGACGGCATCATGTACGGGCCGCGCTATTATTACGGCGCGTTACCGGCGCTGCTCCTGCTAACGGCGCGCGGGATGCAGGCGACCGCGCAAAAAATCGGGCGCAGCGGGCAAACGGCCGTCGCCATTCTCGCAGCCGTCTTCATCCTGGGCAATCTACTTTTCTATCTGCCCGCAGCAGCGGCGGAACACCGGGGGTACAATTTCATCAACAGGCATGCGCGCGCCCAGGTCGAGGCGGAGATTGAGGGCAAAGCGCTCATTTTTGTCGCCAATAATCCGCTAAACTGGTGGGAATACGGCCGTTTCTTCTCCGGCAACACGCCCTGGCTGGACGGCCGTATCATTTATGCGCGTGACTTGGGAGATGAGATGAACGGCCGTTTACTTCCCTACTTCCCCGATTACGCCCCCTATCGTTGGCGGGAAGGGAATTTAGCGAGGGTGGCGGAGTGGCGGGGTGGCGGGGTGGCGGAGTAACGGGGGATTTCACCCCGCCGTCCTGCCCTTGCCACCTCGCCACATTTGTGGACAATTACCCTATGATTGTCGCCACCTGTGTCGTTAAACTGCACCTGAACGGTGTTTATTCGCTAAAGGAAAAACGCCGGATTGTTAAATCCCTTTGTACGCGCCTGCCGCAAAAATTTAATCTGGCGGCGGCGGAAATTGAACATCAAGATGTGTGGCAAACGGCCGTACTCGGCCTCGCCGCCATCGGTAATGACGGCGCCCACTTGCACAGCATGTTAGAAAAAGCCGTCGCCTGGATTGAGCAAACCCGGCCTGATGTGCCAATTGATGATTATTCAATTGAGTTT
>JANTHP010000479.1 GCA_024762395.1 Anaerolineae bacterium | reverse complement strand
GGTGGCAGGGTGGCAGGGTGGCAGGGTGACTTTGCAACTTTGCAACCTTGCAACCTTGCCGCCTTGCTTTCAGGTGAAAAAATGATTGAGCAACTTATTGAAGCAGGGCGTTGGATTGTTTCGGCCGGGTTGGCTAGGGAATGGGCCG
This sequence comes from Anaerolineae bacterium, assembly GCA_024762395.1. GTDB lineage: Bacteria > Chloroflexota > Anaerolineae > Promineifilales > Promineifilaceae > JACKCC01. Next base: position 2,753 of record JANTHP010000479.1, on the reverse strand, counting down.
GCAGTTTGAGCTGCCATTGTCGGGGCAAAATTCTCATTACCCGGTCTGGGGCGGATTTGAGCCGTTTAACGGAAACGGATTTTGTGCATGTTAACCCGCGCACGTCTGGTTTGCAGCATCGTATGCCGCGGCCGTCGTCGGAGCTGAAGCTGCATGTGGGGGCGTATAACGCGCGCTCTGATATTGGGGCGGTTATTCATGTTCATGCGCCGAATGCGATTGGTTTGGGGCTGCTGGGACGGCCGTTACCGGCTCTGACTCCCGATTTTTACCGCTATTTAGGGGCAGCGGTTCCGATTTTACCTTTCATGTTACCGGCGTCGCAAGGGTTGATGACGGCCGTTTCCCACATATTGCAAACTGCAACGGCCGTCCTGTTACAAAATCATGGCGTCATTGTGGTTGGCGAATCAGTCAGCCAGGCTTTGCTGCGGCTGAATTTGCTTGAAGAACAGGCCGGCATGTATCTGGCCGCGCTGGCGGCAGGCGAACCGCGCATCTTGTCGGCGGAGGATATGCGCCGGTTGGATGAAGCGGTAAGTGCGAAACGTGGAACGTGAAACGTGATGCAAGATGCGTGATGCGTGAAACGTGAAAGTTCTCTGGTCACGCATCACGTTTCACGCATTACGTGTGCCAGCACACCCCGCCCAATGTTTTCTGCAGTGGTTAAATCATCGCTCCCTTCGACTATAACTACAATCGCATAGTTGCCCGCCATGCCCAGATACCAACTGTTGGCGCTTTCTTCCGGGCCGGATAGTACCTGGACGCTGAATTCGGTGATGTTTTCATGGCGGGGCAGGGCGTCACGGATGGGGCGGACGGCCCGGTTGATGGGGTGGTTGTCGGTTGGGGTGATGGTCTGGCTGGCGATCAATCGTGGGGTGGGGATACGGCCGTTTCCCGCCAAAGCTGCCCACGCTAATCCAATTTGCAGTGGCGTCACCGTCAAATTTTCCTGCCCGATGCCGGCCAGCAGCGGGTCAGTCAGCGGCTCGCTTTCCGGCGCTTCTGTGTCCAGCGCAAATTGAGGCGGCGTTGTCAGGCCAAAATCGGCAAAAATCTGGTCTAGTCCGGCTGCGCCCAGGTGGTCGGCTAAATTTTGCAGCGGCCCGGGGCATCTGTTGGCCAGAACGTCGGCCCATGTGGCTGGTTCCGGCGGCGGCGATGCGCAGCGGATGGTTACGCTGTTGATTGGCACAGGCCGATTGGCGTTTTCAACTGCGCTGTCTAATTGGATGAGGTTTTGTTCTACGGCTGCCGCCAAAATAAAAGGCTGCACGATGAGACCGGGCTGGTACTGCCCCTGCGTGGCTCGATTGAGGAGAGGGGCGTTTTTGTCGGCTATCAGGGCGTCAAACTGCTCATCCAGCAGGTTGGGATCGTAGCCGGGATGGCTGACCAGCGCCAAAATGTCGGCGGCGCCGTCATTCAGTTCAAATAGAATGAGGGCGCCGGGATTGTCTAACTGCCCGGCGGCAATTTGTTGTAACGATGCGTCGAGCGTTAGCTGTACATTTTGCCCGACTTGCGGCCGGTGCAAGGTTTGGCGCACCCATTCTGCCCAAAAATCATCTGAATCGCCGCGAAGATGCGCGTCATAACTTTCTTCGATACCGGCCGTGCCATGCCGGAAGCTGTAGTAGCCGACGGCCGGGCCAATGTCGGGGATGGGATAGCGGCGCTGCTGGCGTTCCGGCGGGCCGGTTGTTTCGGCTAAAATAACGCCGTTTTGGTCGAGGATTTGACCGCGTTGGATGCGTAATTCGGCTTCAACCAGGCGCGGGTTGTCTTCGCGGGCCAGAATTCCGGGCCGCATGACGCTCCAAAAAAGCAGGGAGAGGACAACGGCCGTAAATCCCCACAAAATGAGCTTGTTTAACTGTTGTAGGTCGGTTTGGCGTTTCACAATTCAGGTTAGTGCGTAGGCAACGGCCGTTTCCGCATGAATCACCGTCGTATCAAATAAAGGAACCGAGCTGTCCTCCTGATTAACCAGCAGTCCAATTTCTGTACAACCTAAAATGATACCTTCGGCGCCGGCAGCGACCATCTCCGCCATAATCTGCCGATACTGCGCCCGTGAATCCGGCTTGGTAACGCCTAAACATAACTCGTCATAGATAATGTCATGGACGACTTGCCGTTCCGGCCGTGCCGGAACCAGAACGTCCAGGCCAAACTTGTCCGTCAGCCGTCCTTTGTAAAACGCCTCCTCCATCGTGAAATTTGTTCCCAATAGACCGATTTTGTTTAATCCCTGCGCCCGAATTGCCTCGGCTGTGGCATCGGCGATGTGGAGGAGGGGGATAGTGATGGCCGCTTGTACGTCATCAGCCATTTTGTGCATGGTGTTGGTGCAGATGATGACAAAATCGGCTCCGCCGCGCTCTAACTGCCGCCCGGCTTGAATCATCATTCGGGTGGCCTCGGCCCAGTTCCCGGCATGTTGTAACTGCTCAATTTCCTCAAAATCAAAGGAAAACATCAAGCTTTTCGCCGAGTGTAACCCGCCCAGGCGCGTTTTTACCGTTTCGTTGATGATGCGGTAATACTCCAGGGAAGATTCCCAACTCATTCCGCCAATTAGTCCAATAGTTTTCATAGTCATATGGTTTGCTAAAAATCAAAGTAACTATTCAGGTGTACCCTTAGATTTGTCAAAGGGTGTGTTTCATCTCAGTTGATGTATCGGGAATTGGAATTCCCGATACTTGGCTCAACGTTTCGGGAATTCCAATTCCCGAAAC
>JANTHP010000478.1 GCA_024762395.1 Anaerolineae bacterium | reverse complement strand
GTTCGCGCAGCAGTTCGCGGATTTCGATGCGGGCGCGCGGGTCCAGGCCGCTGGCCGGTTCGTCCAGAATGAGCACTTGGGGATCGTGGGCCAGCGTGCGCGCCAGGCAGAGCCGTTGTTTCATCCCCCGGCTGAGGCTTTCCACCTGCTCGTCTTTTTTGTGGCCCAGGTCAACCAATGCCAGCAAATCGTCTACCATGCCGTTGCGGGTGTGGGGCGGGATGTCGTAGCAGGCGGCGAAGAAGTCGAGGTATTCCCACACTTTCATGTCGTCGTAAACGCCGAAGAAGTCGGGCATGTAGCCGATGGCGCGGCGGACGGCGCGGGGATCGGCCGCCACGTCGTGCCCGGCGACGCGGACGCGGCCGCTGGTGGGTTTGAGCAGGGTGGTCAAAATGCGCATGGTGGTGGTTTTGCCGGCCCCGTTTGGCCCGATGAAGCCAAAAACGTCCCCTTCCCGGATGGTGAGATTGAGGTCGTTAACGGCCGTTAACTTCCCATACTTTTTCGTCAATTCTTGAATTTCAATAATGTCAGTCATAAGCGTATGCGTAGAACGATTTGCCAAATCGTTCTACAAATTTACTCCAAATTCCCCGTCAAAACCGGGTAAATCTCGCTGATGTTTTGGCCGTACTGCTCGTTGCCCTGTACCCGGATGCGGACGGCGTTGTTGGGGCCGATGAAACGGCCGTATCCCTCTCCAACCTGCATCTCTCCCCAACTCACCGGCGCAATTATCTGCCAATCCTTCTCCTCCCAATTCCATAAACGAATTTGCGGCGTGAGTTGGCCGGTATCGTATGAATCCAGAACAATGCTTAAGCCGGTGACTTGCACCGTTTGAAATTCAGGCCAGGGCGTGTATTCAAAGGCGGCCCAGGCGCCCTTGTCTAAATACAAATCCTGAACCGCTGCCTTATACACGCCGTTGTCGTCAACCAATTCCCAATCCATAAAAGCGCCGGGGACGGAAATGTCGCCGGCGGTGGGCAGGTTTTTGGTAAGGGGCAGCTCCAGAAAGTAGAGACTGGTGGCAACGGTGTTGAACGCATCGCCGCCCAGGGTTACATCCAATTGGGGCTGTTCCGACCAGGCGACGAGGGTGACAATGTTGGTAGATTGGGAAACGGCCGTTCTCGTCCCGCCTGACTCTTCTGCAACTGCCTGCAATAACTGCCAGCGCGGGTAAGCTTCCTTGTCGCTATAATAATCAGACGTGCCTAAAATCTGGTCGGCGTGATTTATGAGAGGCGACCCGTAGCCGCCGGGGACGGAAAGGCCGAACGACGTCTCGCTGCCGGATACGCCCACTTGTTTGTTAACAGTTTGGACTGCGCCCGGCTGCAAATCGCCTACTTTGACGACGGTGGAACCGAGCAGGAGGGTGGCGTTTTCCAGCGTGACGCCGCTGTTGTTTTGCAGCGTGGCTTGCAGCATGATGGCGCCGCCTTCCAGCGTGAGGGCGGCTTGTCCGGTTATGTTGGGAAGGGGTTGAACGCGGTCGGCGATGAAAACTTCGGTTCCGCTCACGTCTACGCGCACATTTTCCAATGTGACATCGCTGTTGCGCCGGATGGCTTCAACGTTGCCGCTGTCGCCAAAATTGCGGCTCAACGGCCGTGCCAACACATCGCCCGGCAGCGTCACATCATAGCTTTTGCGCCGGGGCGAATAGAGGCCAAGTACCGTTTGCACCCGCGCCTGTTCGCTGTCTGCCTGCCCGTAAACGATGGACATCTGGTTGACGATGGTGTCATTTCCCTTTAACTGAAACCCGACGACGTAGGCCAGCGCGGCGAAGAAGAGGATGATAGCCGGAATGGTCGCCCAGGCCAGTTCGCGCCGCTTCATCCGTTTCAAAACCATGTAGTTGACCGGCCCGACGATGATGACGTAGACGAAGAGAAAAATGGCCATGTTCAATACGGAGGGGAGGGCCAGGGAGGGAAGACTGGAAACGGCCGTCGCCGCCGAGTATTCGTTTTGAACCCCCTTGCCCCACGCCGGCAGTTCCGGTATGCGGTTGGCGATTCTGTCCCACAGCCGCTCGCTGCCGTCCCAATCCAGCAAGGGGGCCAATTTGGGATCGAGGGCCAGGAAGTAGACGCTGCCTCGCCCCATCTGGTCAGCGGCCAGCAGGGGCAGGCCGTCTTGATGGATGAGCAGTTCGCCGCGGCGCAGGCTGCCGGCGGCAACGAGGTAGGGGCCGGGGTCGCGGAACGGTTCGCCCATCAATTGGCTGAGGGCAGGCAAATCGGCGACGGTTTCGCTGCCGGTGATGGCGACGGGGAGGAGGTTGGTGAGGGAGACGGCCGTTTTCTGCCATCCCGGTCCGCCCGTTACGACTAACTGCCCGCCAGTTTGTATCCAACTTGTGAGCGCATTCATTTGCGCCGCCGTAAGCTGGCCGGTATCCACATCATTCAAGACCAGCACGTCCAGCCCGTTCCAGGCGATCGGCGCGGCGGGCAAATCGGCCAAATCGAGGAAGGCGACGGCCGCATTGCTCCGCGTGCCGGTTACGTTTTCCAGAAATTCCAGTTCGCCCGGTTCCGGGCTGACGACGCCGTAGAGTAAATCGTTGTCGGCTAATTGGTTGAGATTCCCGGAAACGGCCGTTTTGACGGTTTGATTGTTGTCGTTGACGAGTGTTACCCGGATGCTGTTGATACGGCGGGTCACATGGACATAGAGCGTCACCCGTTTTTCCGACAGGGTGGGCAGGTCAATGGGGTTGGTATAAACGACTTTGTCGGTGGCTGTGCCTAAGGTGATGCGGAGTTGGCCGGTAACGGCCGTTCCGTTGTTGGTCACAGTCACATGCACGGGCACGCCAAATCCGGGCTTGTAAAGGCCGTCGAATCCGGCGCGGACGGTCATCGTAATGTCGTTTTCATTT
>JANTHP010000477.1 GCA_024762395.1 Anaerolineae bacterium | reverse complement strand
TTTTCTGCATTCTGAGGAGGTAAGATGCGAAGTAAAAAATTATTCCTGATTAGCGCTGTCCTGCTAATAGCCCTGGCTATCGTCGGGTCAGTCGCCAGCCAACAGACCCCGGACGGCTCTCCCCCCGCCATTCGGCTCAAAGTCGGCTTCTTTATTCCCAACCTGGAAACATTGGCAATAGCCGAAAGCCAAAAAATAGATAGCTATGGATTAGGTCAATCCGGCTATTACATCGTCCAATTTTCCGGCCCCATCCAGGAAGCATGGAAAGCAAAAATCGAAGCTGTCGGCGGCACAATCGTCGAATACATCCCCGATTATGCCTTCAAAGTGCGCCTGGATGCGGTACAGTTAAGCCAGGTACAAAAGATGGACGATGTCGTCTGGACAGGCATTTTCCAACCGGCTTACAAAATCAGCCCCACGCTTACCCGCGATGGCATCCGGCTGTACAAACTGAGCGTTGAAGCTGACGCTTCCGCCGACAACGCCGCCGGTGCGGTTGAAAAAGCAGGCGCACAAATCATCCGGCAAGACGGCCGTTTCCTCGTCGTCGCCGCTGATCAATCCCAAATTGACGCCCTGGCTCGCATCACCGACATCGCCTGGATCGAAGATTTCGTTCTATACGAAAAACAAAACGAATACGGCGCCGGCGTCATCATGGGCGCCAACACGGCTAACGCCAACGGCTACGACGGCTCGACCCAAATCGCCGCCGTCGCCGATACCGGTTTAGGCAACGGCAGCGACGCCGCCAACGCCGGCATCACCGCCGGCCGCGTAACAGTGCAAGACTTCCCCGCCGCCAGCAGCTCCGGCTGTTACAACGCCATCAACGACGGTCCGCACGATGTAGACAGCGGTCATGGCACGCATACGGCCGTTTCAGTCGTCGGCGCCGGCATTGCGGGCAAAGGCAAAGGAACCGCCCCCGCCGCCAATCTAATCTTCCAGGCCGTCGAAGACTACGCCGACATGATCAGCATCTGCGCCCTGCAATATCCCGATGGATACTACCTGCTAGGCCTCCCCACAGACCTGACCAATCTTTACCAGCCCGCCTACGACGCCGGCGCCCGCATCCACTCCAACTCCTGGGGCAGCGATGAAGCAGGCGCATACACCGACGATTCGGCCACAACCGATACGTTCATGTGGAACAACCCCGACATCCTCATCACCTTCTCCGCCGGCAACGCAGGGAAAGACGCCAACAGCAACGGCGTCATAGACAACGACTCAATTGGCTCCCCCGCCACCGCCAAAAACGTGCTAACCGTCGGCGCTAGCGAAAACGACCGGCAGGGCAATTGGGACTGCGACACAAGTTTAAGTTACACAACCTGTGCCAGCCAGGGCGGGCAAAACGACATTTTCACTTACGGCTCCGCCTGGCCCAGCGACTTCCCCGCCAACCCCATTGCCAGCGACCCCAGCGCGGGCAATGCCGAACAAATGGCCGCCTTTTCCAGCCGCGGACCGACGGATGACGGCCGTATCAAACCCGACATCGTCGCCCCCGGAACCTGGGTGCTGTCCGGCTACTCCGATTTGTACCAGGAAGGTTACGACGGCTCCCCCAATCCACAAAACAACGCCTACCAATACGATGGCTGGGGATTCCCCGCCTCAAACGGCCTCAAATACATGGGCGGCACATCTATGTCCAACCCATTAGCCGCCGGCGCAGCCACCGTCGTGCGCGATTTCTACAACAAAGCCCATGCCCACGACGCCAGCGCCGCTTTGGTAAAGGCCACATTGATCAACACGGCCGTTGACATCCTCGACGAAAACAACGACGGCGCTAACGACAACGACTTCCCCATCCCCAACAACCACGAAGGCTGGGGACGCATCAACTTAGCAGCCGCCACCGACGGCGCGCAGCAATACGTAGACAACGCCGCCGGTATCGGCACAGGCGGTTCCGCCAGCTACCAATACAGCATCGCCAGTGGCGGATTTCCCTTCAAAGCCACCCTGGTTTGGACCGACTACCCCTCCACCGCCGCCGCCGCCGCTAATCTAGTAAACGATCTCAACCTCGTTGTCACCGCGCCCGATGGTTCCACCACCTACCTGGGCAACGTCTTCAGCGGCGGCTGGTCGCAAACCGGCGGCAGCGCCGACAGCGTCAACAACGTCGAAAACGTCTACGTCCAATCGGCAAATGCCGGAACCTGGACAGTCACCGTGAACGGGGCCAACATCCCGCAAGGGCCGCAGCCCTTCGCCATCGTCGTTACCGGGCAATTTGGCACAGTCCCCACACCGACACCCGGCCCATCCTTAACGCCGACCAACACGCCGCCGCCCACAAACACGCCGCCGCCCAGCGCGTGCACCGTTTACGCCAGTACCGATGTACCCAAAACCATCTCCAGCAGCGGAACGCCCAGCGTTTCCTCCATCGTCTCGGTTTCCGGCAGCGGCACAATTGACGATGTCAATGTTCTCAATCTAAACGGCACGCACACCTGGATTAACGATCTGGACTTCAATTTGCAAAGCCCGGCCGGAACCAGTGTGCAAATCATGGCCCGCTCTTGCAGCTCAGAAGACAACTTCGACCTGAATCTGGATGATGAAGCAGCGCCCGGCAGTTGGCCCTGCCCGCCGACGGACGGCGGAACCTACCAACCCAGCAACCCGCTCTCCGCCTTCGACGGCGAAAACGGAAACGGAACCTGGACGCTCACCATCAACGATAACGCCAATCTCGACGGCGGCAGCCTAAACGGCTGGAGCGTTGAAATCTGCACGACCGGCGGCGCGCCAACGGCCACGCCAATCCCACCGACAAACACGCCGCAGCCAACAGCTACCTCGGTTCCGCCGACAAACACACCGCAGCCAACGGCCACCTCGGTTCCGCCGACAAACACACCGCAGCCAACGGCCACCTCGGTTCCGCCGACAA
>JANTHP010000476.1 GCA_024762395.1 Anaerolineae bacterium | reverse complement strand
CGCTGTCATCCGCTTTGTCATCATCGGGAGTGTCGTATTTGTTGCTGCACCATTCCCACACATTGCCGCTTAAATCATACAGGTCTAGTTCACTTTGTTTACCGGTGGGATAGAGGCCGACGGCCGTTGTCATCCCAATGCCGCCTTCATCCGTGTTTGCCTTCTCCGCGTCAAAATTATCGCCCCAGGGGTAGGCGCGTCCATCAGAGTACCGCGCCGCTACTTCCCATTCATGTTCATGGGGCAGCCGTATCTCCCAGCCCTCGCCCAGCTTATCGCTCAACCAGCGGCAAAACGCCGTTGCCTGATACCAACTCACTCTTTCACGGGGGTGATTAGCGTAGGGAAAGGCTTGTTCGCCAATTTCGCGCAAGGGGTATTCCTCGTCATTCCAATCTTGCGCTATTTCTGGCATGTTTTGCCACCAACGGCCGTCGTCAAAATCATCCGCCGCAATAAAACATTGGAATTGGACATAAGTGATGGGATATTGCGCCAATTTGAATGCCTGTTTTATCGTCACGTCTTTCTTATCAAAACTCTGATAAGCGCTCCTGTCGCCGCCAATCGTATACGTTCCCGCAGGAACTTCATTCCCCCATTGAATATCCGGCAGCCCCGTTTCCGGGTCAACACCCACGCCGGGACGGTCGTCGCCCAACGCGGCCAGTACGCGCCCGGCTAACGCCCTGTCTTCCGTTGACAATGCCCCTTGCGTTACCAGCGCCTTGTGCCACGCCTGTACCCGGTTCCGTTTTTCCTGGTGCATTGTGGGCGGGTTTTGGTGCATATCGTTTTCGGCCATCACCTGTCCGGCCAAAAACGCGCCGCGCCAGTCGGCGTCGGCAACTGCATCATGTTCATCGGGGACGGGTTTGGCGTCGTACAACGCCTCTACCAACGCCCAGCGCATGGCGGGCAGCGCCGCCGCGCCCGCCAACAATACTGCTTCACGCCAGCGGGTCAGGTCGTTACGGGCCAAGTCCACCATATCCTGCGGAAAATCGGGGGCGTTCAACAAATGCATCGCCGCCAGGTATTCCTGGAAAGTGCGATGGGGGAAACGGTATACATCGTCGCTGTCGTCGGCGTTACGGCCGTGGTCTTCCAGTAATCCCGCCCGGTCGCGCACATATTCAATCACGTCGTCCAGGTCTATATTGCCGTTACCGCTCCTGTGTTTATACAACGTTCCCGCCAATAAAGAGCCGGTGATGTCGGCCGTTTGTTCCTGTTCCGGCTGGTCGCGGTGGGCGATGAAAGCCACTTCAGACAGCGCCTTGAGCAGCCGCTCCGTATCCATCCCCAACTCTTCGGCCAACGTCTGCGTTTCTTGACCGATCACCGTCTTGGAACGCCGCCACAAATCCAGCAGCAAAACGACGCTCAACCGGTACAACTCCTCGCGTCGCTGCGGCAGCGCCCCTCCTTCCCGTCCGCGATGGATGTAAACCATCATCGTCAGCAGCAGCGGGTGGCGGGCCATCTCACCCAGATTGGGGATTTGTTTGATTTGCCGGGTCAGGCTTTCGCTGTATTTTTGCGCGTTTTCCACGCCCAACGTGGGGTCGTGCTGTCCCATCACCCCGTACCATTGCTTGATGAAGAATTGAATTTGTTCCTCGCTAAAATCGAGCAGGCGGGTGACATTAAAACCGCTCAATTCCCAGCCGCTGCCGTAGGCATAAGGGCGGCTGGTGACAACCACGCGCACGCGGGAGAAGCGGCGGGCAAACTGTTCGATGGCGGTTTTTAACGCATCGCGGGTTTGGGTGGCTTTATCTACCTCGTCCAATCCGTCCAGCAAGAGGATGCCGCCTTCATTTTTCAGCCGCTGCCGCAGCAAGGGCGCGTAATCGGCCAAGCCAACAGTTGGGCGGCTTAAATCGGCAGCGATAAATTCCCAGATAGTTTGTCCTTTTGAAAGGCCGCGGGCGGCGTATTCGCGCAAAATAACCCGCGCGGGCCAAAGGCGCAAATGGCCCAATTCCCAGCCCATCTCGCGCAATTCGTCCTGAGTGACGGTTGTTTTGACGGCATGTTCCCCGGCCAGCCGGTCGCCAGCCAGGCAGAGGGCTAAATAGTTGACCAATGTGGATTTACCGGAGCCGGGCGCGCCTAAAATGACCAGTTTGTTGTTTTCGTCGCGGCTGATGTTTTTAAGGGCGGGTTCGCGTTTAATGCGTTCGCGCTGTTCCAGTTTGTCGAAGTTGATGGCTGTTTGGGATGGGTCGCGGTCTTTTTGCGGCGCAGGCACATCTAATGAGGTGAAAATACGCTCCAACGCCAGCTTATGCCCGCCTAATCCCGCTTCTTTGATGTCAACCAGGGCCATTGAAGGGGGATAGCCGCAAACGCCCATCAAGTGGTCGAGATAATTTCGTTCCCATTCCTTTGCAGGAACGGTATCAGGACGATTGTCGGACGCTGTTTTCTCAGGGGGCGTTTCTGTTGGTGGGACGCTCTGCTTTTTATCTTGCAAATCGAACCAGCGCATACCCAATTTCTCTATCAGGTAGGCGACAATGACGATGATGGGGACGGATAACAAAATGGTGGGCAAGCCGCCGCCGCTTATATAAATCATAAGCGCGGTGATAAGTATGAGACCGCCATACGCAAGTAAAGCGGGCTGCTTGCTGAATCCTTCAATAAGCGATTTGACGGTTTCAAGTAGTTTGGATTGCTGGCTATCTGGTTCTGGCGATGTCATTTATGCCTCCTGACGCCTATAGCTCTCGCCTTGCCCGGTCGTTCACGACCGGGCTATAAAACAGCGCCCGCTGTGCGGGCTTACTCAGCCCCGGAGGGACGTCGTTTGGCCGCCTTTATGTTGGTTCTGGCTGGACGGCCATTGGCGTTCGTTCGCCGCATTGCGTACATTCGGCGGTGTGTTTGTTGATTTGGATGAGCAGACCGCCGCAGTGAGGACAGGGTTGGG
>JANTHP010000475.1 GCA_024762395.1 Anaerolineae bacterium | reverse complement strand
TTTTTTAACTTACTCGTTCCCAGATAATTCTACGCCCTCTCTTTCAACCGCAGCAGCTTAACCGGCGCATCTTGCGCCAGCAGCCCCAGCGTCGCTTCCAACACGCGCCGCTGCTGGTCAGCGTCCCCCGGCGTCCCCAGCGTGCTGCCTCGATTGAGCCGTGTGATAGTAGCGCGAGGCGGCGCGGCGCGGCGAATAAGGCCGCTCCAACTGGTTAGCGTTGTGGCAATCCCATTCATTTCTAAAGCGCGTGCAATCAGTCCAACGGACTGAACGCACAACGGTCAAGCGGGTACAAGCAGCGCCCCATCGGCCTGCGCCGCCAGCGCCGCTGCAACAATGGCAGGAATGGTTTCACTTGCCAGGCGGGCCACGTCCGGCATGTAGCCGCTGATGTTGATGACGGTGGGGGCTAATTCGCCAATTTTGCCCTCGTTCATCATGTCGCGCAGATGCTGTAGGGGGAGGAGAACTTGGGGATCGGCGGTAACGGCCGTATGGTCATAATGGTCATGCGCAAAATCAATCCGGTCAAACGGCGTGTCTGCCGGAAAAAACCGCAGCGAATAATCGCCCAAATCATTGGCCGCCGCAAACCGTTCCTGCTCGCCGCGCACATACCCACCCGCCGTCGAAATCAACAACAGACGGCTGGCCTTCAAATCAATCCCCTTCCCCGCCGGAGCCGTTCGATTATGTGCGCGCGGGTAATTTAACCAAACCAATTCCCCCGTCTTTTCATAATGCGGCCGCCATTCTTCCTGATAATCCGCCCGCCATTGTTCCAAATTTTCCACAATTTCCACAAGCTGCCTCCTCTATCTCCGTTCGCCATCTCTACATATCCCACGTCGCGTCGCCAAAGAAACGGCCGTGATCCTTCTCCAAAAACTTCTCAATCGCCGCTCTTTTATCCCCTAACCGAAACGACGGGCCATGCCCCGGATAACAAATCGTCTCATCCGGCCAGGGTAAAACGGCCGTTCTCAGCGTTTCTAACGTCGTTTGGAATCCTGCCAACGACCACGTTTTACCCGGCCCGCCCTCAAAAATCGTATCGCCCACAATCACGCGGTAATCATCATCCAGCACAAAACAAATCTGGTCGCCGATGTGTCCCGGCGCGTAACGCACTCGCGCCGAAAAATTACCGACCTGGACGACATCGCCATCCTCCAGCCAGCGATTGGCATGTAAGGTTACGCCCGCTGCATGAGGCCCCGAATGCGCCAGCAAGGGAACATCTAACCGCGCCAACATCACATCCAGCGCGCCGATATGGTCACTGTGCGTGTGCGTCAGCCAAATGGCGGTGGGCTGGCTGCCCGCCAACATCTCCGACAGCGTATCCGGATCGTCGCCGGGATCAATCAACACACTTTTCTTCGTTTGCGGGCAAACCAACGCATACGCATTCATCCCCCAGGGACCAACCGACCGCATTCTCAATTCTAACTTATCACCCATAATGCGCCTCCGTCTGATGCTTATGCCGCTATTCTACCAGAACAACACGCCAGTTAGGCGCTTTCTGAGATTGGTCCAATCTTGAAGATTGAACCAATCTGAAGAGAAGAATTGAACTAATTTTCTCGCTGACAATTGTCTAATACATTGAATATTCGTACAATCCCGACAAAGCAAAATTTCACATTATACGCTTTACGTATCACGTAGCCCGATTTGGTAAATCGGGCGGACGATTTGCCGAATCGTTCTACATTTACAAGGAGAATTTCCCCTATGACAACCGCACAACCTATGACTGAAACCGTATACACCCGCGCGCCTTACTGGCAAGATGTCCCCGATGAAAAATGGATGAATTGGCGTTGGCAAATGAGCCACCGGCTCAATTCAGTTGAGGAACTGGAAAAAATCATCAATTTAACCGATTCGGAACGGAAGGCATTGAGTACAAAAGGCTTGTTTCGCGTGGACGTAACACCCTATTTCGCCAGCCTCATGGATCCGGACGATCCTAACTGCCCTGTGCGCAAGCAAATCATTCCTACCGAAAAGGAAATGGTCCCCTTTGAATCCATGATGGAAGATTCATTGGCCGAGGATAAGCATTCGCCGGTTCCGGGGCTGGTGCATCGGTACCCTGACCGGGTATTGATGTTGGTGACGACGCAGTGCGCCACTTACTGCCGTTACTGCACGCGCAGCCGCATTGTAGGCGATTCGGCGCAAACGTTTAGCCGCAGCGAGTTTGACGCCCAAATCGAGTATATCGAGAACACGCCGCAGGTGCGCGATGTGCTGCTTTCCGGCGGCGACCCAATGGCGGTGGCGCCCAAAGTTCTGGAACGCATTTTGGCGCGGCTGCGGGCGATTCCGCATGTGGAAATTATTCGGATTGGTTCGCGTATTCCCGTTTTTATGCCCATGCGCGTAACGCAGGAATTTGCCGATATGGTGGCTAAATACCATCCGCTTTGGATCAATATCCATGTTAATCATCCCAAAGAAATTACGCCGGAGCTGGCGGCGGCGGCGGATCGGCTGACGCGGGCGGGCGTGCCGCTGGGCAACCAGAGCGTTTTATTAGCGGGCGTGAATGATTCGGTTGCCATTCAGCGTAAGTTGGTGCATGAGTTGGTAAAGATTCGGGTACGGCCGTATTACCTGTACCAGTGCGATCTTGTCGAAGGGGCCGGACATATGCGCACATCGGTGAGCAAGGGTATCGAAATCATGGAGGGGCTGCGCGGCCACACCTCCGGCTACGCTGTGCCGACTTATGTGGTGGATGCCCCTGGCGGCGGCGGCAAAATTCCGGTGGCGCCCAACTACGTCATCTCGCAAGGGCCGGACAAAGTGGTTTTACGGAACTTTGAAGGGTTCATCACTACCTATTCCGAACCGGAAGATTACGATCCGCACGCGATTAAGGCGCAGGAAGCATTGATTGCGCCGCGTCCGGAACCGGGGCAGGAAGGCGTCAAGGC
>JANTHP010000474.1 GCA_024762395.1 Anaerolineae bacterium | reverse complement strand
ACGACGTCGTTTTGCTGGGCGCGCCGCCCAATCTCAACTCCTTCATGCAGCGCATCGGGCGCGGCGGACGGCGCGCCCACCAAACCCAGGCCCTCTGTATGCCCAAAACCCCCGGCGAATGGGCGCGGTTTGAAGCGTTTTTGAAGTTTGCGAGTGGCGAGTGGCGAGTAGCGAGTAACGCCCCACTCGCCACCCGCCACTCGCCACCCGCCACTATCGAAGATGTCATGGCTTATGGCTTTCGACCCTCCGTGTTGATACAACAAATCTTCAGCCTCATCCGGCAAAGCCCGACCGGCGGCGTGCGTCTGGCCGATGTGCGCCGCATTGCCCCGCCGGAAGTGACCAGCGACGACATCCGCAAAATCGTGTCGGAACTGGTTTTTGCCGGTTATTTGCAGCCGGGACGGCCGGGCGAGTGGAAGCCGGACGAAAAATTGCAAGAACTGCTGGACGACCATGAGATTTACACCAACATCGGAGCCGATGCGGCGGGAATTACGGCCGTCAACGCCCACACCGGCCGCACTATCGCCCAAACCGACCGCAGCTACCCGGTGGGAACCGTCGTCCTCTTTGGCGGCAAGCCGATGCGGGTGATGTGGGTGGAACGGTTCAAATTTGGCCTGGCGGCCGCGCCGGGAGCCATTGCCAGCGACATTTTGCGTTTCAAGAAATCGTATGCCGCCATTCCCTTTGTTGTCACCCAAACCGTCGCCCGGACGCTCGGTTTAGAGGCGGGGCAGATGGCTGTGTTACCGCAGGAGCCGGGTATGTTCCTGTTTCATTTTTGGGGGACGGTGTGGGGGGAGTTGTTGACGGCCGTTCTCATCGCCCAGGGCATCGGCGCCGAAACGGTGAACGAGTACTGCCTCTACGTGCGTCAGCCCATCGCCCACCTGCCGCCGCTTGACGACGCCATCGTCAAAAAAGCGGCCCGCGACATCATTGCCACGCTGGCGAACCGGCTGGAAATGGGACGCTACCATCGCCTTTTGCCCGCCGACATCGCCCGTCGCGCTGTTTTGAATCAGCTTAATTTGGGTAATTTCAGGCAGGGTTATGAGGGAGTGAGATTGGTTGAAAACGGCCGTATCCACCAACAACTGCATCAACTTTTATCGTCATAATTCCCAAGTTTACGTTTTAACCGAGTCAAGCGGTGGTTTAGTTCTTCGCGGCTGAGGGAGGAAATGGCAAATTGGAGGGCTTGTTGGGTACAGGAAACGGCCGTCCCCAACTCCCTCTTCTCCCATTCATAAAACTTAGCCAGCTCGATATGCGCTGTTACATCGTCAAAGGTAGTGGCGGCGATTTGCTGCCAAAGGGGGGCAGCTTATTCAGGATGCCGCCCCAGCAGCTTTTCTTCTTCACGAACCGCCGGAATGAGCGGCCGATTCATTTGCAGCGCAGTCACAGCCTCCCGTCCCATTTGCGTTACCCAAACCATTGACCGTTACATCGGCTTTTACCATCATAAACACGGTAACAAGTTATGCAACCAATGCTTCCAACCCGTGTTTCTGCACGATATTGAGCAGCCGTAACGCGGGGCCGCCCGGCTTTTTAACGCCGCGTTCCCAATCCGAGATCAGGTTTCGAGATACATTCAAATAGAGCGCAAAAATGGGTTGCGACACCTGCTCGCGATCGCGCAGCGCCCTGATTTCATCCGGCCCCATCGCTGCTACCGGTTCAAGACAGGCGGCGTCAAACTCGCGCATGGTTTGTTTGTTGATGGCGCCAATTTGATGCAAAGCATCCATTGTTTCATGGATTGCCGCAAACGCTTCTGATTTATATTGCTGTGTCTCGCTCATGGCTTAACCTCTATCAATGCTTTATTTTCAAGCAATCGTTCCAACTGCGTATCTGACAAAGTAAGTAATTCTTTTGCAGCGCGTTTGAATGCTGTTAACTCATTCTTGCTGATATTATCTTGAACATTCTTGGCGAATCCGTAGACAAAGAAGGCTATATCGCCCTTTTTGAAAATAATGATTGTACGATACCCGCCAGATTTGCCTTGTCCTGTCCGTGCAATCCTTTGCTTGATGACATTACCGCCAAGATTAGCATCTATCAAACCTTTATTTGCTCTGATAATTGTTGATCGCAAGACTTTGTCGCTAATTTTTTCGCGTTTTGCGAAACGTCCGAACCACGCATTCTTGAAGATCCGCATACGCCTCCTTGCCCGATGTTAACGGCCGTCCCACACACAGGGTATCACACTTGGTATTATATTTCAACGGATTCCCCCCGGTCAGGCTCTGGTTTTCCGTTTCAGCCGGGCCAGCCGGTGGGCTAATTCATCGCGGATGAGTCCCACTTTCGCCAATTGCAGCGCTTGTTTTGTCCAGAAAACGGCCGTCTCCAACTCCCTCTCCTCCCATTCATAAAATTTAGCCAGCTCGATATGCGCTGTTACATCGTCAAAGGTAGTGGCGGCGATTTGCTGCCAGAGGGGGACGGCTTCGGGGCGACGGCCGTTCCGCTTCAACAGCCAGCCCAACTCAAACAGCGCCTTGTGGTACAACTCCAGCGGCAAATCCCCTCCCGCCGCCAGTCGCAAACTTTGCTCCGATTGGTCGGTCAGGCCCAATGCCGCCTGCCATTTGCCCAGGCTGTACAGGTCAATGGGATGATCGCCCGCATCCGGTTTTGCCAGAAGGTTAACAACCCGCGCCGCCAATGTCACCATCGAAAGCAAATCTATTTCGTTGTGGTAAAAGACGCGGGCCATGTCACGGCCGTCGCCGGAGCGCACATATTCATGGTACAAACCCGGAATGAGCATGCCCGGCACATCTTCATGGGTGCGCTGCAAGCCAAGTAATTTTTTCTCCAAATTGCCCAGCGCGACAGAGCCAAAACGCGCTCGCCATAAGCGGCGGGCGGGGTGCAGCAGGTCAATGTGGGGCAGGTCAAGGACGCGCCCCGGCATCCGGTTCAT
>JANTHP010000473.1 GCA_024762395.1 Anaerolineae bacterium | reverse complement strand
CTCAATCGCAATCGAAGCCGCCAAATTGCGCGGCGTCTGCGGCTTCGGCGAATCCGCCTCATACCAGCCCTTGCTGCGCACAAAATCGTGCATCCGGGCTTCCAGTTCCTTGAGTTCCATGATAACAAGATAGAGCAAAGAGATAGAGATAGAGGAAAAGCGTCCTCTATCTCTACACTCTATCTCCATCTACTAGAGTTTTTCCGCCACAAACGCCGTCAAATCGGCGAGACGGGAGGAGTAACCCCATTCATTGTCATACCAGGTGACAACCTTCACCAGATTGCCATTCATCACGTCGGTGGATAGGGCGTCAATGGTGGAAGAAGGCGCATGGCCGATGATGTCGGTGGAAACGATGGGTTCCTCGGTGTAGTCGAGGACTTTGCCCAACCAGCCGTCTCCTTCAGAGGCGGCTTTCAAAGCGGCGTTGACTTCTGCAGCCGTTACATCTTTTTCTAATTCGGCCGTCAAATCTACGACCGAACCGGTAACAGTGGGCACGCGGAAAGCCATACCGTTAATTTTGCCGTTCAATTCCGGCAAAACCAAACCAACCGCTTTGGCCGCGCCGGTGGTGGTGGGGATGATGTTGACCAGCGACGAACGGGAACGGCGCAAATCTTTGGAAGCCAAATCCAACACCTGCTGCGACGTGGTAGCAGCATGAATCGTCGTCATGAGGGCGCGTTTGATGCCAAAGGCGTCATTCAGCGCTTTGGCCGCCGGAGCCAGGCAGTTGGTGGTGCAGCTTGCGTTGGAAATGATGTGATGGTTATCGGGGTCGTAGGTCTCTTCGTTAACACCGAGGACGAAGGTAGCGTCAATCTCTTTGCCGGGGGCGGAAATGATGACTTTTTTGGCGCCGGCCTGGATATGTTTGGCGGCATCGGCTCCATTACGGAAGCGTCCGGTGCATTCCAATACAATGTCTACGCCCAGTTCGCCCCAGGGCAAATCGGCGGGGTTACGCTCGGCGTAGCTCTTGAGTTTCTCGCCGTCAATGTACAAATCGCCGTCTTTCACTTCAACTTTGCCGGGGAAACGGCCGTAAGTCGAATCATACTTCAACATGTGCGCATTCGTCTCAACCGGCATCAAATCATTGATCGCCTCAACATCCAACACGCCCTTGTAATTCTCATAAATTGCCTTAAAAACCTGGCGGCCAATCCGGCCAAACCCATTAATACCAACTTTAATTGTCATATCAGTCTCCTTTTTGATAATGGGTGTATTTCATCTCAGTTGATGTATCGGGAATTGGAATTCCCAAAACACACGCTTTCTCTCGACTTATTTGAAACACACCCTTTAATAATTGACGTAATGTTCTTGCGGGAGCGTAAAACGTAATGCGTTTTCAGTATGCGTGACGCGCCTCTGGTTATGCATCACGGATTACGCATCACGCCATGATGACCCCACGAATTCCCAAAGAACCAAAATGCTACACAGTAATTTTACCGGCAAAACAGCAGCGACAATGTGACCAATGTCATCATTCCGCCGTTACGTTTTACGCCTATCGGAGAGCAAATCCATCACCGCCTGCGCCAGCTTGTCGCTGTCGTGCCGCCAGGGACGCTCCTCATCAACCAAATCGGTTAAAATCATTTCGACTTGCTCAGGCGCAGTGGGAGGCAGCCCAACAGGCTGCACATAAACCGTCTGACCGCCGCCCGTATGGGAAGGGACAGAAAGATTGTTATTGGCGACTACACTATCCAGGCAGCCAGTGGGAGTGTGCTGCTGAATAGCGCTTACATGGTCGGCAACAGTGTAATTATCCGTCTCTCCGGGCTGAATGGCAAGATTACACACGTAAACTTTAGGTGCACGGGCGCAGCGCAGCGCTTCAGCCAGATCGGGCACAAGCAAATTGGGCAAAATACTGGTGTAAAGACTGCCCGGCCCCATCACAATTAAATCAGCGCGGAAGATGGCCTGGACGGCCGGCGGGTAAGCGCGAATGTTGGCCGGGTTCAGGTAAACGCGCTTGATGCGCCCGCCTGATTTGGGGATGGCCGATTCGCCGACAATGCGTTGAATGGTTCCGTCTTCCATTTCAACATCTGCTTCCAACGTAACATTCGCCAATGTTGAAGGCAGCGCTCGCCCCCGCAGGGCCAGCACCCGTTCTGCCGCCAGCAACGCCTCATCAAAGCTGCCCGTAACTCCTGTCAGCGCCGCCAGCAGTAAATTACCAAACGCATGGCCTTGCAAATCGCCCTTCTCATTACCGGCCGAGCCGCCGAAACGATATTGCAGCACCTGGGTCATTAACGCTTCATCGTCGGCCAGCGCGGCCAGGTTGTTGCGGAAATCGCCGGGCGGCAGCAGGCCCAATTCGTCGCGCAGCCGCCCGCTGCTGCCCCCGTCGTCGGCGACGGTGACGATGGCAGTGATGTTGTGGGTGTACGGCCGTAATCCCCGCAGCAGCCCCGGCATTCCCGTCCCTCCGCCAATGGCGACGATGTGCGGCCCCCGATTTTGCTTGCTGTAATCATAAAGCGATTCAACTACCATCTTGTCCGGCCGGCGAAATGGCGCCACCAATCGCAGCCCCAGACGAATCACCGCCCATAACACCAATGCCGTCCCCAACAGCAAGGGCAGCGCCATCCGCCACCCCACCGGCAAGAAACGCAAAACCAAAACATTATAAACAGCAGACGACAACCAACCTGCCTGACGCAGCAATAAAATCAGATACACAATACCTAATCCGGTCGTTGCCGCGCCAAACCCCAGCAAAATCAGCCACCGTTTGATACCTAACCCAGGCATTAACCAGTAGCGGCGCGTCAATAATTTCCGGCGGTAATGTGTCCAATTACGCATAAGCGTTATCCTAAGTAAGCGGCCATTATGGGTCTCTAGGATTTCACGGGGTTGGTATGGGTGGCGAGTGGCGGGTAGCGAGTATGTTCTCTGGACGCCCCACCCGCTACTCGCCACTCGCAACCT
>JANTHP010000472.1 GCA_024762395.1 Anaerolineae bacterium | reverse complement strand
ACAGAGGCAACCTATTATTTTAACAATTTTTGGTCGTCGGTACTCGAGAGAGATTTTTGGAATATACCTTTTTGGGGGGATATGAAAAAACACCCACTTTGTTTTTGGCAAAACGTTTAGCCACTCGTCGGTATTGTTTATCGAGCTGCTGAGCCAGCTTGGCAACCTCTTTCTCACCGTCCGTCGTTTTGCCCAAGGCAACACAAACTTGGGAGCGCATCTTTTTCCAGGCCTCCCCATGCAACAACTGCGTTCGTTGATCCTGCCAGCGATGACTGGGAGCAATGAAGACATCCCGCCGCTGCAAAGCGGCCAGCAAATAATGCAGGACGCAGAAGGTGTAATATCGCTGGTCAATGAGATCATCTTGACCGTAAACAACAGAGCGCCAGGCAACATTGGCAACAATCTTACGGGGAGCATCCTGAATATCGGCTCTGGGACGGTCGTGATCCAATTGATAGAGGAATTGCCAAGCTTCCAATAAATCATCAGTGGCGCCAGCGCCTTGAAAAGTGATAGATTTGAGAAGGGCGGGTAGGAAGAAGCGGAGAGAACGATAGCTATCATTCAGCAAATTGTAATATTTGGGCGCATGGCGAGATGTCTCCCGATTGACAAGGGTTACGGCCTGAGCCAACTCTTCGCGGGAAACTTCCTGATAGATGGTTGACCGGATTTTCGATGCTGGTATGTTTTTCTCATCCAACACAAACTGACAGGCCAGCGACAATTGCAAGGTAGCGGCATCCAATTTAGCCAATGCCTGCATGCGAGCTTTCAGGCCCACCTTTTCTGCATCCCTGAATTTCTCGTTGACATTAAGTAACAGCAAGTCGATGATTTCATCCTAAACAATCGCTTCCAATTCGTGAATGGTTACCAACAAGACGGCGAGTTTATGGTTATCGCCGAGGTCGCTGATCGCATCAGCCCAAGCGCTCAACCCATACCGGGCCATTGCATTGAGATGTCCAATTGGAATAGATGCCAAATCAATCCCACTAACACCGATAGCCCGAATTTTCTCCAGGCGTTGGATGCTGCGCTTGATTTCCGGTGAGGAAGAGCGGGTGGCCGATTTCCTTAGTAACTCCAACCGGGAAAATCGCTTGTCTTTATCCACGATGAGCAGTTCTTGTAAACGGGTCCGCTCCCGACTGTCCATCATCGCTACCATCCTTTTCTGCAACCGAGCATGGGCCCGATTGACAATTTGGGCAATCAATCGTTCCAGCACAGTTGCTCCTGGCAACAACACCTTATGGTGAACCAACCAGGTGGTGGCATAATCAAACAGCGTCAGATAACTCTCCTGAGTTAACCAGGCTCGCGCATAAATCTGACGCATGAGAAAGAACGGCTGAACGCTGGCATGGAAGTTTTCAAAGCCATACAGTTGGCTGATTTTCCTTTGGTGTCGCCGCCGGGTATCTGCACCATAGTCAGACCAAATGACGCTGTTCATATCTATATCAAGTTGCGTCGCCATATGCTCAAGAACGGTTGTTGGCGCCTCCGCCAAATTTGTTAGAAAAGTACCCAAGAAACGAACCGTACTCAATTGGACAGCATAACCCAATCGGGTATGGGTTGTATCCAGTTGTTTGATGTAGTGCATGTCGCCATCATCCAAATGGAAGTATTTGGCGAGTTGCGCCGGAGTCGGTTCTCCCGCATAATGACCGTATTGAGCAACTTGTTCTGGGGTTAAAAAATTAACAGGCATAATATTCTCCTTGTGAATATAAGGGTTAGTAAAAGTGCCTCATATTACTGAGAGAATGTCTGTTATCGCAACAAAAAGAGATGTAGAGCTATATGTTTACTCTGGACGACAAAGATAAACGTTGGTCATTAATCTTGTCGTTATCACAGGAAAACCATGACTAAGCCACAAACTTCGCTGGAATCATGGATATCTGATTTCCTTACAGACCTGAAAAACGCCAATCGCTCGCCGCATACACTTCGCGCATACGCCTCTGATTTATACCGGCTGGCTGCGTTTTATGAAGGCGACCCCACAGCCATTTCAGTGGACGATCTGCGCGATTTTCTGGACACATTTTCTCATCTCAAGCCAGCCACTCGCGCTCGTAAACAAGCTGCCCTCAACAGCTTTTTTCAATGGGCTTATCGACATGATTTGATAGCGGCTAATCCCATGGCGAAAATAGAAGCAGTGAAACGGGACGAGCCGCAAATTCGAGCTTTGGAACGCGAGGAAACAGAAAGAATTCTGGCGGTCATTCCGGTCAAACAGACACGAGACCAACTACTGTTCCGCCTGATTTTTGAAACCGGATTGCGCGTTGGCGAAGCGCTCCAACTATATGTGGAAGACCTTGACATGACCTTGGATGATGAGCATATCTATGTTCGGGGCAAGGGGGGAAAACGTCGCACCGTTTTACTAGATGACTCCAGGCTGGTTGCTCAATTGCGCCGCTATCTTCAACAAACCGGTTACAAACACGGCCCCTTGTTCCGCGCCCAGAAAAATAGCCGGGGTGGGCCATTACGGTACCAGTCTGTTCAGTATCGTTGGCAAAAGTATTGCGAAGAGGCGGGGATTGATTGTACATTGCATCAGTTGCGCCATACCCATGCTACCGAAATGGTGAATGAAGGGGTTAGCCTGGCAACGATCCGCAAACGATTGGGCCACAAGAACATCCAAACGACGCTTCGCTACGCTGAAAAATCTGATGAAAGTGCTGATGCGGAGTTACGGGCCTGGCGACGGCGTAAAGAGAGGAATATCTGACGAACAAATTGGACTGGATGGGTGCAATTATCGGCGTACAGTTCCGCGAACATCCCATTGAGGAATGGATGAATGATTCAGAGATAGATACCTATTTTCTGTTCCGATCCTAGTCAAACCCCTTCTACTGGGGGCGCGGCAAGGCTGTTATCACCGATGGCACTCAGTTTGAATTGCGTGAAAACACCTTGATGGGCGAACATCATATTCGCTACG
>JANTHP010000471.1 GCA_024762395.1 Anaerolineae bacterium | reverse complement strand
CCCCGTTATGAATCCACTGCCACAACTGCGAGCGAGAAATTTCGGCCGTGGCCGCATCCTCCATCAGGTTGTAGATGGGCACACAGCCGTTACCATCCAGCCAGGCGGCCATATAAAGGATGCCGACATCAATGTTTTGGCGCAGCCCCGCTTCGGTGATGGTTCCTTCCGGGACAGCCAGCAAATCAGCGGCGGTGACCTGCACATCTTCCCGCTTGACGTGAATCTGGTTGGGCGTGGGCATGTAGCGGTCAAACTCCTCTTTGGCGATAGCGACGAGGCCGGGATGGGCCACCCAGGTGCCGTCGTGGCCGTCCTTCGCCTCTCGATCCTTGTCGGCGCGGACTTTGGCCAGCGCTTTTTCGTTCGCTTCCGGGTCGCTTTTGATGGGAATTTGCGCCGCCATGCCGCCCATGGCATGGATATTGCGCCGGTGGCAGGTCTTAATCGTCAACAGCGAGTAGGAGCGCATCATGTGCGCAGTCATCGTTACCTGCCCCCGGTCAGGGAAAGTGAAATCGGGGTGATTGCGGAATTTGCGGATGGCGCTGAAAATGTAATCCCAACGGCCGCAGTTCAAACCGGCCGAATGGTCGCGCAGTTCCCACAAAATCTCGTCCATCTCAAAGGCGGCCAAAATATTTTCGATGAGTACTGTCGCCCGAATTGTGCTCCGCGGAATGCCTAATTCATCTTGGGCCAGGTTGAAAACATCGTTCCAAAGGCGGGCCTCCAGGTGGCTTTCCAGTTTGGGCAGGTAAAAATAGGGGCCGGTTCCGTTGTCAATCAAATTTTGCGCGTTGTGGAAGAAGTAGAGGCCAAAATCGAAGAGGGAGGCGGAGATGGGGCTGCCGTCCAGCAAAACGTGCTTTTCCACCAGATGCCAACCGCGCGGCCGTACCATCAACGTGGCGACTTCCTCATTCAACTGGTAGAACTTGCCGGCCGGATTGGTGAAGGTAATGGTTCCGTCAATCGCATCGCGCAGATTGATTTGGCCTTCGATGGTTGCCTCCCAGGTGGGGGCGTGGGAATCTTCAAAGTCGGCCATGTAGACGTTGGCGCCGGAGTTGAGGGCGTTGATGACCATTTTGCGGTCAACCGGGCCGGTGATTTCGACGCGGCGGTCTTGTAAATCGGCGGGAATGGGAGCGACGACCCAATCGCCAGTGCGGATGACGGCCGTTTCCGGCAAAAAGTCGGGCATTGTGCCCGCGTCAATCTCAATCTGCCGCGCATCCCGCTTTTGCAGCAAGTTGCGGCGGCGGCGGCCAAAGGCTTGTTCCAATTTAGCTACAAAAGCCAACGCATCGGGCGTCAAAATCTCACCAAATTCCGGGGAAATGGCAGCTGTGATTTCTAGTTCAGCTAACTTTACCGTCATTCTCTCTCCTTAAGCGCATTATTTCTTTTAGCGAAAATTCGCTAACGGTGAAAACAGTTTAATGGGGAAACGGCCGTTTGTCAAGCGATTTTGCACAATTAGCGAAAATTCGCTAGAATGGTGGCGAGTAGCGGGCTGCGGGTGGCGCGTTACTCATCACTTGCCACTCGCCACCCGCCACTGGAACAATTATGAGCGTTAATCTAGTCAATATCGTTTTTGGCATGAAAATACGGCAGGCGCGAACCGAAGCGGGGTTGACCCTGACCGAGTTTGCCGCCCAGTGCGAACTTTCCCCTTCCTACGTCACCGAAATCGAGAAAGGGCGCAAATATCCCCGCGCCGACAAAATTATGCGCATGGCCGAGGTGTTGGGGCGTGATTATGACGATCTCGTTTCCATCAAGTTGGCCCCATCGCTGGCGCATCTGGAATCAGCCATCTCCTCCTCCATCGTGCGCCGCTTTCCCTTTGAAGAATTTGGCTTTGAAGCGGCTGATTTGGTGAATTTGATGACCCGCCAGCCGGATCGGGCCAGCGCTTTGCTGCACGCTTTGTTGGGGATTGGTCGCCGTTACGACCTGGGCGAAGCTGATTTTCTGTTAGCGGCCTTGCGTTCCTACCAGGAAATTTACGAAAACTATTTCCCGGATGTGGAAAAGGCGGCGTTGGCGTTTGCCGAAGAATTTGGCCCTAAATATGGTTTCCCCAGCAAGCCGCCTATCCAATTGGACGTTTTGGAACGCATTTTGCGCGAGGAGTACGGCTACCAGGTTGACGATGAGCGCATTGCGGCCACGCCGCCGCTGGCGATGTATCGCTCGGTGACGGTGCAGGGGAAACCGCCCTGGCTGCTGGTGAATAATGGGTTGTACGGCCGTCAAATCAAATTCCTTCTGGCCCGCGAGTTAGGCTATCTTTATCTGGGCTACAAAGCCCGTTCCCTCACCTCCCCGCCCGACCGTACCGGCTCCTTCGAGAAGCTGCTTAATGACTTCAAAGCCGCTTATTTCGGCGGCGTACTGCTCATGCCGCGCGCGTCCATGCTGGCCGATTTGCAGCGCTTTTTCAGCCAAACAACCTGGCAGCCGCAGCTTTTATTGGATATGCTGGCCCGCTACGAAATAACGCCGGAGATGCTGTTGTACCGTTTGAGCGAGTTGATCCCGCAGTTTTTTGGGCTGCGGCTGCACTTTTTACGCTTTCACAACGCCAATGGCGGCTACAAACTCATCAAGCAGTTGAGCATGAGCCAGGTTTTGGTTCCCAGCGGGATAGGCTTGCACGAGCATTTTTGCCGCCGCTGGCTGTCGGTGCGCCTGCTGCGACAAATGGATGCGGCTGATGCGCGGCAAGCCTGTGAAGAACCGCCGCTGGTAGGAGCGCAGTTGTCAGAGTTTCTGGAGTCGGGGGAGCGGTTTTTGAGTATTGGCTTGGCACGGCCGTTAGCCACCCAGCCCGATGTGAACAGCAGCGTCGTCATCGGCTTTCCGGTGGATGAAACGCTTAAGAAAGTCGTCGGCTTCCTGGATGATCCGGCGCTTTACCAGGACACAGTCAACGAAACCTGCGAACGCTGCCCGCTGACGGCCGAACAATGCGTCGTGCGCGGCGCCGCGCCAACCCA
>JANTHP010000470.1 GCA_024762395.1 Anaerolineae bacterium | reverse complement strand
GCTGTTGTTCTTGTGCGGAGTCAGGTTTTTTTGCCATAATGTCTCCCTCTGAAAATGGGACACGGATTAACACGGGTGAACACAGATAAGAGATGTGTTCCGTTTTCATTCATTTGATGTTGCCGCGCAGCGGCGTGGTGTTTCCCGTATTTGTCAGTAGATTTGGAGCATTATAATGGCAAGGGGGCAAGGGGACAAGGTGAAGGAAGGTGTGACGCCTTGCCACTTTGCCGCCTTGCCGCTTGCGCTTTACAATTCTCCCATGCACATTGGAATTGACGCGCGGATGCTTTTTTATCGGATGGGCGGTATTAGCCAGGCTGTGTTGCATTTGCTGCCGGCGCTGGCGGCGTTGGATGGGGAGAATCGGTATACGATTTTTCACAGCCGGCAGGACGGCCGTTCCTATCTCCCATCATCTCCCAACTTCCAACGAGCCGATTTGTGGACGCCTTGCCATCACCGGTTGGAACCCTGGTCGCTTTCGACTGAACTGCTGCCGCACCGGTTGGATGTGCTGCACAGCCCCGATTTTATCCCGCCGTTGTGGGGGGGCAGGCGTAAAATTATCACCGTGCACGATTTGAATTTTATTTTTTATCCCGAATTTTTGACGCGGGAAAGTTTGCGTTATTATGCCGGAGGCATCCAATCGGCGGTGCGGCGGGCGGATGGGATTGCGGTGGACAGCGAGGCGACGCGGCAGGATATGATTGAGCGGCTGGGAGCGCCGCCGGAGAAGGTGCGGACGGTTTTGCTGGCGGTGAATCCGATTTATGAGAAGGCGTATGGGGAAACGGCCGTTACTGCCACTTTGCAAAAATATAATCTCCCGCGCGGGTTTATTCTGTTTGTGGGCACGTTGGAACCGCGCAAAAATATCCCTACCTTGATTCGGGCGTATGATCTGCTGCGGCAGGAAACGGCCGTTGACGTCCCTCTCATCCTCGTTGGCGGCAAAGGGTGGATTTACGACGACGTTTTTGCGACGATTGACGAACTGGGGCTGCGCGGCCATGTGCGCCATCTGAGCGGCGTGTTTGATGAAGAATTGGCTCATCTGTATCACGGGGCGGGCGTTTTGGTCACGCCATCATTTTACGAAGGGTTTGGCTTGCCCGCGCTGGAAGCGATGTACTGCGGCTGCCCGGCGGTTGTGAGCCGGCGCGGCTCTTTACCGGAAATTGTCGGGCCGGAGGGGCTGATGGTGGACGACCCGAAAGATACTGACGCCTGGGCCGATATTTTGCGCCGGGTTTTGACGGATGATGAACTGCGGGCGGGGGCGATTGCGAACGGCCGTATCCAGGCCAAAACGTTTACATGGGAGAAGACGGCGCGGCAGATGCTGAAATTGTATCGTGAAACGTGAAGCGTGAAACTTTCCTTCACGTTTCACGTTTTACGCTTTTTTTATGACAAAACTCCTTATCCTCACCCCCCAACTCCCCTACCCGCCGCATCAGGGAACCAGTTTACGCAATTTCCACATCATTCGCGGGCTGGCGGAGCGGCATGAGATTACGCTGTTGAGCTTTTTGGAAGCGGGGCAGACGGCCGTTCCGGAGGCGATTGAACCGCTGCTGGCATTGTGCGCCGTCCACACCATTCCCGTCCCGGCGCGAACGACGGGGAAACGGCTGCGGCAGATGCTGACAACGCGGCTGCCCGACATGGCGCACCGTTTGTACAGCCCCGTTTTTGCCGCCGAACTGCGCCGCCTGCTGGCCGAAAATCGGTTCGATATTGTGCAGGTGGAGGGGATTGAACTGGCGCGGTACATGGAAATCATTCGCGTAGTCAGTCCTGGCAGCAAGGTGGTGTTTGACGACCATAATGCAGAGACGGAATTGCAGCGGCGTAATTTTCTGACGGATTTGCGGCAGCCGCGCCGTTGGTTGGCGGCGGCTTACTCCTGGGTGCAGGTGGGGCGGCTGGGCCGTTTTGAACGGTGGGCGATGGCGGTGGCGGATGGGGTAACGGCCGTTTCCGAGACCGACCGAAAAACATTACAACAACTAACGATTAACAGTCGTAACTATACAGCTACCAGAGGTGACAGTCACTTACCAACATCATGGCTTCGGCTAATACCTCTGGCAGAAATGACTGTCACCTGTATAGATACTAACAGTCAACAATTAACGATTAAGGCGATTCCCAATTGCATTGATGTGGAAGCGTACCGGGAAAACCTCGCAGGTTCAGAAAAACCTGTGAAGTCGCAGCAGTTTGACCTGGTTTTTAGCGGCAAGATGGATTACCGGCCCAATGTAGACGCGGTTTTGTGGTTTGCCGATGAAGTTTGGCCGGGGATTCGGGCGCAGAAGCCGGAGGCGACGTTTGCTGTTGTGGGGCAGAAGCCGCACGCGCGGCTGGAACGGCTGCGCGATGTTCCCGGCATCACGTTGACCGGTTTTGTGGAGAGCGTGACGCCTTTTTTGGCGGGGGCCGGCGTTTACATCATGCCTTTCCGCGTGGGCAGCGGCACGCGGCTAAAGTTGATTGAGGCGATGGCGGCGGGGAAGGCGATTGTGAGTACGCCGGTGGGGGCAGAGGGATTCCCGGTGCGGAACGGCCGTGAACTTGTGTTAGCTGAAACGGCGGAAGAGATGGAAACGGCCGTTCTTCGCCTCCTCAGCCATCCTCAGGAAAGAGCCGAACTGGGCCAAAACGCCCGCCAATTCGCCCGCCGGTACGATTGGCGTCAGGTTATTCCCGCGTTTGACGAATTATTTGCCGCCTTAATGGCCGAGGCGGGGCATTCCGGTACGCACAACAAGCAGCCGTGACAGCGATGCACATCAATAAACGGCGGTTCATCCCGGTCAATGCGGATGATGGCCTTCACCGTACACACTTTTTGCGCCAGGCACCGCGTACAGTTGAGGCAGAGCGCGTAATCAATGAAAAGCGTTTTGTTATCTGTTTGTGCCATTTTTTTTGAGATTAGAGATTGGAAATTGGCCTTAATCTCCAATCTCCAATCTCTAGGCGCTTACGCGCCAACATCGACAATTTTT
>JANTHP010000469.1 GCA_024762395.1 Anaerolineae bacterium | reverse complement strand
CTGTAAATTCAGGCGAATATCAACGCTGGGCTTTTTGCGCGAGCGCGACGTACTGCGCTTGCGTGAAGTGGAACGTTTGCGCGAACTCGTGCCGCCGCGCGTGGATTTTGGTCGAGTCGTCCGTCTGCGGGTGGTCGTTTTCTTTTTGGTCATAGCTCAGATGTTCCTGCGTGCGCATTATAGCACGGAGTGGCGAAGTTGAGCAGGGGGCGAAGTTGAACAGGTGGCGGAGTTGCGGAGTTGCGGAGTTGAACAGGTGGCGAAGTTGCGGAGTTGCGGAGTTGCGAAGTCTCGTTCTTCGCCACCCCGCAACCCCGCTCCCTCGCCACCCCGCCCCCTCGCCACTTCGCAACTTCGCCGCTATCATAGAACCATGCGACGAAACCAAAAAAACAACATTCCTTTTTTTCAATTTGAGCGTTTGCTGGGGCACGGCCGTATCCAACACGCCATCTTCACCCGGCAAGGCGGGGTCAGCCCGGCCCCGTTTGACACACTCAATCTCAGCGTGTCCGTACCCGACGAGAAAGATCGGGTCTATGCGAACAGAAGGCGGGCGTATGGAATTTACGGCCGTGACACCGACACCGTCGTTCACGCCCATTTAGTACATGATACGGCCGTTGCTCGCGTAACCCAGGCCGATAACGGAACCTGGTCACCGCGCGTGGACGGCCTCATCACCAACGAACCCGGCTGCGCCCTCACCATGAACTACGCCGATTGCGGCCCCATCTTTTTGTACGATCCCGTCCATCACGCCATCGGTTTAGGTCACGCCGGCTGGCAGGGCGCGGTCAAAGATCTGCCCGGCGCGCTGGTACGCACCATGCAAACCCAATTTGGCAGCGACCCGGCGCAGCTCATCGCCGGCCTCGGCCCTTCCATCGGCCCCTGCTGCTACGAAGTTGGCGAACCCGTCATCAGCGCCGTGCACAACGCCTTCGCCGACCCAGCCTCCTTACTCATCCCTCAGTCCTCATCCCGCAACCCGCACTTCGATTTGCCGGAAGCCAACCGGCGCAATCTGGCGCAGGCGGGCGTGCGCCACATTGAGGAATCCGGCCTCTGCACCGCCTGCCGCACCGATTTATTTTTCTCTCATCGCGCCGAAAAGGGGAAAACCGGCCGTTTCGGCACAATTTTTATTTTGGAATAGGCATTCAGCTTGTCAGCGGTTCAGCTTGTCAGCATTTCAGCTTGTCAGCTTGTCAGCGTTTAGCTGACCGGCTGACTATCTGACTACCCGACCACCCGACCACCCGACTACCCGACTACCCAACTACCCGACCACTCACAATCGTCCTACAAATTTTTTATTTTCCTCTTATTTAGTTCTTATGCAGCAGCGTAAAATGGTAGCTAAATAAACAAGCTGCTTGGTTGAACAGCAGATACAAAAAGAGTTTATATGGAGGTATTACCATGAGTTCACTAATTCGGTGGAATCCCACACGGGATATGTTAGACCTTCGGCGCGAGTTTGACCGCTTGTTTGCCAATGCTTTGGATTTACCGCAGTTTGGCAGCGAAATTTCCACCTGGGGATTGGCCCTGGATGTTGTCGAACATGATGACGCCTATGTCGTCAAGGCTTCCATCCCTGGCGTCGCCCCAGATGACGTTGACATCACATTAGCCGATAACGTACTGACCATTCGCGGTGAGTTCAAAGAGGACAAGGATGTCAAAGAAGAACAGTACCGTATGCGCGAACGGCGGACGGGCAGCTTTACCCGCAGTGTGACACTGCCAACGGCCGTTAACCGCGACAACATCGAAGCGACCTACGACAACGGCGTACTGACCCTCAACGTCCCCAAAGCAGAAGAGGTCAAACCCAAGCGCATCGCCATCAAACTGGGGAAAAATGGCAAAAAAAAAGTCATTGAAGGCTAAACTAGCCCAATGGGTATGAGTCGAAAGGCGTTGGATGCTCTCCAACGCCTTTTTTGTTGGCCTCATACCTCTCTCTAACGGCCGTCTAACCGAAATCTGATACGGCCGTGTATCATTATGTAGAGTGCGACAAAATCGCGTGACCACTCAGCCCTAGAGGTGACAGTCACTTAAAATGGGACAAGTTATGTCCAATGCCTCTGGGGAAAGTGACTGTCACCTGAGTAGTAAATCGCAACTAACAGCGGAGGGATAATTATTATGAGACTAGACAAATTTACACAAAAAGCGCAAGAAGCCGTGCTGGAAAGCCAGCATCTGGCCGAGCAACATCAACATCCGGCCATTGAGCCGGAACACCTGCTCAAAGCGTTAATCGAGCAGGAAGGCGGCGTTGTGCCCGCCGTCATCAAACACATCGGCAGCGACGTAGCCATGCTGCAGCAAAGCGTTGACCAGGCGCTGGCGCAAATGTCCCGCGCCACCGGCAGCAGCGTCCAGGTTGGCATGAGCCGCGATTTAGCCAATGTGATCAGCGAGGCGCAGGAAATCGCCGCCCAAATGAAGGACGACTACACCTCGACCGAGCATTTGCTGATGGCGATGGCCCAGCCCAAAGCGCCGGGCCGTATCCGCGAGCTGCTGGGACGGCATGGCATTGACTACAACAGCATCATGCAGGCCTTAGCCAGCGTGCGCGGCAGCCAGCGCGTCACCAGCCAAAACCCGGAGGCGCAGTACGAGGCATTGGTCAAATACGGCCGTGACCTCACCCAGGAAGCGCGCAAAGGCAAACTCGATCCCGTCATTGGCCGCGACGACGAAATCCGGCGCGTCATCCAGATTTTGAGCCGCCGCACCAAAAACAACCCCGTCCTCATCGGCGAGCCGGGCGTGGGCAAGACGGCCATCGCCGAAGGGCTGGCCCAGCGCATCATTCGCGGCGATGTGCCCACCGGCTTGAAAGAAAAGCGCATCGTCGCCCTGGATTTGGGCGCGTTGGTCGCCGGGGCCAAATATCGCGGCGAATTTGAAGAGCGGCTCAAAGCCGTCCTCAAAGAAATCCAAGAAGCCGAAGGGGAAATCATCCTCTTCATTGACGAAATGCACACCCTGGTCGGCGCCGGCGCGTCCGAGGGCAGCATGGACGCCAGCAACATGCTCAAACCGATGCTGGC
>JANTHP010000468.1 GCA_024762395.1 Anaerolineae bacterium | reverse complement strand
CAGGCGGCGGGCATGGCGGCGGCGAGTTGGGCCAGGCGGCGGGCGTCTTGTTCGCTGTCGAGGAGGGGCTGCCAGCGGGCTTCATATTTGCCTTGCGCGGCAACCAATGTGGGGCGTAGTTTTTGCTGGGCGAGGATTTCGAGGACAAAGTTGGCGGCGTGTTGCAGGTAACGGCCGTCTCCCCCCAATTTTGTTCCCGGCAACACAGCGCGGTTCAGCCCCAGCAAAAAATCCCAGGCGTCGGCGGCGTTCAGCTGCAATCCGCGCACAATCCAGGGGCGCAGTTCCGGCGGTGCGTCGTCCCGCTCCCAATCGTGCAGCAGTTCCGGCGAAGGACTGGGGCTGAATTTGTTGGTCGGCAGCCAGAGGGTGAGGCGGTGGGTGACAAGTTTGACCTTGTGCCAGGTGATTGTCCGGCGCGCAAGGGCGGTCAGGGCGTTGCCGCTGAGGGCGAAAGGGTGGGGTTGGGCGGATTTTTTGCGCCGGTCACGTTTGGATTGGGGAGCGTCGCTTGTTTCCGCCCAGACAAACAGTTTGCCTTCATCGCCCGGCGAACGGGGCGTCAGCCAATGGGTGTGTAAAACTTGCATAAAAGCCTCGGAAATCGGTCATGGTTTCGTTGCAACCTGGCCCATATTTTATCATAATCAACCTTATACAAAATCATTGACCGCCAAAGCGGCAGGAACGTCAACAAAATGACACGGAGAGGCAACTACTAAGCCAACTGCAGGAACACGGAGATACACAGAGATACACAGAGAGGAGGAGGTATGAGATGAAGAAAATACCAATTGAGTGGGGCGACCTGGAATTGGCTTTTGACAATTCTTTTTGGGAGATAAGCTACTATCTGGACAAGGAAACCGGCCAGACGCTTATGGTGACGGATGAGACTCGACAAGAACTGGAACGTATTTACGAAGCGTATTTCGATCCGGATGCCCCCAATGAATTTGACCTGGAAGCGGCGCTGGCGCAGAGCCATTTACCTGACTGGCAGCAAGAAGCCGTGCGGGAAGCGGATTTGGTTGAGCGGGATTACGGTTCCCGCATTATCGAGATTCCGAGGGCTGAATCGCATGAAGCGTATAATGATATGCAGGATTTTATCGTTACCATTGAAGATGCATGTCTGCAAAACCAATTGCTCAAGGCAACGCACGGCCGTGGCGCATTTGGCCGTTTTCGGGATATTTTGGGGCGGCATTTAGCCGAGGAACAGCGCTGGTACGCTTTTCAGCAAAAACGGCTGCGGCAGCGCATTCTGGATTGGCTGGAGATGGAGGGGCTTGAACCGGAGAACGCACCGCAGAGTAGTTAACGCAGCATCGCCAACAAATCATCCAATAGCGAGGTTTGTACCACGTCCCAACCAGTGTAGGGGCTGGGCTGCAAGCGGAAGGTGGATTCGACTTGTCCGATGGTTTCGTTTTTGTCGTTGCGCCAGGTGATGACGGCCGTTACCGTCCCCTCCTCCCCCTCAACCTGAATGGTAATTGGCTCAACCGAGAAGCGGTTGGTGGCTGGCAAATGTTTCCAGACGGCTTTGATTTGATTGCGGAATTGAACGGCCGTAATCGGCTCCCCCTGCCTGTTAAAAAGCGGCTGCTTATCCAAACCGGAGAGAAAATAATCTCGTTCCTGCGTGAACAAATCCATCACAAAATTTTCCACCCACATCTGCACATCATATTCCGGCGTACTGGGCGTAAAAACAGACATCCAACCGCCGCGAAGGTCGTCAATCTCCTCATCGAGCAGTTCCTCCGTCAAATAGCGATAGGCGGCAATATCATCAAAATCGCCCAAAAAGTCCACGCCCACGCCATTTTCTGCCAGCAAATCAAGCAAATCAGTTACCGCTTGCTCCAGCGCATACAAAGGGATTTCATCAAGCGGTCTCAGTGGTGGATCGCCAATCCGTTCACGAACCGTGATGATTTTAACGTTTTCAAACTGCCGTTCAAATTCAAGAACGCTGTCTAACCATTCAATTTCCGCTTCGGGAGGTAAACCAGGGGCGGTGTAACTAGCCTGCATATCATATTCATCGCGCAGCTTATCTCGTTTGGCCTGAATTAGCGATTCCTGAATACGCCATCTCATTTCATCCAATGAGTCATTGTCTTGCATTTTGGCCTCCTGTTGGGTTTATGCCTGTCACGATTGCCAATGCCGGTATGGATCCCAACTCATTTCGCCTGTTTCCTCGTCAATGTCTGGATATTGGGGCGGGGCTTCGCCATGATAATCTAAAATACGAGGGTAGCCAGCTTTAGGCGCGAGTGGATTGATTTTTAACGTCGTCACGTCAAATTCATGGCTGTCGCCGTAATCGAAGAAGTAAAGGAAGGTCTGGCCTTCAGACAGGTCGAGCTGCGCCATTTGCACTTGATGAGTATGCAAAGCTGTGTCAGACCAGGGACTGCCGATTTCGCTGCCGCGATCCCGTTGATCGCCGCTAAGATAAAAGGAATAGAGATGGTCGTCCAGCCAATGAAAAGCTGATTGAATGGTCAGGTGCAGGTCTTCCAGGGTGTTGTCCTCGGCCAGTTCGATGTCTCGCCATACTTCTGGCAGGGCGCGGTGGTTGACGCGCAAAGTAAAGCTGGTAACGCTTCCCCGGCGCGCTTTACGTGATTTGCGGGCATGGCGACGGCCGTAATTGGGGTCGTAAGCGCGGGGTAAATCGGGTGGGTTTTCGTAATCGTACTCCTGTATTGCCTGCCCAAACAGCGCGCTGATTAAAGGTTCTGGTTCCGGTTGGGGCGGATCAGGTTCTTCGCCATAAATGACAGGGGTAATGATGCCGTCGTGCCACAATTCACTGAATGGATCGGGGGGAACGGGATGACGATAAAAGCCGGTTGCCAGTAGATATGTTGTGAAATCCCACGTAGTGATGCCATACGGCCGTTTCTGCATCAGTTTCAAACCAATTTCCACAAATTCCCGGTTGCGCGCTGCAATGCTCCCTTCATCTCGCTCCTTGCGTGGTTGAAAATCAATCCGGTATCGTTTTTCTTCGCCATCTATCACTGTGAATAGCAAATGATCGCCCGGTTGAGCATTTAGATTGTGAAACCACGC
>JANTHP010000467.1 GCA_024762395.1 Anaerolineae bacterium | reverse complement strand
CGCTTGTCTGGCTATTGTTTGTTCACTGGCTTGTGTGGTGGCTTGCTCTGCCTCTAACAGGTAAGACCGCGACACGGCCGTTTCCAAAAAAACCGCCGTCTCATCATCAATCTCTGTCGTTGTTGCCAGCACAATCACCTGCTGCGCCGCCTGGGGCATAAATTCGGCCAAAATCGCCTGCCGGTGGTCGTCGTCCAAACGGCTGAGGGGCGTATCAATGATGATCGGTAACGGCCGTCCCGACACCTCCCGCAACGCCCACAACACCGCAATCGCAAACATCTGCTGTTCACCTGCCGATAGTTGGGTACGGGGGAATGGTTTGCCAGCCCGGTAGAGCATCATCCCAAATGTTTCCGGGTCAATCTCTATCCGCTCCACAAAATTACGCTTGCGGCTTAACTGGTTGAATCGTTGGCGCAACTGCATCGCTAACTGCGCCAGCTTTTGTTCCGTCAGCCGTTTTTGGTATTTCTCCAGCAACATTTGCGTACGCACAGCTAACTTAATCCGGTGTTCATGCGTTTCAATCCCGGCGATTTGCTCTCTCACCCGCCGCTTGCTGCCCACGATGCGTTCTAAATGGTAGGCGAGTCGTCCATCTTCGGCGGTTAGCCGCTCCTGTTCTGCTTCCAGACGCCCTACCTCTCGCTCTACTTGGCGCAGTTGGTCTTGCAACGGCCGTAAAATATCCACCACCTGCACACGAGACAACGACTCGTCAACCGCTTTTAATTGTGTTTGTAACGCCTCCCGTTTTTGCAATACGGTCGCCAACTGGCGCGGAGCCGTTGTCAACGCCTCATCAATCCAGTTCAACAACACGCCCCGCTTTTCAGGGGAAACGCGATGCACCACCTCTGCTTCCGGCATCGGCGGCTGTTTGTTCGTTTGCAAAAACGCCTCGATTTGGTCGATTCGTGGGTCAGGCTCAGACGATTTAGCTGTATCTACTTCATAAATTGGTTCCGGTTCCCTAAGAATGCGTTCTACTTCCTGCAAGAGTGGCTGTGACGCTTGCCAGCTTTCATAAACCGCTTCCTGTTCCAGCCGCGTTTGCACCGCCCGCAGCAAGTTGGGGGCGACGGCAAACGGCATCACCCCTCGGCTTAACTCATGAATCTCTTGTTCAGCCTGAGCAATAGCGGTCGAGATTTTATCATGCTCTGCTTGACGTGCGTTTTGCGTTTGGGTGTAACGACCACCTTCGCGGGCAATTTTTTGTTCCAGTAAGGCAATCGCGTCTTGTTTGGCATTCAGTTGACGGCGACAATCAGCCAACTGGTCATGAACCGCGTCATGCTGACGCTTCCATTCGGCCTCGTCATCATGCAGTTGCGCCAATTCATCTTGATACGCTTTTAACTCCCGCACCCCTTCTTGCCGCATCAAGTAAACATCCAAATCACGATCCAATTGCTCAACCAGATGCAGACCCAACAAATTCTTGACCGTATCGGCCAATAAATCGGCGCTGCCCGCCCCTTCTTCCGATAGGGTTGAGATTTTTTCGCCATCAAAAAAGAACAACTCGGCCACGCCAACAGGAACCAGCTCTCGCAACAAGGCTTCTTTTTCATCTGCTTCTTCGAGCAGCAACTCGCCATCTATCCAGATGTGCAATTCCGTCATCAGATGGCGGCGTTTCATTTTCCACACCCGCTGCACCCGATAGTGTTGACGATGGCCTAGCAAAACATGCTCGAATTCCAGGGTAACATAAGCCGAATCAGCCATCTCCCCCGCTTCATTTCTGTGTAAACGCTGTCGTAAATACTCCTCATAATCCCGTTGCCGCGTGCGGCTGCCTAACGACAATTTGCCATGCAAACAAAGTCGGATTGCTTCCGCCAATGTGCTTTTTCCCACCCCATTCTTGCCGCGAAAGAGGATGATGGGGCGTTGGAACCGTTGTCCGCTCTGCGGTGTCAGAGTAAACGGCTCTTGGTTATCCCCGTAGATGCCAAAATTATGCAGTTCCACTTTATGTAGAATCATGCGTCTGCCTCCGCTTGCCGCCGCGCTATCTCTGCATCAACATCTGCCTTTGTGCGCCAATCGGCCCGGAAGATTTTTTCGATGCGGTCATGGATTTTGGCGCGTCGGTACATGCCTTGATATTGCCATTCGGCATCGAATAGTTTTTGCACCAGCGGCAGGGGGACGTCGTTAACGGCCGTTAAATCAGCCAATAGTTCCGCTTCCAACTGGCCGGGCATAGCGGTATCGTTTTGCTCCCAATCAAGCGTTTGGTGGGTAACGGCCGTATAAATTTCCGGCAGTGTATCCTCCCAATCCTGCCGTTCCGTCAACCAAATGCGGCGAATTTCCCGTAATTCATCCAAGCTAATCAGCTCGGTAGCAGGACTGTCTTGTTGAATTTCTACCTGCGTTTCTAGCAATTTGCGAAGCATTTGGCGGGAAAAATCTAGCGTGTAGGTGCGCCAACGCAGTTTGCCAGATTGGGTGATTTTGATACGGCCGTCACGTCCTCGAAACTCCCGCTGTTCCGGTTTTACCGCCGGGTCTTGCGTCGAAGAAAGCCAATCACGATACTCCAGCAACGGAATCATCCAATCTTCCCCGGAATCAATCATCGCTTCCATAGATTTGTCGCGGGTGACAACCGTACACACCCAGCAGCCAAAGCGGGAATTACCACACGAACTCGTCTTATCATCCACCACCAACGGGCATTCCCCATCCTGCGCCGATTGGTACAGCGAAGCCAACTGCATATTATCGCCGCCCCAAGGAGAATCCACCTGCATTAGATACGTCCACACATCATCCGTCGTGAAATCTTCAATGGGCATGTACACCCATGCGCCAGGCAACTGTCCATGCCGCGCCAACTTCATTCCCGTGACCTGATGCATATTTAATACCTGGTCTCGCGTCGCGCTTTCTCCCCGCCGACTGCCCAGAACCAAAATCACTTCTCCATGTTCGGCTACTTTATCTAAAATAAAACGATTAGATGGATTGATTTTTAAGCGTTCAGTACACCACCGGAATCCGCTGTTTGGTGCAGGATAACCCCGTCCGATCATATTTACCCAAAATGAGTCATTCAAAATGGGGGACAATTTGTGTGCCGTCA
>JANTHP010000466.1 GCA_024762395.1 Anaerolineae bacterium | reverse complement strand
TCTGTCCTGGTAACAATGGATATGAAACGGCCGTCACTCTCATCAAACCCTACGATTTACCCACGATTGACCCCAAATTGTCACCAAGCAGCGCTTTTATGCTACAATATCCACCGATTAGCAACCGAAAACGTAACGACTAAGGTGACAGTCACTTTCTCCAAAGGCAATAATCGTGACAAATGGCCTTCACAAGTGACTGTCGCCTCTGAGACTTAACAGTTACCCAAAAACCAGCAACCAACCACAAGGAGTGAAAAATGGCAGATGTTCAAGCAATCGCCAAACGCATCGTAGAAAACGTCGAGCGCGTTATCGTCGGCAAAAAACACCCCGTCCAACTAACTGTCCTCGGCCTACTCTCCCAGGGACACATGCTCATCGAAGACGTTCCCGGCGTCGGCAAAACCGTTTTGGCAAAATCTCTATCTAAATCAGTTGGTTGTAAATTCCAACGCATCCAATTTACGCCCGATATGCTTCCCAGCGACGTCACCGGCATCTCCGTCTTCAACCAAAAAACCCGCGAATTCGAGTTCCGCCCCGGCCCTATCCACGCCCAAATCGTCCTGGTTGACGAAATCAACCGCGCCACCCCAAAAACCCAATCGGCCCTGTTGGAAGCGATGGAAGAACGACAGGTCACCGTAGATGGCACAACATACCCGCTGGGCACACCATTCATGACTCTGGCAACACAAAATCCCATCGAATACGAAGGGACGTTTCCCCTGCCGGAAGCTCAATTAGATCGATTTATGCTCCGTATCAAACTCGGCTACCCGGACAAAAGCGAAGAAATCGAAATACTTAACCGCCAACAGTATACCCACCCCATCACGAAACTAGAACAAGTTGTCTCTGTGGAAGAGCTGCTGACCGCGCAAGAAGCCATCAAAGAGATTTACATTGATGAGCAAGTCAAGCAGTATATTGTAGAAATTGTGCGGCAAACCCGTGAACATCCCGATGTCTATCTAGGGTCCAGCTCGCGCGGCGCGTTAGCGATTTACCGGCTGGGGCAAGCGCGCGCCGCCATGTTTGGACGCGACTTTGTCCTACCGGATGATGTGAAGGCGTTAGCCACTACGGCATTGAGCCACCGCATTATCGTTGGCCCGGCGGCGCGTATCAAAGACGTCTCGCCAGATGAGATTGTGAAAGAAATTCTGGAGCGTGTACCTGTTCCCGGCGCGCAAGCAGTTGGCTAGTTGTTAGTTGTTGGCCTCTTTACAATCATTGCTAGCTACTAATTACTTATTGCTCATACCTCCTCATGAAACATAGACGCACAACCGCCTTTCTTTTAGCCCTGATTGCCTTGTTAAGCGGCCTGATGACGGGGAACGCGCTCATCTTCAACCTGGCTTATTTGCTGGGCTTGCTGATCATTATCTCGTTTGCCTGGGCGTGGATAAACCTGAATTGGGTCGCGCTTTCTCGCGGTACGCGCACTCGCCGCACACAAGTCGGACGGCCGTTAGAAGAACGGTTCATCGTCCACAACACCAGCATCGTACCCAAACTATGGCTGGAGGTACGCGATTTTGGCACGCTGCCCGGTCATTACAGCAGCCATGTTATCAACAATTTGGGCGGGCGAAACAGCTACACCTGGCGGGTAAACACGATTTGCCAGGAACGGGGCCGCTATCAGTTAGGCCCCATCCGCCTGCGCACCAGCGACCCGTTCGGCCTTTTTCCGATGGAACGCCATTTTCCAGCGACGACGAATGTAGTCATCTATCCGCTGACTTTTGACATTCACCAGTTTGCGCTGCCGATTGGTATTTTACCGGGGGGCGATGCGCTGCGGCGGCGGACGCATTATGTGACGACGAATGCCGCCGGGGTGCGCGATTATGCGCCGGGGGACAGCTTTAGCCGTATTCATTGGCCCAGCACGGCCCGCCGCGACCGGCTTATTGTGAAGGAATTTGAATTAGACCCGCTGGCTGATATTTGGATTGTGCCGGATATGGCGGCTTTTAGCCATATCGCGCCTAAAAATAACGCCATCAAGGATTTGAACGCGCTGCCGCCCTGGATGCAGTTGGATGCATTTGAACTGCCGGAAACAACTGAAGAGTACACAGTCGCCATTGCCGCCTCGCTGGCGCAATATTTTTTGCGGCGGGACCGGGCGGTGGGAATGGCGGCCTATGGACAGTCGAATGAGATTCTCCAGCCAGACCGGGGCGAACGGCAGTTGAACCGGATTTTGGAGACGTTGTCTGTCTTGCGGGCGCAGGGACAGGCGCCGGTGGAAGATGTGCTGGAGGCG
Organism: Anaerolineae bacterium; assembly: GCA_024762395.1. Lineage (GTDB taxonomy): Bacteria > Chloroflexota > Anaerolineae > Promineifilales > Promineifilaceae > JACKCC01. Next base: position 824 of record JANTHP010000466.1, on the reverse strand, counting down.
GAGGCGTATTTGTTCCCACGCGGCACGACGGTGATTATTGTGACGCCTAATACCGGGCAGGAATGGGTAACGGCCGTTCGCCAAATTGCGCGGCGTGGGTTACGTATTGTGGCTGTGATGGTTAATCCGGAGTCGTTTGGGGGCCGGAACTCATCCGAAGGGCTTATGCCATTGCTGCAAGCGGCCGGGATGGGGGCTTATATGGTGAATGCGGGGGATAATTTAACGGCCGTTCTTAGCCAAAACGGCAAACGCGCCGGGTTCTATACGACCGCGTAAGCCGTTAGCCAAATACCGATAACGGAATACCGTTTACGGGCTGTGACTGTGGTCGGTCTACCGCCTCGCCCGACATACTCCAGGGGCCAGCATGGGTGATTTTCACCTGGACAATTTCACCCTTCAACGCACGCGGATCGTCAAAGAAAACCAGCTTCCCCTGCGGCGAACGGCCGCGCCATCTTCCCTTGTGCGTATCCTCCACCAACACCTCAACCGTCCGGCCCAGCCAGGGCTGCATCTTTTTCGTCAGAATTTCCTTTTGCAGCGCTTCAATCAAGTGAAAACGACGCCGTTTCTCTGCGTCCGGCACATCATCATCCATTCTGCGGTCGCTGACCGTGCCGGGGCGCGGGCTGTAACGGGCCAGATGGATTTTATCCAGCTTCAAATCGGCTAATAAATCATACGTTTCCTGGAATTGGGCCTCTGTTTCACCGGGGAAGCCGACGATGATGTCGCAGTGGATGGCCGCATCGGGCAGGATTTCGCGGATGTGTTGGACGAGGGCGCGGTACTCGGCGTTGGTATAGCCGCGCTTCATC
>JANTHP010000465.1 GCA_024762395.1 Anaerolineae bacterium | reverse complement strand
GACGGCCCCATGATGGCCACAAATTCCCCCTTTTCAACGGTAAAATCCACGCCTTGCAACGCATTCACGGTCACTTCGCCCATTTGGTACTGCTTTTGTAAATCAATTGTCTGCAGAATGTGAGTCATATGATTCCCTCTTGAAATAATGATAGATACCCTGATTCTCTGTATCATAAAATTTGCGATCCAGGCACGTCAAGATGATCAATGTCATTAACTCTTTTTTACAAAAAACACACAGAGTTTAACAACGCAATTGACGGCTGATGTGTTAAAATTGATATTATGTCGAAAGTGTTACAAGTCGTCGGCGGTGGATTGGCTGGAACAGAGGCTGCCTGGCAAGCGGCCGAATTGGGCGTTCAGGTACGCCTGTACGAAATGCGCCCGCGCCAGACAACGCCCGCCCACACGACGGATCGGCTGGCGGAGTTGGTTTGCAGCAATTCGATGGGATCGGTTTTGCCGCATAAAGCGCCTGGGCTGCTTAAGGCGGAACTGCGCGGCCTGGGTTCGATGGTGTTGGCTTGCGCGGCGGCAGCGGCCGTTCCCGCCGGATCGTCTCTGGCTGTGGATCGAGAACAATTTTCTGCCTGCGTCACAGAGCGGATTGCGTCCCATCCTAACATTGAACTGATGCGGGAGGAGGTAACGGCCGTGCCCGAGACCCCCGCCATCATCGCCACCGGCCCCTTGACCTCCCCCGCCTTAACCGCCGCCATCGCCCGGCTGACCGGGCAGGAACACCTCTACTTTTACGACGCCCTTTCTCCCATCGTCAACCACGAAACAATTGACATGAACATCGCCTTTCGTCAATCTCGCTATGACAACGGTGAATTGGAGGTGGGGGATTACATCAACTGCCCCATGACGCGGGAAGAGTACGAACGGTTCTACGATGCCGTTGTCGCCGCTGAAACCATCTCCCTGCGCCAATTTGAACTGGACGATCCCCATTTTTTCGAGGGCTGTATGCCGATTGAGGTGATGGCTAAGCGAGGAAAAGATGCGTTGGCGTATGGCCCCATGCGGCCGGTGGGGTTGACGGATCCGAGGTCAGGAAAACGGCCGTACGCCATCGTCCAACTCCGCCAGGACAACCTCGCCGGAACCCTATACAACATCGTCGGCTTCCAAACCAACCTCAAATGGGGCGAACAGCGTAAAGTCCTGCGCCTCATTCCCGGCTTGGAACACGCCGAATTCATGCGCTACGGCATGATGCACCGCAACACCTACATCAACGCCCCCCATATGCTGCACCCCACCATGCAGTTCCGCCGCCGCGCCGACCTATTCTTTGCCGGGCAAATCACCGGCGTTGAGGGCTACATGGGCAACGTCGCTTCCGGTTTAGTGGCTGGGATCAATGCAGCCCGTTTGCTGCAAGGTCAATATCCCGCCATTTGGCCGCCCAAAACCATGCTGGGCGCGCTCTGTCATTACGTCACCCATGCCGACGCCAAACATTTTCAGCCCATGAAAGCCAATTTCGGGTTATTCGCCCCGCCCGAACAGAAAATGAACAAATCCGACCGGTATCGTTGGTACAGCCAGCGCGCCCTGACCGCGCTGCGCCGCTTTGCCCGTGAAAACGGCATTGCCTACAACCGCGTAATCGCTGAACAAGAGAGGCCGTTACCTTGAACGCTGGATTAAGACTCTGGCTCCACCGCCAAACCGCGACGCTTTGCCAGAAAACCATCAACAAAGCGCCTACACTTCTCCCCGACAAAGAAGATGTCGCCGATTTTTTGAACATGCTGGCCCAAAATATTGGCCAAACGCGCGAAAGCCAACTGTTGGCTGTTCACTACTGGGCGCTGACAGCCATTGGCCATGACGCTCCGGCCGCCTACGATTGGCTAACCATTTTGCGCGTGCTGAAACAAGAAATCGGGCAGGGGCTGGCGCGAGATTTTATGCCCCGCGACGCGCTGGCAAGCTGGCTGGAAATGGATGGTTTGTACTCCCTGGCTTTGATTGAGGCGTCGCAGCTTGCCAGCGACATTGACCGCGCCAACATCTTGCAGCACATGGCTGATTTGCGGCGGGAAATCGAGCGGTTCGAGCAAAGTAAATCTAACTTTATCGCCGTGTCGGCGCACGAATTACGAACGCCCCTGACAATTTTAGAGGGGTACGCCAACATGCTGCGAATCGAAACCAAACCGGACAGCCGGCAGCGCATTTTCATTGACGGTTTGGAAAATGGTATTCAGCGCATGAAGGTCATCATTAACGATTTGATTGATATTTCGCTGATTGATTTGCAATCCATTGACCTCAATTATCAATCCATTGACTTGGAGCGATTAATTTTATTGGTTGCCGATAATCTTGATAAGTATTTCCATCAGCGCAAAGTTGATCTGATTGTTATGCCGTTTGAAGGGGAGCAGAGAACATTCGGCGATCCTGAAAAGTTAGCCAAAGCGTTTGCCAAAGTGATTACCAATGCTCTGAAATATACGCCGGATGGCGGGCGAGTGACGATTACGGGGCAGTCTACACTCATGGAACAGGCAGCAGGGAATGTGTCCGGCTATATTGTCATTCAAATTACCGATACCGGCATTGGTATTGACCCTGAAAATTTGGAAACGATTTTTGGCCGGTTCACCAGCGCTTCGGATGTCTCTTTGCATTCATCAAGCAAGATTGATTTTAAGGGTGGTGGCCCAGGGCTGGGGCTGCCTATTGTTAAAGGGATTATGGAGGCGCACGGCGGTCGCATTTGGGCTAAAAGCGCTGAATGCAATGAAGAAACTTGCCCTGGCAGCACTTTTTTCATCGAACTGCCAATTTGGGAAAAGGAACCGGAGGTTATTGCCTAGCAGACAGGACACGGATTAACACAGATAAACACGGATTTTTAGGCTAAAAACGTTAAAAAATCTGTGTTTATCCGTAAAATCCGTGTCCCATTATTCTTTCTCCGATAAGCTACTTGTCAGATTTGTCTAGTCAGATTGGTCAATCTTGATGGAAGTTAAAGAATTAAATTGGTAATGAGATTTAACCGCAGATTTCGCAGATGACGCAGATTTTTCTCTGGTATATGGCACTAATCTGCGAAATCTGCGTCATCTGCGGTTTACCGA
>JANTHP010000464.1 GCA_024762395.1 Anaerolineae bacterium | reverse complement strand
GCGCTTTGCGCCCAAAGGAGAACGTCACGGCCGTTGTCCACCACATCCACCGCATACGCTTCTTCTTCCAACCCCTGCCGGATCAGTTTGGCCATCCGGGGTTCATCTTCAACGACTAAAACGCGCATCTTATCTCCATAAGACCCTAATCAATTGTCAATTCACAATTTTTTCAGGATATTATCTTATTTCTGGACATTGGCGTTTTTTTAACGCGTACTCTGGTAATTGAGTAATTACGTAATTACGTAATTACTCAATTACTCTGGTAGCAGAAATTTTTGCCAGGCTCCAATTATTTATTCCACGCCGCCTTCCGCCCCACCGGGGTCTTTATCCACCGTGCCGGTTTGCGGCGCCAGCCCCGGCGCGTGTAATGTCACCTCCAGCGTCAGACCGTTTTGGTCTGTGTAAAAAGCGCTGTTGGGATTTACGCTGAAATGATCCGGCTGGCCGGTATTGTCAAAATGGATGTCTTTGGTCTCGCCGGGTTTTACGACGAAACCGGGCAGCGTGCGGTAATACCCCTGCACAGCGCCTGTATCTTTGTCGGTAATCGTGTAGTAAATGTCGAAATTAGTCAAATCGGCCGTACCCGTGTTCGTCACTTTAAACTCCAGATGATCCGGTACGCCGGCGCCGTTGGCATCTACATTATTTTCCACCAGCAAGCCGCTAATGGTGAATCCTTGGGTTGTGCTGCTTTCCTGGATAGGATTGTCGGCCATTGTCGGATTTTGGTCGGCTAAATCATTTTGCCCGTCGCCATCCGTATCGGCATTGTTGGGGTCGGTTCCCAGCACTTTTTCGGCCGAATCGGGAATGCCGTCCCCATCGGTGTCGGGGCCGTCGGCGGCAGGCGCGCTGCCGCTGGATGCTGAAGCCGCGGGCGCTTTGCTGCCGCCGCAGGCAGCCAGTAATAAAGCTGACAAAATTGCCATGAACATGAAGGTATAAATTTTCTTAGACATGATGTTTTTCCTTTTTATTGTAGATATAAGTTTTTCGGATTTTGTAAGGTTTGCCGTGATACGTAATGCGTGATGCGTGAAACGACTTTGGTCACGCATCACGCATCACGTTTTACGTTTCCTGCCTGAGGAACACGATGTAAGAGGCGCTTAAAAGCAGGACGATGGGAACGATTAAACCAATCAGGTTAATTAATTTGAGCTGCATGACCTCCTGCCAGGTGTTTTCGTTGAACTGCTTTTTGATACCCAGCAAGGCATAGCTGATACGTTCGTAATGTTTGGTGGGCGACAGCTCTTCGACGCCGTCGCGCACGGTTTCGTACCATTTGAACTGCTGCAACGCCTTTTCCTCGCCTGCTTTGTCCAATCCTAGCGTGGCGAAAAAGCCGCCGGGAAGCTGGTTGTCCAGATCCATCGTGTCGCCAATTTGAGGGAAGATGAAGGCGAAGACGAGCCAGACGATGACGGTCAGCAGCAGGGCATGGTTGCTGTTGGGCAGCAGCAGGGAAAAGAACTGGGCCAACAAGTAGAAGGTCATCAGGTAGAGCCAGGACATGCCCATTGTCAGGGCCAGCCGGATGATTTGGTCGCCGGTGAGCCAGACACGGCCGATAAGACCAATGGCCAGGAATGTGATTAGACCTACGGCCGTCATCAGCGCCGCCAGCAAAAGGGCATTCCCTAAAACCTTGCCGGTGAGAAACTGATCCCGGTAGACAGGGCGGGACAGGATGAGGCGCAGCGTGCCAGCCTGACGCTCCTTGTTGATGGCCGTAAAGCCCAGAATCATGGCCAGCAGCGCCCCCACCATCGCCAGATAGTTGATGAAATTCTTGGAAATGGCGATGGGATTGAGCGAAGGCGCAGCCGGGAAGTCGGTACGGCCTAAATCGGTCAGGATTTGCACCGATTGCAGGTAATCATTCATCTGGGTGCGCACGCTGAGCGACCCCAGGCCGATGGCAATCAGGCTTAAGCCCAGGAGCATGATCATCGCGGTGAGAAAGAGGCGGTTGCGAAAAGCATCGCTTATTTCCTTCCGGGCGATAATCCAAAGGGGCTGCATACGCCGGGGTGTTTTTGTGTGAGTTACAGTTGTTGTAGTCATGATTATTCCTTGTTATCAGTAATCGGTAATCGGTAATCGGTAATTGGTAAAACTGCTGTAACTATTCAGGAGGGCCCTTAGATTTGTCAAATTTGGCCCGGTAAACGCCTGGTCATGCTAAAAAATTTGACAAATCTTCTCGACAACGCTGTATAGTTATAAACTGCTTGTTGATGACTGATTACTCGTTTTAGCGCCGGCCTTTGCGGCGGAAGTAGACGACTGCGCCGATGATGGCTAATCCCATGACGGTTAAGGCCAGGTATAAAAAAGTCGGGCTGTTTTGGACGCGTACCACCAGCGGGCTGTCCGGGCTGGTCGTCTGATCGCTGGTGAGCGCCAGCTTGATCTCCTGGTCGGCGGCGGCTTGTGAGGCTGGGACGGTAATTACCACGTGGAATGATGTTTCAGCGCCCGCCGCCAATGTAGGAATCGTCTCCGGGGTTGTTTGAATGATCCACTTGGCCGGAGCGTCTACGGCCAGCGCCAGGTTGGTCACCGGGGCGGCGCCGCTGTTAACGGCCGTGACATCAAAGGCGAAATCCTTGCCGCTGAAGGCAGCCAAATTCAAATTTTGGCTGACAATTTTGACGGCATAGGTGTTTTCCACGTTGAGGGTGACGGGCATAGCCAGACTGTCGCCATCGTCGCGGACGGCCGTAAATTGGGCGGTGTAATGGCCAACGGCCGTATCCGCCGGGACAGCCACCCGCAGCGTCAGCAGCCCGTAAGCGTTTGCCGGAATCGTCACCTGATTAACAAGGGGGCCGCCCTGGGTAAACGTCGCCGTCAACCCGTCGGGCAGGCCGATTAGGGAAAGGGCGTAGTCATGGGCTGCGGCCGTTTCGTTGTGAATCTCTAGCTGGTAAACGGCCGTTTGGCTGGCCTGCACCGTCTGCGTCAAGGCCATTTCATCGGCACGGGCCAGAGAAACGCCGCCCAACAGCAAAACCAGAAGGAGTAAGGATACAAATGGGACGCGGATGAACACGGGTGACGCGGATTGACATTTATTCCGCACGCCGCATTCCGCACGCTGCATTTTT
>JANTHP010000463.1 GCA_024762395.1 Anaerolineae bacterium | reverse complement strand
TTCCTGGCCATCCCCTTCGCCATCATCTTCTCCGGCGCAGAGGGCGCTTTGTTTGGCGTCGTGGGCGCGCGGCCCGCCTGGGAATCCGGCTTGACGCCGCTGCTCTTTCTGGTCGAAGGCGGTTTAGGCGGCATAGCCGCTACCGTCCTCGGCGCTTACGTCTTGGCGAAATTGAACGACGGCATCGCCCGGCCTTTAATCCGCGCTATGCTGCTCCTGCTAATCGTGTTAGTCATTTTTGAATGGGCCGATTATTCCACCGGACTCTATGCAGGCGTTCCCGCTAAAGCGGAAGCCATTCGCGCCGTACTGTTCGGCGACTACTGGTGGGTCTTCTGGCTCATCCATTTGGGATTAGGCATCCTCGTTCCCCTCTTGTTGTTAGCCCTGAAACCGGCCAGTAAAGGATTGGCCGCCCTCTCCTCATTCCTGATTTTGATTTCCGCGTTGGCGGCCAAATTAAACCTGGTGATTCCGGCGCTGGCCCGCGAAGAGTTGGAAGGGCTGCAAGCGGCCTACACCGGCCCTGGTTTGATCTTCTCCTATGCGCCCACATTCTCGGAATGGATGTTATTTGTATGGATTGTTTCTCTGGCCGTTTTAGTTTTCCTGGCCGGCGACATTGTTCTCCCTCGTTTGCAGAAGGAGGTTAAGTAAAATGAGTGAAAAAATAGTGCAACCCGACTCCTGCGGCCTCAGCCGCCGCGATTTTTTGAAGACGTCGGCGCTGGTTGGCGGCACGGCCGCTTTGCTGGGATCGATCCCGCATGTGCAGCAGATGCTGGCCCAGGCCAACAGCTACGACCCGTTCCCGCTGGGTAACCCGGAACACGTTTTGTACAGCATCTGCTTAAACTGCCACAACGCCTGCACCATCAAGGCCAAAATCCAGGAAGGCGTCCTGGTAAAAATTGACGGCAACCCGTACAGCCCGCAAAACATGCTGGCCCATATCCCCGAAGAGACGCCGCTAACCGAATCGGCCAAAATTGACGCCCCGCTGTGCCCCAAAGGGCAGGCCGGCGTCCAGGTCGTGTACGATCCCTACCGCGTGCGCCGGGTTCTCAAGCGGGCCGGTAAGCGCGGCGAGAACAAATGGGAGACGATTGATTTCAATCAGGCGATTGACGAGATCGTCAACGGCGGCGACTTGTTCGGCGAAGGGTCTGTGGATGGTTTGAAGGACATTTACAAGCTGCGCGACCCGGAACTGTCGCAGGAACTGGCGGCGGACACCGATTCTGTGGTATCCGGCGAGATGACGATTGACGACTTTAAAAACAAGCACGCGGCCCATCTGGACGTGCTGATTGACCCTGATCATCCCGACAAGGGGCCGGTGAACAACCAGTTTGTCTTTTTGGGCGGGCGGATCGAACACGGCCGTAAAGAATTAGCCAAACGGTTCACCTACGAAAGCTTCGGCTCCACCAACTTCTACCTGCACACCACCATCTGCGAGCAGAGCCATCACATCGCCTACAAGATGATGACCGGCAACAAAGACCACATGAAACCAGACTCGATGAACAGCGAATTCATCATCTACTTCGGCACCAGCCCGTTCGAGGCCAACTTCGGCCCCACTAACATGACGCCCAAAATCACCACCAGCATGGTGGAGCGGGGCATGAAAATCGCCGTCGTGGACCCGCGGTTGAGCCATACCGCCGCCAAAGCGTGGAAATGGCTGGCCCCCAAACCGGGCACAGACGCGGCCATCGCTATGGGCATGGTGCGCTGGATGCTGGAAAACGAGCGCTACGACGCCAACTTCCTGGCTGCGCCCAACAAGGCAGTCGCCAACGCCAACGATGAAACCAGCTTCAGCGACGCCACCCATCTGGTGCGGCAGGACACGATGAAATTCCTCAAGCCGGAAGACGCCGGGCTGGACGTGCCCAACGACGACGACGGCAACCCGATCTCCAGCCGGGTGGTGATGCTAGAAGGAACCCCGGCGTTGAGCGAAACGGCCGACTCCTTCGCCGGCTTGTTTGTGGATACGCAGGTTAACGGCATTCCCGTCAAATCCGCCTTGCAAATGCTGCTGGAACGGGCGCAGGAGATGACGCTGGAAGAGTACGCCGACTTCTGCGGCGTGCCCGTGCGCGACATCTTGGAACTGGCCGACGAATTCACCAGTCACGGCAAGAAGGTGGGCGTCGAGTTCTATCGCGGCCCGGTGGAACACACCAACGGCTACTACAACGGCACAGCCATCGTCATGCTGCACGTGCTGGTTGGCGCGGTGGATTGGAAGGGCGGCATGGCCGGCGGCGGCGGTCACTGGCACGAAGACGGTTCCAAACCGGGCGCGCCGTTCCCCAAATCAAACGTCATCGGCGCGCCGGGTGGCCTGAAGAAATTCGGCATCTACGTCAACCGCGAGCGCACCGCTTACGAGAACAGCACGTTGTTTGAAGGGTATCCGGCGAAACGGCCGTGGTATCCCTTCACCGGCGAGCTGTACCAAAACGTCATCCCCAGCGCCGCCGACGGCTATCCCTACCCCATCAAAGCGCTGTTTACCAACAAAGGCACGGTCGCTTTTGCCTCTCCCGCCGGCCATGTGCAGTTGGAGATGCTGGGCGACCCCAAGAAAATCCCGCTCTTCATCGCCTGCGACGTGGTGGTGGGTGAAACCTCCATGTACGCCGACTACATCATCCCCGACATCACCTACCTTGAACGGTGGGGCACGTCGCACACCTCGCCCGATGTGGTGACCAAGATGTCCAAAGTGCGCCAGCCGCTCATCGCGCCCTTGACGGAAACGGTAACGGTGGACGGCGAGGAAATGCCTATCGGCATGGAAGCATTCATGATCGCCGTCGGCAAAAAGCTGGGTCTGGCCGGATTTGGCAAGGACGGGCTGGGCGAAGGCTGGAATTTCGACCGGATGGAGCATTATTTCCTGGCCTTGTGCGCCAATCTCGCTTTTGGCGACAAGGAGGACGGCTCGGAGACGCTGCCGCCCGCTTCTGACGAAGAGATGCGTATCTTCCGCGAGGCGCACGCCCATCTGTCCAAAGCGGTTTACGATGAGGCGGTGTGGAAAGCGGCCGTTCCTGCTGAGTTGTGGCCGAGTGTGGTGACGCTGTTGAATCGCGGCGGCCGTTTTGAACCGGCTGACGCGGCTTACAAGG
>JANTHP010000462.1 GCA_024762395.1 Anaerolineae bacterium | reverse complement strand
ACGTGATGCGTGAAACGTGAAGGTTCTCTGGTCACGCATCACCGCTTGCCCTGAGTGATGCCGAAGGGTTTCACGGTTAGTCAACCCCGCAAATTCCAAAAGAGTCTTTAATCATTACACAGGGATTACTTGTCCAAAACCGGGCTGACAGATTACTTTCCCACCTTCAACGACAACTTCGCCGCGCAAAACAACCCGCTTGACGCGCCCGACCGCTTCCACACCGTCAAAAGGCGTCCAGCCGCATTTGCTCACCATCGCTTCATTGCGAATGACGGTGGGAGTCATTTCAAATTCGACGCGGGTGTCGGGTTGTTCCGGTAAATTATAAATGCGGCGCGGGTTGGCGTGCATGAGCTGGATGAGTCGGTCAAGGCTGAGGCGGTTTTGGGTAACGGCCGTCATCATCAAACCCAGCGATGTTTCCAGTCCGGCCACGCCCGGCGGGGGCGTTTCAGACCATTTCTCCGCCAACGTGTGCGGCGCGTGGTCGGTAGCAATGCAATCAACGGTATCATTAAGATGCGCCCACAAAGCCGCCACATCATCCGGCGTCCCCAACACGGGCCGCATATCGCCCAACGGACCTAAGCGCGCAAAATCGGTCTCATCCATGAACAAATGATGCGGCGTCACCTCGCACGTTACCGGCAAACCGCGCATTTTGGCGTCGGCGATGAGTTCGATTTCTTCTTTGCGGCTGATGTGGCAGAAGTGGACGGGACGGCCGTAAACCGCCGCCAACCCAATCCCCACCGCCACACTCTGCTTTTCGGCGTGCATGGCAATCATTTTATCTTCCGGCCAGGTCTGGAAACAGGCGCGTAAAGTAGGCACATCCTCCACCCGCAGCGGGCCAAACGTGTCGTTGAGGTAAATTTTGAGAGCAACCGCATGGCTCGCCAGTTCCGGCAGCCGGTCAATTTGCTCCGGGCTGGCCCCGGCAAACAAGCCGACATCGCAGCGCGCATCGGCCTGCGCCTGGGCGTAAGCGTTTTGCAGCGCTTCCGGTGTGGACAGCGGCGGCGAGGTGTTAGGCATTCCCAAAATCATCGTGACGCCGCCGGCCAGGGCCGCGGCCGTGCCGGTGGCAAAATCTTCTTTGTGTTCGCCGCCCGGTACACGCAGATGAGTGTGTACGTCAATCAATCCCGGCAAAATTATGTCTGACATGCTTAGTTCCTCCGTAAAACGATTGTAACCATACAGCGCTGCCGAGAAGATTTGTCAAATTTTTTAGCATGACCATCAGAAACAACTTGGCGCTTTGCGGGATTGGAGACTGGAGACTGGAGAGTGGTTAATCTCTAGTCTCCAGTTTCTAATCTCCGGTCAAAGTCCAAAGTTAATAACGAACGAACCCTAAGGGGCGCCTGAATAGTTACAAACGATCTACCAAATCGTTCTACTGGCAAAAAAAAAGCCCAATCCAAAAGGATCAGGCTATTAATTGCAGTCGGGAGAATTTCCCGCAAGTATTGTTTTGATGGGCGCTAACGCCCTTTCCCGGTTAGTTTTGTATCGTCTCATTTCATTTCCTTACCGGGATTGAATGGTAACATAATTTATAATTTTTAACAAAAAGTTAAACGGCCGTCTTCACCGCCTCAGCCACATAAGCCCTGTATGCCGCCATCATTTGCTGCGAGATGGGACCGGGACGGCCGTTACCCACCATCTGCCCGTCAATCTCAACCACAGGCAGCCATCCCCGCGATGAACTGCTAATCGCCGCCTCATCCAAATGAGCAATGTCGTCGGTATGAACAGGTTCCAGACGCAGCGGGATGCCCAGCTCCGGCAGCAAATCGAGGATAATTTGCCGGGTGATGCCTTCCAACACCCCCGCCCCCGCCGTCCAGACCACGCCATCGCGCACAGCATAAAAATTAGAGCCGGTTCCTTCCAGAATACGGCCGTCTTCATCCAATATCAGGCAATCATTAACGCGGCCGGATTGGAAAGCGCGGCGTTTAACGGCAAAATCGGCCGTTTTGGCTAACGGCCGTTCCCGTTCCAACCCTCGCGCAATCCCCAAAGCCACACCCGATTCATACAACGATTGCGGCAGCGGCGTAAAAGGCATCACTGCCAGCAAAATGCGGCTTTCCGTCCCCAACTGACGAGCCGATTCAGCCAACACATCCAGCCTCACCCGCATTTCCGGGTAAGGCGCATTGGTTGTGATGGTATGAATGGCGCGGCGAACGGCCGTTTCATCCCACTCAACCGCCCAATCCAGCAGCGCCATCGAGCGGCGCGTGCGGGACAAATGCGCGTCCAGACGAAGGAATTGATTGTGATTAAAGGTGCGCCAGACAGAGTAAACACCCAGCGACAACCCCTTGTACAAATCTGTAAAATCTTGAGCGTTTGGCGGTACGGCCAGCGGCTGTGAGCCACTGGGAGTCACAGCAAAAAGAGCGAAATTGCCCATTACATACCAGGCGTCAATAAACTCTTTGAGAAAAAAGCTGCGTTAACTTTTATTTGGCCCCCGCTTGCGGTTACGCCGAATCGCTTTCTTCTTCTCAATACGGCGCGTTTCACTTTTTGAGACATACCAGCGACGGCGACGGATTTCGCTCATAATCTGACTTTTGGTAACTTCCTTGCGAAAACGTCGCAATAACTGTTCTTGCGTTTCGTTAGATCGTAGTTCTACTTGTGGCAATTTAAATTACTCCTTATATTGTGGCTTGATATAGCGTTATTTTATCGTAACTATCTCTGGTAGCTGTATAGTTACATTTTATCATTGATTAGTCACAATTCATAATAGCCGGATGACGGCCGTACCAATTGCCCCTGCCGCTAAAATCTGATACAGTCATTTCCGATACGCTTCGATCATTCTGCATCAATTCCTCTCAACCAGGGCTAATATGGAGGCATCCATGAGCAAGCAGTCCTCATTACCGCGCCATCAAATGATTTTGTATTCCTCCGGCTCGCTGGCAGTTGCCCTTTCCTACCAGGCTTTCTCCACCTACATCCAATTCCTCTACATTGATGTGTTGGGCTTAAAAGCGGCCTGGGTTGGTCTGGCCTGGTCAGTGTACGGGCTGTGGAATGCAATCAACGATCCATTAGCCGGGTACTGGTCGGACAAAACGCAAACGCGCTGGGGGCGGCGCATCCCCTGGATTGCGGCCAT
>JANTHP010000461.1 GCA_024762395.1 Anaerolineae bacterium | reverse complement strand
GCCCCTGAAATTTTCTTGGGACTTTCATCAATGTCAGATCCAACCATCTTAATCGGACAGAAGATTGACCATTATCAAGTAAACAGCCTGATTGGGCAGGGGGGCATGGCGGCCGTTTACCTGGCCCGCGACGTGACGTTGGAGCGGGAAGTCGTCCTCAAGACGATGCTGCCTACGTTGGCCCAGAACCAGGAATTGATGAGCCGATTCCAGCGCGAAGCCAAGGCCACCGCCCAGTTGCAGCATCCCAACATCGTGCCGGTATACACAACCGGCGTCACACCCACAAAACAGCCTTACATTGCTTTGCAATACATCAAAGGCGGGGCGTTGAATGATTATTTGCGCCAATTGGCGGGGCAGGGGCAGTGGATTTCGACGATTTATGCGCTGTCCATCGCCCGGCAAATCGGAGATGCTTTGCGTGTGGCTCATGCGGCTAACATCATTCACCGCGACCTGAAACCGGCCAACATTTTGCTGCGCACGGATGGCACGCCGGTTTTGTCTGACCTGGGTATTGCCGCCGTGCAGCAGGCGACGACGCGCCTGACGCAAACGGGCAGCATCATTGGCACGCCCACCTACATGTCACCGGAACAAGCAACAGGTAAACCGATTGACGGCCGTTCCGACATCTATTCCCTCGGTGTTATTTTGTATGAACTATTGAGCGGCCAGCTTCCTTTTGACGCCGATTCGCCCTGGGCCATCATTCACCAGCACATTTATGAGCCGCCTCCGCCTTTGGAGCAGGTTCGGCCCGATTTGACGCCGCAGACGCATCGCATCGTCGCCCAATGTTTGCAAAAAGAGCCGGACAGCCGTTACCAAACGGCCGTGCAGCTTGTGGCGGCGTTGGATGATGCGATGAGCGCCGAGGGCGGCAATTCAAAAGTCGCCCTGGATTCCTGGCGGCCGCCAGCAGCCGCGCGGGTGGTGAAAGGGCCGCCTACCACGCGGCGCAGCATCCGCCGGGTGGCCCAACAGCCGCCGCCGCTGCCGCCCGTGCCGCCGACGGATGTGGTTCCGCCGCCTACGCAGCCGCCGGCCGCCGCGCCGGCGCGAAAGGTTCCGGTTTGGGGGATAGCGGCATTGGTTGTGTTAACGGCAGTCATCGCCTACATATTCATTGCCCGACCGTTTAGCAGCGCCCCGGCGACACCCGCCCCGCCCCCATCTGCTCCGGCAGAGCCGGTTGTGGCAGTGGTGACGCAGGTTGTGATTGCCACGCCAACGCCTGGGACTGAACCGGCCGAACCGACATCATTGCCTGTGGTGAATACGGTCCCCGCTTCTGCGGTTCCCCCCCTTGTACCCACCCTTGTGCCTTCCTCCGTGCCTACGATTGCGCCATTGCCCACTGCCGCCAATCCCTTTCCCGATGGCCTCATTGCTTACAGCTGCGGCACGGCCGGAAATAACCAAATCTACCTGAACGTGCCTAACGGCGGCGTACAGTTCCGGTTAGCCAACCAGCCGGGTAACAGCATTGTGCCTGCCTTTTCGCCGGACGGTCGTCAGATTGCCTTTCGTTCCAACATCAGCGGCGCCTGGCAGATTTACGTCAGCGATGTGGATGGCGGGAATTTGCGTCAGGTGACGGCCGGCAGCGCCAACAATAACGAAGCGGTCTGGTCGCCGGATGGCAGCCAGTTTGCTTTTGTGTCCGACCGTGATGGTTCCCGGCAAATTTATCTGATGAACAGTGACGGCTCCAACCAGCGGCGACTCACGACTAACGATGATTTTAATGATGATCCGTCCTGGTCGGTGAATGGGCAAATTATTTATGAGAGTAACGAGAACGGCCGTTACAGCATCTTTCAAATTTCCCCACAAGGCGGCTCTCTCATTGAACTAATCGCCTGGGGCGACTCCAGCAGCACGCCCGCCTGGTCGCATGACGGCCAATGGCTGGCCTTTGAATCCCGCGTCGGCGATAACCGCCACATCTGGATTGCGCGTAGTGATGGGTCTGGTGTGCAGCAAGTGACCTCGCGCAGCAGCAACAACGAGCGTCCCGCCTGGTCGCCGGATGGGACAAAAATAGCGTTCCACACCAATTACATGCAATCCGATTCAGACCATGCGGATGTTTGGGTCATTGATTTGGCGACGAAGGCGGTGCAGCGGGTCAGTTACGAAGGTAACTGCTACAATCCGTCCTGGGCATTGGTTCCAGCGGAGATGGTGGCGGAAAATACGCCGTGATGGTTCTTCATCTTATGTTACAATGTAGCTGTGAGGTGTTATATGATGGACACAACCCAAATTCCAACCGAAACGATCTTAACTCGAATTGACGCTATGATTAAAGAGTTGTATTGGCTCCGGCGAATTGTACTCTCCACAGACGCCCCAGCAGTTTCCCCAAATATCGTAGAAGAATTGACCGGTTCCCTTGGGCAAGGAACCTGGGAAGAATACGACGAAACCATTGATTGGGAGCGATTTGCCGAATGAGCCGCCCAATTACCGCATTCTCTGGCGACACAATTTATATAGATACGATGATATTCTACGCGCTGTTGCGCGATATTGATTCAACAGTTGTTAAGCCATTTTTCGAGCGTATAAACAAGGGGGAATTACACGCTTTTACTTCTGTACTCACCTTTGATGAACTTGTTTATCGTCTTTTATTGACATTGATCCGCGAACAACATAAGGGTAATCCTTTAACCCATCTACGCGCCAATGAAGCAAAGATGATCGCCGCTCATTATCCTGCAGTAGCTGATAAAACCACCCGTTTGCAACAGTTTCCCAATCTTTCTTTGATTGATGTGACTTCTGACGATCTTATTCTCATGAACCAGTTCATTCTTGATTATCAACTTCGACCGCGCGACGCTTTGCATTTGACAGCGATGCGAAAATCCGGCTGCCAAAACCTTGCCAGCAACGACAAAGATTTTTCTCGCATTCCATCAATTAAACGCTTCACCCTTCCCTAATTTCAAATTTATGCATCGCCAACGGCCCAATTTGAGGGCTAGCAGCTTGTCGGAAAAGTCTGGAAAACCTTGACAGAACACGGATTAACACAGATGAACGCGGATTTTCAGGCTAAAAATGTTAAAAAATCGTAACTATTCAGGTGTCCCTTGAGATTTGTCAAATTTGGTCTGGTCAACGCTTGGTCATGTTAAAAAATTTGACAAATCTTCTCGC
>JANTHP010000460.1 GCA_024762395.1 Anaerolineae bacterium | reverse complement strand
CGACCCAGCGCCAGAACAATGGACGGGCGGTTGATGCGGGACAGGATTTTGTTGAGAATTTGGATGCCCCACTGCGGAAAAATGAACAGACCGGCAGCCAACCCGGCAATCAGGAGCCACACCCAACCCCCGAAAGGACCGTTGACGGCCGTTAACAAAGCCACCAATGCCGCCGCCACCAGATTCAACCCGGTGGCAAACAACGTCGTCGTCACCGAGCGGGCGGCTGGCACCCCTTTTTCCGATGCCGAGCTGATCATTCCCATTGGCCCCCAGACCCGGCCCGGTATGTAAGACGCCAGCAAACCGAAGAAGAAAACGTAAACGGCCGTAACCCGCCCCAACTGCCCGCCTGTCTTCAGCAAAATCGCCCGCCAGGTCAGCGCCTGGGCCGCATAAACCGCCAGCAAAGTCAGCGTCGCCAGCACGAGCCAGCCCCATTGAAGCTGCCCCTCATAGGCCAGCGCCGAGTCCATGCTGCGGGCAAAATAGCGCACCACAAACCAGAGCGTTCCGACCAACAGGAGCCAATTGAGCGCCCGCCGCGCGATCCGCCAACTTTTGCTTTTCACAACAACGGCTCCGGCGGCTGCACGCCTAACTGACGGTACAACGACTCCAACGTATCCACTTCCTCCTTCAAACCGCCCCACTGCGTAACCGTCGCCCGGCTGGCGCGGCTGAATTTCTGCTGCAAAGCGACGTCGTTGAGCAAAATCGCCAGTTTTTCGGCCAACTGCGCCGGATTGGCAATGTCTACCAGAAAACCGTTTTCACCGTCTTGAATGATTTGCGGCATCCCCCCGGCGCGGGAAACAACCACCGGCCGTTCGCAGCTCAGCGCTTCCATCAAACTGACCGGTGTCCCTTCACGCAAACTGGGCAGGACAAATATGTCGGCGGCATTAAACCAAAGAGGCATCTCCTGGTTGGGCTTGACGCCGGCAAACGTCACCCTGTCCGCCAACCCGGCTTCGTGAACCCGGTTGATGAATTGTTGGCGCAGCGGCCCCTCGCCGATGAGCAGCAGGTGGAATTTTTCACCTTGTCGGGCGAGATGCGTAACGGCCGTAATCAAATCCCCGCCCCCCTTATAATCCGTCAACGCCCCCACAAACAATAAAATCCGCTGATCCGGCGGCAGGCGCAACTGCTGCCGAACTTCCGCCTGTAACATGGGCTTAAACCGATTCATGTCCACACCAACGCTGCGCACCGTAATTTTGTCGCCAGGGACGGCAAACTGTTCCACCAAAATATTACGCAGCGGCTCACTGACCGTGATAATATGATCGGCGTGGCGTACTGTGAAAGCAGTCAATCGGGACAATAACGAATTCATCCCGGCATATTTCGTCACATCCGAGCCATGCGCCTGGACGATGACCGGTTTTCCCGTCAGCCAGCCCACCAACACAGCCATCAACCCGGCAGGCACGACAAAATGGGCGTGGATCAACTGGCAGCGGCCGCGGCGCACGGCCCGCCAACCACACCAAACACCAGAAAGGATGTAGCTGACCATGCGGATGACAGGGATGCGCTCGTACTGGATGAGGAGTTTTTCTTCAGACAGAAAGGGAAAGCGCTCAATCCGCTCGCCGCCGTTCTGCTCGTGGCATGGGCTGCGCCGGAAGATGCGCGGCGTCACCACGCTAACCACATAGCCGCGATCAACCAGCTCCAAGGCGGCGTGACGCACAAAACCGCCCCGGTAGCTGCCCGGATAATCGGGATAGCTGGTCGTCAAAAAGCAGATGCGGCTCACGACTCGTCGGTCTCAGGCGGCAGACGGTGTTGTATCAAACGGGTATCGCGCTGTAGTTTGATGATTTCCCGCTTGAGGATGCCCATTTGCAAGGCGATGAAGCCGAAGGAAAGGATTTGCAGACCGGCGACGATGAGGATGACGACCAGGGTGGTTAACGGCCGTCCCTCCACCAAATTTCCGCTGAATCGCAAGTAACTCACGTACACGCCGCCCATCAGCCCGACCAGCAGCACAATCAAGCCGATTGCGCCAAACACCAGGATGGGCCGCTCGTAAAAGGAGAAGATGAGATGGGAAACGGCCGTGCCACCAAACCGGAACTTACTCTGCCCCTTGCGCCGCGAGGCCAGCACCGCCGGAACCTCCTTCACTTTATAGCCCGCCGCCAACGCCCGGCTGAGAATCTCCAGGTGAATCTCCTTGCCGTCCGCTTCCAGATCAATTGCCTCCAGCACTTCGCGCCGGTAAGCACGGAAAACGCCCGTCCAGGTGTAAATTTCCTTATTCACCACACGGCGCAATATCACATTGCCTAATTGGCTGATGAACAGCCGCTTGGGATCAACCCCTTCCGTGCCGCCGCCGGGCATGTAGGGCGAGCCGAGGACAAAATCTACATCTGGGTCGGCGTACAGCGCGTCCAGCAAATCCAAAATAAAATGGGGGGCATAGCTTAAATCGGCGTCGGTGGCGACAACAAATTGGCCGCGCGCCACGCTGAACCCGTGCCGCAGCGCCCGCCCCCGCCCCGCATTGTGCGCGTAACCGGCGGGGATGATGGCGGGATTGGTCTGCGCCAGCCGTTTGGCGACATCCCAGGTATCGTCGGTAGAACCGTCGTTGACGAAGATGATTTCAATTTTTTCCGGGCGGGAAGCGAACACGGCCGTTATCCGTTCGGCCGTTTCTATGATATTTTCCGACTCGTTGTAAGCGGGGATGACAATGCTCACATCAATTTTATTGGACACAATGACCTGTCCTCCTGTATATCATATCAATTTGTAACTATTCAGGTATCCCCTGAGATTTGTCAAATTTGGTCTGGTCAACGTTTGGTCATGTTAAAAAATTTGACAAATCTTCTCGCCAGCGCTGTATAGTTACATCAATTTTTAGCCATCAGCCAGTCAGCGAATCAGCCAATAAATTGCTAATTCGGGCGGCCGCTGTGCCATCGCCAAAGACGGGCGGCGGGGATTCGTCGGAGCGCGCCGAGGCCAGAGCTGCCGCTACTTTTTGCCGATCCACGCCAGTGATGGTGTTCCAACCAGCAGCGGCCGTTTCCACCCATTCTGTCTCCTGACGCAAGGTGATGCAGGGGACGCCCAGCAAGTACGCTTCCTTTTGCACGCCGCCGGAATCGGTCATGATGAAGCAGGCGTTTTTCTCCAGCGCCAGCATGGACAAATAGCTGACTGGCTCGATGA
>JANTHP010000459.1 GCA_024762395.1 Anaerolineae bacterium | reverse complement strand
GACTACATGACTATCCGACTATTACATTTCGCCGACGCGCACATTGACATTGCCAATTACGGCCGTCATGACCCCGAAACCGCCCTTCCCATCCGTGTGGTGGATTTTTTGAAGGCGCTAGATCAGATTGTAGACGCCGCACTGGCCGAACCCGTAGACCTCGTCATCTTTGCCGGGGACGCATATAAAGACCGAAACCCCCAACCCACCTTCCAGCGGGAATGGGGCCGGCGCATCAAACGACTGTCCGAAGCCGGCATTCCAACCGTGCTGCTTGTAGGCAACCATGATGTGAGTCCGGCCAGCGGCCGCGCCCACACCCTGCATGAATTCAGCACCCTGGGCGTGCCGCACATCCACGTGGCCGACACTATCCAACTGTTGGGGCCGGATGAACTGGGGATTCCCGCCCAAATCATCACGGTTCCCTGGGTTTCTCGCAGCCGGATGCTGACCCGCGAAGAAACGGCCGGTAAATCCCTGGACGATGTGTTAATGATGCTCGAAGGGGCCGTTACCGACGCCATTTTGGGGCTGCTGGAACGCGCCGACCCCACGCTGCCGCTCATCCTCACCGCCCATGCCAGCGTGCAAGGCGCGCAGTACGGCAGCGAACGAGCAGTGATGCTGGGGCATGAGCTGGTGTTAAGCGGCCGTATCGTCAACGATAAACGGCTCGATTACGTAGCGCTGGGCCACATCCACAAACGCCAACATCTCAACGCCAAAGACAGCCATCCCCCCATCGTCTACCCCGGTTCCATCGAGCGCATAAATTTTGGCGAAGTGCGCGAGAAAAAGGGGTTTGTCCTGGCCGAAGTAGGCAAAGGGCAAACAGATTGGGCGTTTGTGAACCTGAAAACCCGCCGTTTCATAGACATCAAAATTGACGATTTGGACGCCGACACCTTCATGGAAGATGTGATGCGCCAACTACCGGAACCGGACAAAGCCGCCGGGGCCATCTGCCGGGTGCAAATAAGCTACCCGCGCGATTGGGAACCGCTGCTGGACGATAATGCGATTGTGGAACGGTTTTCGCAGGCATTGAGCGTGCAAATCCAAAAACACCGGCAGGCTGAAAAACGAACGCGGTTGGGCGATACGGCCGCCGTCGAAACACTCACGCCCACCCAACTGCTAGCAACCTACTGGCAAACCATCGGCCTGGAAACGGAAGAAGCAGAGGCGATGCAAACACTGGCACAGAATGTTCTGGGCGAAATCAAGAAATAAAATCAGTGTATAATTGAGCTATCATGAAAATATATTTGGATACCTGTACATTTAACAGGCCATTTGACAATCAACGCCTTATTCGGATTCAGTTAGAAGCTGAGGCCAAACTATTTATACAAAATCTAATCAAAGACCATAAGATTGAGTTGGTTTGGTCATATATTTTAGATTTTGAAAATGAGCAAAATCCATTTATAGAAAGAAAAAAAGCCATCAAAAAATGGCGTGCATTATCCTCGGTAGATGTTCAAGAAACGCCTAATTTATTGGGCGTCGCACGCGGTTTGGCGGCAATTGGCGTGAAGCCTAAAGATGCTTTACATGTTGCGTCGGCTATGGAAGGTCAGGCAATTTATTTTTTAACGACAGATGATAAATTATTGAAAAAGCTAACAGGTTATGATGGCATTCAAGCAATCAATCCGGTTGACTTTATTAGGATTTCCGATGACTATGATAACTGATACCGAAATTAGACGAAAAGGGATTGAAGCGTTAATTGCTGCTTTAGGGGAAGTTCATGCGGAACGATTTGTCAGTTTGATTATTCGCGAGCCTTTCGATTACACTGTTTGGCAAAGAAGCCTATGGAAGGAAGAAAGCATCGAGGAAATTAGTCGGAAAGCAATGGCGTATCGAGAAAAGCAAAAATAGGTTGTTTTGTATTCATCACGCCGCAATGATTCCACTTAAACTAGAAATTACCAACTTTTTATCGTACCGGGAAACGGCCGTTCTCGACTTCAACGGTATCCACTTAGCCTGCATTTCCGGGGCCAACGGGGCCGGCAAATCCACTATCCTCGATGCCATCACCTGGGTTTTGTTCGGGCAAAGCCGCAGCCGCAGCGACGACGATGTGGTCAACCGCGTGGCCGCTTTGGATGGAAACGGAGCCGAAGTGAGCCTGATTTTTGCGCTGGAAGGGAGCGTTTATCGGGTTTTGCGGCGCAAAAAGGCGCGAAAACGGACTATTCTGGAACTTCAGATGGCAACTGATGAGTCCCACGCTCATTGGAAAACGTTAAGCGAAACCAAACTGCGCGAAACGCAGGCAGCCATCGAAACTCTGCTGCGGATGAATTACGACACCTTCATCAACGCCAGTTTTTTGCTGCAAGGCAAGGCGGATGAGTTCACAACTAAAACGGCCGGGCGGCGTAAGGAAATTCTGGCCGACCTGCTGGGCGTGAGCGCCTGGGACGATTACAAAGCGTTGGCTGCTGACCGGCGCAAGGCCGAGGAGAACCGGCTGCTGCTGTTGGATGGGCAGTTGGCGGAGATTGAAGCGGAATTGAGCGAAGCGGCGGCGCGGCAGGAGACGCTGCAAGCGGCGCAGGCGGAACTGGCTGTTGTGGCGGCGCGGTTGGCGGACAAGGAAGCGCTGCTGCAGCAGCTTCGTCGGGCAGACACGGCCGTTTCCCAGCAAAAACAACTCATCCAAAACCTCGCCAACACCCTCACCCGCGCCCAAAATAGCCTGGCGGGGCTGGAACAAACCCGCCAAAAACGACAGGCGGAACGGGACGGCTATCAAGCCATCCTGGCCGACGCCGACCGCATTCAAACCGATTTTGCCGCCTGGGAAGCCGCCGACGCCGACCTGCGCGTCTGGCAGGCTAAAGCAGACGAATTTAACCAATTACAGCAGCAAAAACGGCCGTTTGAACTCGCCATCACCCAGGCCAAAAGCAGGCTGGAACAGCAGGCGCAAGAATTGACCACCCAGGCGAAACGGGCCGCTGCCGCCGCTGATGAGAAAACGGCCGTTACCCAAAAACTGGCAGCCGGGAAAGCGCGATTAGCGGAATTGGAAACGGCCGTCGCCACCCTGGCGCAGCAAGAACAGGCCTGGCACACGGCCAAATCGGAACTACAGCAGGTGGAAAGCAGCCGCAAGCTGTTGGCGCAGGAATTAGGCCAACTTCGGGCTGAGGCGCGCAAAATTGAGCGGATGGTTGAGGAGAGAACGGCCGTTG
>JANTHP010000458.1 GCA_024762395.1 Anaerolineae bacterium | reverse complement strand
AAGCTACCGCAGGATGTGATTAAGAAGATTTTGGTGGAAACGGCCGTTAAACAACAAACGGCCGTGAAACAAGCCGCCCAACAATGAAAACCAACCAGGAACTCATCCAAACCTTCTACACCGCCTTCCAACAGCGTGACTACGCTGGCATGATCGCCTGCTACCATCCCGACATTCACTTTTCTGACCCAGTTTTCACTGATTTGCGTGGCAAACAGGCCGGGGCGATGTGGCATATGCTTTGTGAGCGGGGGCAGGATTTACAGATTGATTTTGGTGACGTATGGGCTGATGAGGGAAACGGCCGTGCCCATTGGGAAGCAACCTACACCTTCTCAACCGGGCGCAAAGTCCACAACGTCATTGACGCCGAATTTGCCTTTCAGGATGGCTTAATCATCCGGCATCAGGACAGCTTCGATTTATGGCGCTGGACGCGGATGGCGTTGGGGCCGATGGGTTGGTTTTTGGGCTGGAGTTTGGTTGTGCAGAATAGGGTGAGGGGAACGGCCGTGCAAAGCCTCAATAATTTCATTGCCAACCATTCCGAATATCAATGAAATATGGTACAATTCAGAAAATCTGATTTTCGGAGAATGCGATGAGCAAGTACGAAATTACCAAATCCTATACCGTTCGCCTGCGTGAGCGCGGGCAAATTACGATTCCGCAAGCGGTGCGCGATCAATGGGCAAGAGGGACAGAAAATCCCGAAATGCTCAATCTAGTGCAAATCGGCGATGCGTTGTTTTTGTCGCCCAAACAAGCGCTTTTGCCCGAATTATCTAAGCAATTTTCCGCCATCATGGATGAGGAAGGCGTGACACTGGCTGACTTGCTGGAAGGTTTGGCCGAAGAACGCGAAGCGATTTATCGGGAACGGTATGGCGACGCTTCGTAAAATTTTTGTGGACGCTAATGTGCTAATCGCTGGGGCTGATTCCCGTTCGGGCGCCAGCGCCGCCGTGTTGCAGATGGCGGAGATTGGTTTGTTTACGCTGGTCGTTTCGCGGCTTGTTTTAGACGAGGCAGAACGCAATTTACGCAAAAAATTACCACGCGCCCTACCCAACTTCGCCCAACAGATGATGCAAATTCCTTTTGAGATTGTCCCACCGCCAACGATTGAAGAGGTTACACGCTGGCAAACGATTATTGAAGCGAAAGATGCGCCGATTTTGGCAACGGCCGTTTCCGCCCAGGTAGACCGTTTCCTCACCCTTAACAGCAAAGATTTCACGCCGGAAGTAGCCGCCGAAAGTGGGTTGCATATCCTGACTCCCGGCGAGTTTGTCCAGGAGATTCGTGGATTGGTGTATGGTGGGTTGTAAACGGCCGTGTTCAACAAACAGAAAATGGTGAGAAACTGGCTGAAGCAGAGCGAATAATGGAAGCAAGTATCCAAAAGAAAGTTTATGAAATTGACGGCAACAGATTCCAAACACTTGAGGAATTCTACGCTGAAATAGGTCGAGTTCTCATACCTGATTCGTATTGGGGATCGAATCTTGACGCATTTAATGACATTCTACGCGGTAAGTTTGGAACACCTGAAGAGGGATTCGTAATCAAGTGGATTCATTCCAATAAATCGAGAGAATGTTTGGGCTATCCGGAAACCATTAAACAATTACGAAAAAGACTCATCCGATGTCATCCTTCAAATAGAAAAAGTGTGGCAGCAGATTTGCTACAAGCAGAATCAAATAAAGGGCCAACGGTTTTTGATTGGTTAGTAGAGATCATCCAAGACCACTGTATTGGGGGAAGAGAGGAAGAAGATGGTGTCGAATTGATATTGGAATAGTTCAATTGACGAGAGCTTTTCAAAGAATTTGGAGAAAAATGATGATAACCCCCGATAAAACAGTACGCACAACCTGTCCTTACTGCGGGGTGGGCTGCCAGATGAATTTGAATCTCAAAGACGGCACAATTTACGCTGTCGAGGCGCCGTTTGACGCCGCGCCCAACAACGGCATGTTGTGCGTCAAAGGTCGGTTCGGAACCGATTACGTCAATCATCCTGGCCGGGTCAAAACGCCGCTCATCCGCACCAATCGGGCGGAAGGGCGTAGGGCCAAACCGGTCTGGCGGGAAGCCAGCTGGGATGAAGCGCTTGATTTGGTCGCCGACGAACTGGTGCGTGTGGTCCAAAATCAAGGCGGTGACGCCATAGCTACCTATGCCAGCGCCAAAGCGACCAACGAAGACACCTACCTCTTCCAAAAGATGGTGCGCGCCCTGCTGGGAACCAACAACGTCGATCACTGCGCCCGCCTCTGCCACGCCGGATCGGTGACCGGCTTGCAGTTGTCGTTGGGAACCAGCGCCATGTCCAACTCCATCGCCGAGATGGAAAATCTGGACGTCTTCATCGTCACCGGCTCCAACACCACCGAAACCCATCCGGTCATCTCCAACTTCCTCAAGCGGGCCGTTCGCCAGAATGGGGCCAAACTCATCGTCGTTGACCCGCGCCAGATTGGGATGACCAATTTTGCCACCCATTGGCTGCGGCAAAAACCGGGCACGGATGTGGCCGTTTTTCAGGCGATGGCTCACGTCGTCGTCAAAGAAAAATTGTACGATCCAGATTTCATCGCCCAGCGGACGGAAGGATTTAGCGAATATATCGAATCGTTGGAAGAATACACGCCGGAATGGGCGGAAGAAGCCAGCGGCGTCCCGGCGCAGCAAATCCGCGAGGCGGCGCGGCTGTACGCTGGAGCCGAACGGGGCGCGATTTTCTGGGGCATGGGCATCAGCCAGAGCACGCACGGCACTGACAATACGTTGACGTTGGTCAATCTGGCAATGATGTGTGGCCACATTGGCAAAGCTGGCACGGGATTGAATCCATTGCGCGGCCAAAACAATGTACAGGGCTGTTCCGACAGCGGCGGTCTGCCTAACGTGTTCACAGCCTATCAAAGTGTTGCTAACCCAGATATTCAGCAGAAATTCCAAGACTTTTGGGGCGTCCAACTCAATCCCACGCCCGGTTTGACGGCCACAGAAATGGTGGACGGCGCAGCAACCGGTTCGATAAAGGCGATGTTTGTCTTGGGCGAAAATCCAATGATGAGCGAGCCGAATCAAAATCACGCCCGCCATGCGCTGGAAGCGTGAGATTTTCTGGTCTGTCAGGACATCTTCATCAACGAAACGGGGGAGATGGCCGACGTGATTTTGCCGGCGGTGAGCTTTGCCGAGAAGGACGGCACGTTCA
>JANTHP010000457.1 GCA_024762395.1 Anaerolineae bacterium | reverse complement strand
ACGTCGCTCCAGAGGGAGTAGCGCTCGTAGATTATGTCGAATTGGCGCTGTTGGGTGAGGTTGAGAACGGCCGTCAACAACACCGCATTGTACGCCTGCGACTGTTGGTCGCGGGTCGCTGCTTCACTGCGGGGCGGCAGCGGGATGTGGATAATGTCTGACGCCGGAACCGGGCCGTCTGCCGGACCGGGGCGCGGCGTGATGATGGTGACATTGTGTCCGGCGCGAGCGAAGGCGTTGGTCATGGCTCGGACGTGAACGGCCGCTCCCTTGTGGCCGCGAATGGGGATGCCCCTGTCGGCGCAAATGTACAAAATGTTCATGCGATTACTCCTTCATAGACAGCTAGAGCTAGAGCTAGAGCTAGAGATAGAGCTAGAGATAGAGATAGAGCTAGAGGCTTATTTTTCCCTTTCGCTGTTGCCCTGGCTCTCGCTTCTCACTCATGGTTTTGAGCCTGCGCTCATGTCGTCTCCATTGAATGGTACGCGGATGGATACGGATGAAAAATAAAATCAGTGTTTATCCGTGAAAAACTGTGTCTTGTTATCCTTGTTGATATGAGGCCGGGCTGGTGTATTGGTTGGCGATAAGCGGGGAATAGGGGGAGTTGACGATGACGGTTTGAGGGTGGTAAGCGGTAGAGGGAGCGACGGCCGTTCCCATTGTTGGTTCGGCCAGCCAGCGATGGAGAGTGGTCACATTTTGGCGCACGTCGAAGGCGTCTTCCACCTTTTTGCGCGCTGCCAGGCCCATTTGGGCGCGGCGGTGCGGATTTTGCAGCAGTTCGGCCAGGGCGTAGGCCAAAATCGTGGGATCGTTGGGGGGGACGATACGGCCGTTTTCCCCATCGTCTACAATTTCAGGGTTGCCGGTCACGCTAGTCGTCACCACCGGTAATCCGGCAGCCATCGCCTCCAACAGCACTGTCGGCAGGCCATCCCGGTTGCCGTCCTTGCCGATGATGCAGGGCAGGGCAAAAACGGCCGCCTCACGGTAAGCCGCCAGCACCGCATCCTGCGGGCGCGGCCCCACCAACTTCACCCGGTCATCCAGCGCCAGGCCGGCAATCAGAGCCTTCAAATCGTCGCGCAGGTCGCCTTTGCCGATAATCTGGCAGCGGAAATCAATCTCCCACTGCCGCAGCAAAGCGCAGGCGTGGATGAGCGTGTCAAATCCTTTCTTCTCCACCAGACGGCCGACGCCCAAAATCAGGTTGGGCTGGCGGCTGACGGTTGGGTCGGGGCGGAAACGTTCCAGGTCAATGCCGTTGTAGAGGCAGCGAATGTCGGCCGTTTCCTCCCCCATCACCTGCTGCAAATGGGCCTGGTTGTAGCGGCTGACGGTGACCACAAAACGGGCGTCCCGGATTTTGCCGCGCAGGGAAGCGGGTTTCACATCCTGATGGTAAATGTCTTTGGCGTGGGCGGTGATGCTGTAGGGCAGGCCGATGAGCCGGTGGACGTAGTTGCTGACGCGGCTGGCGCTGGAGGCGAAGTGGGCGTGCATGGCATGCACCGGATGGCGCAGCAGATGGGCGGCGATGATGCACGCCTGCTGGAACCGTTTGATGGCGTAGGCATGGCCGCGCGATTCGGCGTAGGCACGCAGGGCGTCGTACCGCTCCGGGTAGGCGGCGCGGACGGTTTCTTCGGCGGCCTGCACGCGCTCCGGCTCTTTGTCGGGATATTCGGGGGTGTATACGACGTTGGCTTTGACGCGGGCCAGTTTGGCATGGAAACGGCCGTCATCCGGTTTCCGCAGCGAGTAAATGCGCACATCCACACCCTGCCGCTCCAGCTCTAAAATCTCATTCACAATAAACGTTTCCGAAAAACGAGGGTACATCTTCAAAACATAAGCGATATTCATAATGACATCTCCATTAATTCTTGTCTAAGACCATCTCCATTTGCGTTGACTGGTGGGGCTTTCTCCGCCAACATGGCCGCGATAGCCTGGCTGACACGCGTCAGCCCATCCAAATTGAGAGCGACATCCGGCAGCGGGTCGGCCAATGCCGTCTCGATGCCGGCGGCCAGGCGTTCCGGCGTCAAATCTTCCGGGTACAGCAAATGGGCCAATCCACGTTCGGCCAGGCCCTCGGCCCGGATGCGCTGCTCGGCCCGAACCCGCGAACGGGGAATGAGCAGCGCCCGTTTTTGCAGCGACAAAATCTCGCAGACGGTGTTGTATCCGGCCATGCCAACCATCAGATCAGCGGCCTTCAAATAACTGGTTAAATCTGGTGTGAATTCCAACATTTTTACAGCCCTGCTTCTGATTGCCTTTGCCTCTCGCTGCAGCGCCTTTCGTTTGGCGCGGGGCATCAACGGCCCGGTTACCAGCAGGCTGTGGTAGAGGGCGTCTTCCTCTTGGGCGGCGACCATGTCCAGATAAGTTTTGAGGATGTCGTAGCCATCGCCGCCGCCGCCAACGGTGACGACGACCAGCGGTTTGTCGGCGACGCCCAGTTCGCGGCGCACGGCGCTGGCGCGGCGGGCAGTTTTAGCCCGGCGCAGGTAGCCGCATTCCACAAACTTGGCCGCAGCAACGGCCGTCATCCCGTAAGCGCTGACCGGATCGAATATGTCACACTGGCCATAAAACAAAATATGATGATAAACGTCATTCAACAGCGCATGCGTCCCTTTTTCTTCCCATTCTCCCCTCGTCACCGCCGGGCTGTCTTCAATATCCCGCATCCCCAGGACGATTTTAGTGCGCGGCGACCATGTTTTAAGATGGCGCAGCGCCGGCAGCAATTCTCCCTGCACCCCGGCAGCAGCCTTATCCACCAGCACCAAATCTGGTTTGAAGTTAACGGCCGCCTGGAGGATGATTTGTTCGCGCCAGGTGAGGGTTTGTTTGAGGGTGAGGGGCAGCGTGCGCGTTTTGTATTGGCCGGTAGAGCGTTTGCTGATGGCCGGCAGCTTGACCATATCCAGCCGGGGCGGCAGGCCAAAGGCCCCGGCCACCATCGAACCGGTCAGCAGTAGTTGGTGCGAACCGGGAACATCCTGGGCGATTTGCCCGGCGATGGACAGGCTGCGGCGCAGATGGCCCAGGCCGTAGGTGTCATGGGAATAAAGGAGAATCCGGGGCTTAGTGATCATATTCAACCGTTACCATTGTTGTTATTATTTCCGCTGCCGGAGCCGCTGTTGTTGTCATTGGCATTGTCGTTGCTATTTCCGCCGCCGGAGCCGCTGTTGTTGTCGTTGGTGTTATCGTT
>JANTHP010000456.1 GCA_024762395.1 Anaerolineae bacterium | reverse complement strand
GTTGGCGAGTTACGAGGCGGCGCTGGGGTTGTTCCGTGACGTCGGCTCCCGGCTGGGGGAAGCGAATGTACGGCAAGGGTTAGGTTGGTTAAACATTGAGCAAGGCGAAACGGAAAGGGGGAATGAGCATTTGCGAGAAGCCCTTAATCTCTATGAGAAAATTGGAGATCGTGTTGGGCAAGCAAACATTCATTGGCGTTTAGGAAGCAGGTATGCACAAGATGGCGCATTTAAGGAGGCTGAACCGCTTGTCGCCCAGGCTGTAGAACTAGGTAATCAGATCGCACCTGATCATCCCACCATTTTGGATTGGAGCCATACATTGGCGCAAATACGGGAGCGGTTGGCGGCGGATTGATTGGCGTCTATTATCAGGATCACGCGCTCACCTGCGCCCGCAGCGCATCCGGGTCGAGGATGAGGATTTGGCCCTGCCGCATCTGAATCCAGCCCTTTTGCCGGAAGGCGCGCAAGCTTTTATTGGCGCTTTCGCGCGTGGCGCCGATGAGGCTGGCCAGGTGGGTTTGGGTGAGGGGCATGATGCCGCGGCATCTGGCGGCGAAAATTCTCCCGGCTCATTGTGTAAAGAACCGTTTTATCAAGGGCGATCGCGCTGGCGGAGCGGGTCAGGCCGTCAATCACCGCCAGTTCGCCAAAAATATCCCCCGGCTTGCCAAACAAAATGACCGACGTTTCGCTGCCATCCAGCCCGTTGATGAAAATACGGATTTGTCCCGATTGAACGAGGTGGAGCGAATGACCGGAGTCGCCCTCGTGGAAGATGATGTCTCCCTGCTGGTAATAGCGCGGCACAATGTCCTGAGCGATGGTCTTGAGCTGCCGGTCGGCTATATTGGCAAAAAGCGCTGTTTCTTTGAGGAATTGGATTTGGTTTGTTGTTTTCATGGTTTGGCTGCGTGAAACGTGAACGTTCTCTGGTCACGCATCACGTTTCACGTTTCACGTTTCACGGTTCG
The DNA here is from genome assembly GCA_024762395.1 of Anaerolineae bacterium. Classification (GTDB taxonomy): domain Bacteria; phylum Chloroflexota; class Anaerolineae; order Promineifilales; family Promineifilaceae; genus JACKCC01. The sequence goes on along the minus strand of JANTHP010000456.1, from coordinate 2,261 downwards.
TCAACCCCGCGAATTCCCAAAGAGCCATTACAGATGGCTCAACGCCAGTCCGGTAGCGACGGCTAAGGCGATGCTGGCGAGGAGTTCGGCCAGGTAAACGGCCGTTTCCTCCCCTTCGCTCGCCTTGGACCATTCCAGCGCCAGCCGGGGCAGCGCGATGAATGGGACGATGACAAATTGCCCCAACATCACAAATGTCGTCATCAAAATTCGTTCCAGAATGCCCAGATACTTGTTGCTGATGCCCGGAAAGCTGGGGCCAGACCCCTTTACCAGCCCGTAGGCGGCAAATTTAACCAGTACCCAGGCGGGCATGGTGATGAAGGCGTAGCCCAGCGCGTAGAGCAGCAGCCGGTCGTCTTGCAGGGTAGCGGCGAAATCGGCCGTTAACGTGGGTAGAGCCAGGTAGCCGCTCCAGGACAGCGCCAACACAATCACCGTGAAATGGGCGATTTGGTCCAAAATGAAACGAAACAACGGCAGGATGGGCGGCTTGACATACAATTGCACACTGTCAATCGCAATATGCGCCGCGCAGATGAACAAAACGCCCGGCCACAATGGGTCAAACGGCAGCGCAAAGAGCCAGGTGACAAAGGAAACAACCAGCCCATGCGCCAAAACGCCCTTCAATTCGCGGCTTTTCCAAAGCGCCAAACTGTCCCATTGTAAAATGTAATCGCCTACGAGATGAGCTAAGAACATTGCGATGCTCATGGTGGAACTCCTTTGAGTGAAGTGTGAAATATAAAATGTCAGAATTTATACGGGTGACAGTCACTTCTTCCAGAGGTGTTAGCTGAAGCCATGATGTTGGAAAGTGACTGTCACCTCCGGTAGTCGTATGGTTACAAATGTCATTCATGACTCATGATACGGTGCGGGGGAATAAGTCGCTGTGAAATATGTCACAACGTCGGTAGAATTGCGGTTACACACTTGCAACTTTATTTGGCAAATCGGGCGAACGATTTACCAAATCGTTCTACGCTTACACGGGAGATTGACGATGGTGAAAACCGGCTATGTGGAATTTTCTACGCAGGGTAATGCCGATATGGTGGATGTGACCGCTCAAGTAGCTGCTGTTGTGGCGGATGCGGGCCTGGTTGATGGGATTGTGACGCTGTTTACGCCGTCGGCAACGAGCGCCTTGACGACGATTGAGTATGAATCGGGTTGCCTTAGCGATTTGGGGCGGTTATTTAATGAGATTGTGGATCCAAAACGGCCGTACCAACACAACGCCCGCTGGGGAGACGGTAACGGGCACAGCCACGTCCGCGCCGCCCTGTTGGGGCCTTCGCTGACTGTGCCGGTGGTAAACGGCCGTCTCACCCTGGGAACCTGGCAGCAAATCATCTTCATAGATTTCGACAACCGCGCCCGCCGCCGCAAACTCATCGTGCAAATGATGGGGGCGTGAAGCGTGATGAGCTTTCTTTCACGCCTTTGAGGAAATCATTATCAACGAAATTCTGCGCGGTCTGGTTCAGGCCATCGAACTCATTGCTGCCGGCGACCCGGCTTTGTTGGAAATTGTGGCCTTGTCGCTGCGCGTTTCCGGTCTGGCGCTGTTGATTAGCACGGCGGCCGGCATTCCGACGGGGGCGCTTTTGGGATTGACGCGGTTTCGGGGACGGCCGTTTCTCGTTACCCTCATGTACACCGGCATGGGATTCCCGCCCGTCGTGGTGGGGCTGTTTGTCTACCTGTTCCTCTCCCGTAACGGCCCGCTGGCAGGCATTGAATCGGCGCTCATCCCCGCCTTGTTCACGCCGGGGGCGATGGTGTTGGCGCAAAGCATCATTGCTTTTCCGCTGGTGGCCGGGTTTACGATGGCCGCCGTCATGGGCGTAGACCCGCAACTGCGTTTACAAGTACAGGCGTTGGGTGCGACCCATTGGCAAACGACGCTCACCATCCTGGCCGAAGCGCGGATGGGGGTGTTGGTGTCGGTGATTGCCGGATTCGGCGGCATTATCTCGGAGGTGGGGGCGGTGATGCTGGTGGGTGGGAATATAGACGGCCGTACCCGCGTTCTTACCACCGCCATCGTGCTGGAAACCCGCAAGGGTAACTTTGATCTAGCCATCGCCCTGGGCATTATTTTGCTGGGCTTAACCTTCCTTGCTAATTGGCTGATGCTGCGATTGCAAGGAAGTGATGAATGATGAATGATGAATGATGAATGATGAATGATGAATGATGAATGATGAATGATGAATGATGAATGATGAATGATGAATGATGAATGATGA
>JANTHP010000455.1 GCA_024762395.1 Anaerolineae bacterium | reverse complement strand
GCTGCCGCTGTCCGCCGGAGAATTGGTGCGGGTAATCTTTGAGGCGGTCTTCAGCGTTGGGCAAGCCGACGAGTTCCATCATTTCTACGGCACGTTTGTTGGCTTCTTCCTGACTCATGCCGAGGTGGTGGATGAGGGCTTCGGTCATTTGCAGACCAATGGTGAGGACGGGATTGAGGGAGGTCATGGGGTCTTGGAAGACCATCGCCATCTCATGACCGCGTATCTGCCCCATTTCTTCCGGGGAGAGTTTGAGGAGGTCGCGGCCGCCGAATATCACTTCGCCATCGGCGATTTGGCCGGGGGGGATGGGGATGAGCCCCATGATGGATAGGACGCTTACGGACTTGCCGGAGCCGCTTTCCCCCACGATGCCCAGGGATTCTCCTTCGTCTAAGGTATAGGATATGCCGTTAACAGCATGAACGATACCTTCTTCGGTATGAAACCTGGTGACCAGGTTCCTGACTTCAAGTAGATGGGCCATACTCTCTCCTCTTCCCAGAAATGAGTTGTTGTTTCCCCTAGAAACTTTTGTCCTGTTTATATAAACCGTTACCGGTGCAGATCGGTTGAAAAGACGGGCACAACCGAATCTATGCCTTGATATGGGTTATTGGTGATAACGTGCTGCGGAAAATGCCGTTAGATGGTGTTATGTAGGATATTTTTTTGCAGAAAACGGTCTACACATTTCCGTATTATACCTAAAAAAAAGAGAACGCAAAGCGTTTGGGCAATAATGGTGTCATTTTGGGGTCATTGAGGGTTTTTTTGAAATGGGGATATTTGATTGTGGCAGCGGGAGGGGTCTTGCCGTGTTTTCTTTCCGCCAGTACACTTGTTGTTATGCCCTTTTTGATGGAAATTGACGCGATTGTTTTTGATTTTGACGGCTTGATTTTGGATACAGAGACGCCGGATTACGAGTCGTGGCGGGAGTTGTATGCTGAGTTTGGTGTGGCGCTGCCTTTGGATGTGTGGCATCGGAATATCGGCGCGACGGGGTTGTTTAATCCGTATGTGTATTTGGAGGAGGTGTTGGAACGGCCGTTAAACCGCAAGGCAGTACACGACCGACGTAAGCGGCGGGATAATGAGTTGTTGGCGGCGCAGACGATTTTGCCGGGCGTGGAGGATGTGTTGGCCGAAGCGCGGCGGCTGGGGTTGAAGATCGGGCTGGCGTCTAGTTCTGATCATGCCTGGGTGGATGGATTTTTGGATAGGTTGGGGCTGACGAATTGGTTTGAGGCGGTGCGCTGCCGGGATGATGTTGACGGCCGTTCCAAACCCCATCCCGCCGTCTACCAATCTGCCCTAAACGCTCTCGGCGTGCAGGCGGGGCGCGCTTTGGCGCTGGAGGATTCGCCCAACGGCGTGCAGGCGGCCAAAGCGGCCGGTATGTACTGCGCGGCTGTGCCCAATGTGATGACGCAAAGTTTAGATTTTAGCCTGGCTGATGTGCGCGTGGCGTCGTTGGCCGAGAGGCCGCTGGCCCAATTGATTGATGAGGTATTGAATGGAAGAAAATAGTAACGGCCGTCCCCCAGGTTGTTTTACCAATGCCGACCGAATCCGGGAATTTCATGAGGCGATGGGCGCTCATTTGCCCACCCGGCCGGTTTTGCCGGACGATAAGCTGCTGACTTTACGCCGGACGTTGATTGATGAGGAGTATGCGGAGGTGACGGCCGTTTTCCGGCAGCTCATCACCGGTCAAACAGACGACATTACCCAGCTCGTTCATGAGCTAACCGATTTGCTTTACGTGACCTACGGCGCCATTCAAGCGTGCGGCGTAGACCCGGACCCCGTTTTTGCCGAAGTTCACCGCGCCAACATGGCTAAAATGAATGGCCCGCGCCGCGCTGACGGCAAAGTGTTGAAACCGGCCGGTTGGCAGCCGGCCGATGTGCGCGGCGTGATTGAACGACAGGGTGAAACAGAGCAGACATGATGAAAGAGATAGGAAGACGCGCTGTTTTTTTGTTGTTGGTTTTAGTTTTGGCGGGCTGCGGCGGGGAGGAAACGGCCGTATCCACCCCCGACTTCGATTCTAATCCTGACCCACCCCCCATCCCCCAACCCCGCTACGACGGCCCCAAACCGGAAAAAGGAACCGGCAACGTCTATGGCCAAATCATGTGGAACGGTTTGGCCGCAGCCGGGTTGGATGTTAAATTGTGCCAGGAGATTTCAGTTTTCGGCGATTGCAACGGGACGATGATAGAAAGCCACACCGATGAAACCGGTTACTACCTGTTTCCGAACGTTGTACCCGGAACCTACTCCCTCTACATTCACATTTTCGACAGCGCGGATTGGATTTACATTACCGATGGCATTCTTAGCGCGGCTGAGTTTGAGGTTGAGAGCGGCGAGACGACGGTGATTGAGACGCAGAGCATTTATAAATTGGATTTACGGCCGTTAGAACCCGGCCCACAAGCCAAAGTCAAAGGCGGCGAGCACACCTTCAATTGGCAAGCCTATCCCGACGCCGCCTACTACGAAATTTACCTCACGCCTGACCAGGGCGAAGCGATTTTTGTCAACCAGCGCGTGGACAGCGCCCGAATCACTGCCGATCTGCCGCCCTCCAACTGCGACTATAGTTGGAAAGTAGAAGCGTTTAACAGCGACGGCGTCAAAATCGCCGAAATGCGCGATTATGTCGAGTTTCGGGTCGTTGACGAGCCGGCTTCATGTGTGCTGATTGTTAATGGCCCCACAGCCGATGCGTCTGTGCCTGCGCGCGGCGTTGTGCTGGATTGGGAGCCGCATCCGCTGGCCGTCAGCTACAAAATTTTGATGTGGGATGACAGCGATGAGGCGCGCACCCACATTCTCGATTTTTTCACCGTCACCGAATCCCAATTCAAATTCAACGGCGCACTGACGCCCGATCATCGGTACATTTGGTCTGTCTACGCCTATGACGCCGCCGGTCGAGAGATTGCCGCCACCGAGGTTGTTAGTTTTACGGCCGTTGCCGATTAACCAGTTTTGGGGCGTTTGTCTTCTCAGAAAATGGGACGCGGAGATGCGCGGAGGGGCGGAGATGCGCAGAGAGAAAAAGAGAAAATCCATGTTCATCTGCGTTAATCAGCGTCCAAATTTCATTCATCATGGTGGGCAATTGCCCATGTTGTCTCCTCAGAAAATGGGACGCGGAGATGCGCGGAGGGGCGGAGATGCGCAGAGAGAAAAAGAGAAAATCCGCGTTCATCTGCGTTAATCAGCGTCCA
>JANTHP010000454.1 GCA_024762395.1 Anaerolineae bacterium | reverse complement strand
GTTTTGGCGCTGCTCAGCGGCGATGAATAAACGCTGTAAGCGTCCAGCATGTACTGCCATTCGATGCCCCACATATCGCGGTAAATGTCGTCGCGCACGTCCACCACGTCAATCCAGTGCGGCGCAATCCAGCGAAAATCAATGTTGTAGCGGCGCAGTAATTTCTCATCTGGTACCACATTCTGCACCATCCGATCCAGAATTTTGTCCTGATTCTTCAGGTCGGAATCTTGCAAGTATTCCTTCAATTTTACATAAGAAAAACGATGAATCGAAGCCACATGACTCCCCATATCCACCGGCACCCGATCCGCTTCCTGAAAATTGGTTATTTTCTTAAATCGTTCACGTCTATTCATAAATCCTCCAGAAAGCTAGAGCGAGAGGATAGAGCTAGAAGCGTTTTCTTCCTCTAGCTCTCGCTCAATCCTCTAGCTTTTAATTGTAAAATTGCGGCTCGATGTCCATTAACGCGCAAAAATGCAGCAGTTCTTCCACCCGATCCCCGGCGACGCCCATCACATGGTTAGAGCCAAAATTACTGATGAGTTTTTCAACATCAACATCCAAATTCAAAAAAGCGGTGGGGAGTTGGTGACTGCCGCGCGCTGCGACAAAATTGTCGCGCTCTTCGTCTGAGATGTTGACGGTTTCGCCGTGAATGATGCCCATGACGTAACGGCCGTCTACCCGAAACAACCGCGCCAACGTCATCTCGCCGGGGGCCGTTGTGAAATACGTAATCGCGCCGCCACCAGGCCGGTTCGCCGGACGCAGCTCAATCTGCTTCATGTTCTCCGCCGGATCATCGGATCGGGCGGAATACCAGGAGCAAAACGCGCCGCAGTTAGGGAAGTAGAACGTGCCGCGATCATCGTCAATGTAGCTCACATCCATAAACAGAACGGGCAGCCCGCCGGAGATTTCCTTCAAAATCTCCATTGTCAACGCTGCGTCCCCATCCGCTTCACAGGCCATCATGATCGGGTCACGACGGCCGTTGGCGTCATATGGGCTGGGTAGCAAAGCGGCCGAAATACACTGCGGTACAAAATGAGTCGTCAAGTCGGGCATACATTTGATAGCCACAAAATCCAACCCCATCTCGCCAATGATTTCCTTCGTCGCCAGATAGCAGCGCACCTGAAAAGCCAGCTTCTCCGGCGTGAACTTGTCGTCGTTATAGGCTACCTTGCCCACGCTGCGCGTCAGCCAGGTCATCATCTTTTCCGTGTCCGCTTCCGGCACGAGTTCGGCGCGGCGGATGATTTCCAACTGGTCAATGTGTTCGGTATCAACGCCAAACAGCTTTTTCCACTGCATCGGGTCGAAAGTGCCGGTATCAATACCCAACGAACGGCCGCCGAATAATCCAAACATTTTGCCTTGTAAACGAGACTTCGTTGCCGTTGCCATGAAAAACGGCATCACCTTCTCCGCCAAAGCCGCGTCAAAATCCTGACGCAGCCGCAGGTGCGGATACCCGATCTGGCTCAACGTACCGCCCGCGCCCAGCAGCCCCACCGTGCTGTGGGTGCCGGGGTGTTTGTTGCCCAGCAGCACAGTGGGCAAATTCAGCCGCTGGATGCCGCGCACGACTAAATTGGGCGATGTCCAGCAGGGCGTATGGGCAACCAGAACTTCGACGCCGGCGGCTTTGAGAGCGTCTACCTGGCTGTCAATCTGTTCTTTGGTGCGGGCAACATTTGCGTCAGCCGCCAACTCAATCGGCAGCCCTTCAAAAAACACCACCGCCTCTGCATGACGCGGTTCCGTCATCTTCTTGAAAACGTGTTCCCACTCATGCGCCCGATGATCGCCAAATGTGATTAAACCCACTTTGGGTTGTGTCATAACATCTCTCTCGTAAATCGAATTGGCAATTCGATGCCCGATTTACCAAAGGGTGCATTTCAAATGAGTTGAGAAAAGTGCGTGTATCGGGAATTCCAATTCCCGATACATCAACTGAGATGAAACACACCCTTTACCAAAGCGGACTACGATTTTCACCAATATCCTATTTATTCATCCTTAAACAACGACGGCTTTAACACGATAATCCGCGTCTCGTTTGGCAGCGATTCTTTACTGAATTCCACTTCTGCGCTGTCCAGCCAATCAATCACTGCCTCCGGGTAATGCCTGGTAAAATCCGTCACCGGCAGCATATGAAAACGGGGGCCGGGGATTTTGTAGTGCATCGGAATGATAACCTTCGGCTTCACATACGCGATGACTTCATGCAAATCAGGCAGTTCAATCGTCGGTGGGCCGCCAACCAACGCCAGCAAAATATCTGTGCCCGCTAACGCTTCCATCTGCTCTGGCGTCAGCGGATTACCCACGTCGCCCATATGCGTAATGCGGATACCATCCAGCGTAAACCGATACATCGCATTGTCGCGTACCACTTCCTTGTGCTTGTGGCTTTCTTCCGACCAGATCGCGTCAAACTGGATGCCTTTAACAATCGCTCCCGTATCCACAATATCCGTCGCCGTCACCAGCTCAAAACCAGCCGGGATGGTTTCGATGAAGCAGTGGGCTTCGTCGTCATCGGAGCTGCGGACAACAATATCGGCCGTTTCCGTCACCGGCGGCAAATTGATGATTTCATTGGGTTCATACGGATCAGTAATGATCCGTAACCCGTTCCCCTCAATCAAAAATGAAGCGTGCGCTAACCATCGTATTTTCATAAAGCCAACCTATTTTTGCCTTTCGGATTTCGTGGGGTTTGACGTAATGCGTGATGCGTAATGCGTAACGACTCGCTGGGTCACGTATTACGCATTACGCATCACGTTGTGACTATCCCAGGAATCCCCAAAGACCCTTATTTCTCCATCCGCCGCGGGAACGCCTGGATACTGCGCCCGCCGTCGGGATAAATTGTCTGTCCTACCAGCATCGCCGCTTCCGGGCTGGCCAGGAAAATGATCACCCGGGCGATCTCTTCACAAGTGGCGATGCGGCCAATCGGCAGCCTGTCCATCAACTGCTTGCGCTTGGCCTCATTGTTTACTACCCGCTCCATCAATTCCGTCATCACCGGGCCGGGCGCGCAGCAATTCACCTGAATACCTTTGTCCACCAGTGAAAGCGCCATCGCCTTCGTCAACTGGTTCACGCCGCCTTTGGCTGCACAGTACGGAATCTGGTCGGCCAGCGCTAACTGCGCCATAACAGAAGACACATTGACAATGGCGCCGCCTTTACCTTGTTCGACCATCACCTTGGCTGCGCCCTGGCTGACAAA
>JANTHP010000453.1 GCA_024762395.1 Anaerolineae bacterium | reverse complement strand
GATGATGGCGATGGATAAAATGTTCATGTTATTTTCTGCTTTTTAACCTTGATTGACAGACATCTCGTGTAAACCAAAGCTAAACAAACCAGTTGACAATGCCCAACAATACAACAAAGCGTAAAAATTTGCCCGTCACCACCCAGAAACTGAACAGCCGCCAATCAATCTTAAAGGCGCCGGCAACAACCGCCAAAGGATCGCCAATAAAGGGCAGCCAGACAAAAAAGAGCACCCAATTCCCCCGTCGCTGAAAAATGCGTTCTGCTTGCTGCCAACGTGCTGGCTTAATTTTTATCCAACGAGAAAAGAGGAAATCGGTCCCTTTTTTACCGACCAGATAGTTCACCAATGATCCCAGAAAACCGCCTGCTGTGGCGGAAACGGCCGTTAACCAAATATCATACCCCAAAGCCGGCATAGCCATCACAACCACCTCGTTGGAAAAAGGAACGAGAGTCGAAGCAATAAAGCTAACAAGAAAAACGCCTGGATAACCCAGGCTCAGCGCCAATTCAGAGAGGTCGATCATAATTATCTCAGGAACTATTCAGCCATTCAGTAGACATGCAAAGACGCCCCGGTGGAGCGTCTCAACCATGCAATTATTCGGATTTTCAAAAGTTTGCGCTTATAAAGTAAATAACCAGATGCCTAAGCCCAAAAATATCACACCCCAGACATAGAAGAAAATAATCGTCCCTTTTTCTCCTAAAACTTTGATAAATGCCTGGATTTTGGCCATATTCCATATGGCTGTCGGTTTTTTGGTGGCCGCCAAATAAATGACCAATCCTGCGTATGCCAACGCTAACAAACCTAATAACGGATACCAATTCATTCTTCCTCTCCTTGTGGGTCAAGTTTGCAAACTTGACCTACGCTAACCCTTTTTGAATTTTGGGCGCTAAGAAATAATAGACCGCGCCACACAAAACCAACACAATCGCCGTGTAAGAAATGATCTGCGGCCATGTTGCGCTGTAAGACAAAATGGCGTCATTCCCTTTGTAGCTCCAGTAAAATGGAATCCAGTAAAAGAGAATTTGCCACTGTTTGCTAAGCAGTTCGGCCGCTGCCGCCGCTGCCGCTAACGGCAGGAACAGCAGTTTAATGCCCGCTGCCGCATTCATCACATCATCATTGTTGATGCCTTCGATAAAGCCGACCAGAATGCTGAGCAGCGTTACGGACACAATCGCCAGCGTGATTTGACCCAAATTGACATTGGAAAAGCCGGTAATCCAGAGGATGGCAATAGCGCCATAAACGGCCAGGAACATGCCGATGATGCTTTTGCCTAGAATGAAGCCGGTGCGCGGCAAGGTGCTGACGTTGATGGCGCTGATGGTGTTATCGGCTTTTTCCTCGACGATGTTGATGGCGATGATCATGCCGCCCAGCACCGAAGTGAAAAGGACGGCCATGTTGACGAGGAGTTTTTTGAGCGGGGGTTCTGTACGGCCGAATGTCTCGATAACGGCCGTTGTCTCCGCCACATCCATATCCAACTCCCAAAAACTATTCAGCGCCTTCGCCATCTCCACCACCGGTTCCGGTTCATTCCCCTGCGTTTGGATGAAATAGCCATTCCCTTCCGGCAAGATGGCGACAATGTTGTCCCGCCTTTCCAGCCGTTGGCGCACGCTGGCCACATCGTCAAACAGCTCGATTTTGGCAAACTGTTCCAGATAAGCGGCCATTTCCGGGTTGTCGCCGTCCAGCAAAGCCAGACTCACCGTCGTGTCATTGACGCTGGGAGCCAGAAATTTGATGCCAAAGCCGAACAAAATCGGCACGACCAAAATGTAAAGCGCCAGAAAATCGCGTGAATTAACCTTCACATCGCGCATGAAAATTGCAAATATCTTTTTTAACATGAGCAGTCTCCCGGCGTTTAAGTGACAGTCACTTGCGAAGTGACTGTCACTTAAACGCCTAAATCGTCAATGTCTTCTTAAACCGCACATTGGCAAACAGGAATAAAACCGCGCCCGCCGCCAAAAATCCTAACGAAACCCACAGCACATAGGCCGCGTCCCCGCTCGGCAGTAAAATCTCCTTGAACCCTTCCAGCATCTGGTGGGTGGGAATCAATGTCATCCAGGTGGGGTTCCAACTGGGGATGAAATAGGCGATGTTGGGCAGCATGAGAAGGATGATGAGGAAATAGAGTGTCCCGAAGGCCTGCGCGATGTTGTCGTAGTAGCTGGTTAACGCCAGGCCCAACGCCGAAGCGGCGAAGCCGGTCGTCAGCAGAAAGACGAGCATGAGCGGGTAGTTGGGCTGTAACCCCATCACCGGTACGGCGATGATGAGGCTGGTGACGGTACTGGTGAGCATGATGATGAATATCTTGCTCATCAGATACTGCCAGACGGATGAGGGCGTGACGGCATAGGCCTTAATGACACCTTCTTTTTTGTCCAGAAAGATGTAGGAGGCGATGATGAACAGCCCCATCAAGCTGCCGTTGAAAGTCAAGAAGGAGGGGATGACGTTTTGGCGGTCGGTGAGGAGGATTTGGTTGGCGTGTAACGGCCGTACCTCTTGCCTGTCAAACTGTTCCCGCAACACATCCATATTCTCATTATGAACAACCAGGTAGATATTTCGCAGCCGTTCCGTCTCATACCCTTGCATGTAGTAGGTATACGTCACTTCGCCCGTCTCATTCATATGAATGACAGACGCGAATTCCCGTTCCTCATCGGCAATGGCAATGGCCTTTTCCTTGTCGTCAATGATGTAGTAATTCTTCTCCTCATCGGCGTAATGCGTCGCCGGAATCATTTCGTCACCGAGTTTAAGCTCGACAGATTCGGCCACGCCGTCACTATCACCTTTTAGAAACTCTTCCTCCATAAACGGCCGTGCCGCTTCCGGTATATCCCAATAAATATACTCATCCCGCATCGTATTAAACTCTTCCGGGATGACAAAGATGAGCAAGAACAGGAAAATACCCGCCATCACCAGCTCTACATAAAAATAAAAACTGCGCGAGGCCAAAATTAACTCTTTGACAAAACTATGCCACAGCTTCATCTTATTTCAACCCCCTGCCCGTCACCTTAATAAAAATCTCCTCCAGCGTGGCTTCTTTGGTGTGCATGGATTGAATTTGATTATTAGCGATGACCTGCTGCAGACGGGCTTTATCTTCTTCCTGCACAGTCGAGAATGTCTCTTTAGCAATGTCTCCGTTGCCATTGCGGTGATACTCCACTTCCACCAACTGTTCGCCATAGGCCAGCTTTAGATTT
>JANTHP010000452.1 GCA_024762395.1 Anaerolineae bacterium | reverse complement strand
TCAACCGCCCCGCGTTCCAACCGAAAAAGGCGGCCTCGTTCCGCACCGGATCAAGCACCAGTCCCACCTGCCAGGGCAGCGTAAACGCCGCCGAATGCACGACCACATCATCGCCGGAATAAAAAACGCCCAATCCGGGATGGGTATGAAACCAGCCCACAATCTCCAAATGGGGGTAGTGTTCCTCGCGGTCGGCTTGCAACTGCGTCCAGGAATCGGCGGTGAAGGTGAAGTGGATGGGGCCGTGATCGGCGGAGACGGCGGGCAGCGCGGCTTGAATTTCCACATAAACCACGCCGACGTGACGGTAAACGCTGCCCAGCAGCGCGCCGCCCAGTTCCACGCCTAAATCGCTGCCGCTGTGGACGCTGATTTGCGCCAGCGCTTCCGGGTGGGTGATGACGGTGAGGGGATCGGTGCGGGGGGAACGGCCGTGCAGCCAGCCAATCTCCAACAAATTTGGCGGCTGTCGTTCCGGCAGAGCCGGCGGCTCAGAGGATATTGATACTGAGGTCATCCTCTTCTTCCTCGCCCAGGACGATTAAATCTTCCAACGAACGGCCTTTGAGGGGACGGCCGTCAATCGGGAACAGATTCTTGTGCCGTAACGCCCACGCCGCCGCCTTCGAATTCATCGGATCGCGCGGATCATAATTCTTATACTGCACCATCTCCGCCAGCGTCAGCAAAAGCTCGTCCAGCGTCTTCGCCGGCCACCACGTGCCAATACAAACCGCGCCCGTCACATGAATGTTGGGATGAAAAATCGGCGTTCGCCACTTCAACTGCGGCTGCTTCAACGGATACTCCGCGTGCAAATATAAACTCACATCATGCACCTCGCGGTACTTAGGCTTGCCGGACGAAGTGACGCTTTCCACACCCTTGCACGTAAAGCGAATCCAATACTTCTCCGGCGGATCGCCCTCCGCCAGCATGAGATGGATAAATTCACTGCGATTAACTAAATCGCGGATACGCTTATGGTCATTGCGTAACCGCGTTTCACGAATATCAAAAGACATAGTAAAAAGGGATGAGGGATGAGGACTGAGGCGCGCGTTTGCCCTCAGTCCTCATCCCTCGTTACTCAGTCCTATTACCCCGCTGTAACTTCAGGGAACAGGCTCAAGATGTCGTCTTCGCCCACGCCCGCATCGGCCAACGAATCCTCATCGGACAGGCGTTTGCCGGAAGAGCGATGGTCGAGCCGGTAGGTGATGGGATTGGCCCCTTGACTGGTGGGCAGGCCCATTTTGCTAACCAAAGCCGGGATTAAACGGCGCATCGGCACGTCGTCAGGTAATTCAACCGGGGTCTTCTTGGAACCGGTGGGATCGTAAATGATTACTTTAATGCTTGCCATTTTTAATAAGCCTCCATTTGCTTAAATAGTACTGATGACAGTACGTTAATTAGTAATTGAAGTTGCAGAGGAATGAGGACTGAGTAACTCGTTTCTCAGTCCTCAGCACTTTTCGCTCAGTCCTCAAATTTCATGAAATTTGCCTTATCCCCCGTAATCTCATAATAAACCTTCTCCTTGCCATTGCGGGCGCGGATGATGCCCAGGGGCGGGACGTCAATTTGGGCCAGCGTGCGGTCGAGAAAATCCTCCTCGCCCGTGATGCGGTGAGTCATGTTCAGGTCGCGCTTCGTGCCGCAGTGGGGACAGGCTTGCTCCTGCTCGTAAAGGCGGGCCATGCGTTTGAAAAACGGGATAGTTTCGTCGCAGGATGGGCAGTGCATGGAAACCACCAGCTCGCCGTCAAATTCCAGCGCCGTCTCATCTCCCAGCCTTTCGCGGGCGATGGCGAGCAGGTCGTTGAGCGTCGTTGTCTCGCTGGTCGCTTGCGGCAGTTCCAGGATCGGTTCCAGGCGGGAATGGCTCATGCAGAATTCCTTGACCGGATATTCGGTGGTGTAAATGTCGTTGGTCAGGCCGTTGATCATGATGGCCTTGCCCGGCTGCACTTCCATCCCGTGAATGAGTTTGAGCGCTTCCTGTGTTTGGAAGGCGGCCACAATCGAGGCGCTGGTGGGGGTGGTGGGCACTTTGCCTTGCAAAATGTTGTCCCGCGCCAGCAGCGGGCAGGAGTAGCGCAGCCCGATCATCTGGTAATCCAAATCGGTAAGGGTGCATTCGTAGCAGGCCCCCCGCCCCGGCCAAAAGACGCGCACAATGCCCATCAATTCCTGAATGGCGCCATCCACCCAGGGCTTGTTAATCGCCCAGCTAAAGCGGTTGATGGAGAGGCGGGCTTCCCGGTTGTCCAGGCAGCCGACGATGGCGTCTACGTGCCGGAATACGCCCAGCCCCATCTCAAAATTGATGTCGCCGTGCCATGTTTTGACGTTGACATCGGGATTGAGTTCCTTCACACGCTCAGCGGCGGCGTCAACTTTGCGCCGCCCGCGATCCGAGGCGCGGAAGAGGACGGAACGGCTGAGGTTGCTGTCTTCGATGGTGTCAAAATCGGCGATGATGAGGTTGCCGATGCCCATGAGGGCCAGATTTTTCAACACTTCGTTGCCCAACGCGCCCGCACCGACGACCAAAACGGTCGCCTCGCGGACGACTTCTTGTTTCCACCAACTAATGTAGCCGAAGGTGTGGTAGCGGTCGCTGTCGGGGTCGGTGATGATGATGGGGTCTTCCATAAAAACTCCTGCGTGAAACGTGAAACGTAAAACGTGATTTTTTGTTTGCTATGGTGATTTACGTAAGATGGAAGGGAAAGTTGCGGGAGAAACGGCCGTTTCCAACTTGAAATCCACCCAAACATTTCATACACTAGAGTAGAGAGGTAACGGATAATGCCCGCAGAAATGGTCAATCGGCGGCGTGAAGCAGCATTGTATGTGGAACATGCGCGTCAGATGCTTGAGGTGGCGACAAGTAATCGAGATAGCGGAATCTGATTTGCTAAATGCGATTCGCTTCGTGGAACGGATTGAACATTGGTTAAAACAGGAAGGTTGGTTATGAGCATGACGTCGGTTAGCCAATTAGGTAAATTAACGCCAGAAGAAAAGGTATCTGTCGAGTCTTTCTTGCAGCGGTTATATCGTGTCTATGGCGATGCCATTCAGCAAGCAATCTTGTTCGGTTCCAAAGCGCGTGGCGATAGCCAGCCGGAATCTGATATTGATATTCTTATTGTCGTTGATGACGAGAATTGGGCTATGCGCGATGATATTAGTCTGATTGCGGCGCAAGAGTCACTAACACACAATGTTTTGCTTGGTCCGCGTGTGATTGGTCAAGAACGATGGAACCGAA
>JANTHP010000451.1 GCA_024762395.1 Anaerolineae bacterium | reverse complement strand
AGCTGCTGTTTGGTAGCTGTATTGTCGTTCATAACAACACAGTTTACCAACGGGTGATTTACTTGTCGTAGATCACCCGTATTTTTCTAAACTCGAAGAACTAATGTCGCTTCAATATGCCCTTTTAGGCTTTCTTAACTACCAACCAATGACCGGCTATGAACTTAAGCAGTTCATGGATGTGTCTACCGCCAACTTTTGGCACGCCAAACAGAGCCAAATTTATGCTACGCTAAAGAAAATGGCGAAAATGGGTTTGGTTGAGTCGCACATTGAAGCGCAAAACGGCCGTCCCGACCGCCGCGTTTACACCATCACCGAAGAAGGGCGGGCGGACATGCAAAATTGGCTGGCCCGCCCCGTTACCGAGCTGCAGCCCAAGAAGGAACTGCTGCTGCTTAAGTTGTTCTTCTCTGCCGGACTGGACAAAGCGGCCATTTTGACCCAACTGCATCTACAGCGCAAGCTGCACCAACAACAGGCCGAACAGTTCAAACACGAAACCAAAGCCGTCATCCAACAGTTTGCGGCCAACATGCCACAGTTGGCGAAAGATGCGCTGCTGTGGGATGCGACGCGGCGATTTGGCGAACTATATGAAGAAACGGCCGTTCGTTGGCTGGATGAAACGATTGCTATGATCGAATCTGATTTCTAAGCGGCTCTTTTGGATGGTCTCCAGGATTTCGCGGACGCGCCGCCCGCCGCCATCCAAAGAGCCTGTTTTTTTACCGCGACAATAAATCTTTATATATCAATTATTTACTATCAATTTGGAGGATACCAATGCAACTCAAAAAT
Organism: Anaerolineae bacterium; assembly: GCA_024762395.1. Classification (GTDB taxonomy): domain Bacteria; phylum Chloroflexota; class Anaerolineae; order Promineifilales; family Promineifilaceae; genus JACKCC01. The sequence goes on along the minus strand of JANTHP010000451.1, from coordinate 2,493 downwards.
AAAACTATGCTTATCACCGGTGCATCTAGCGGGATTGGCGCCGCAACGGCCAAAGCGGCGGCGCGAGAAGGAGCGCGCGTTCTCCTGCTAGCCCGCACCCAGGCCAAATTGGAAAAGGTCGCCGCAGAAATACAGGCCAGAGGCGGGGAAGCGCGCGTCTGGCCAGTTGACGTGAGCCAGCCGGAACAGGTGCGCCAGGTAGCCCGGCAAATAACCGACGAGGCAGGCGCGCCGGACATCATTTTTAACAACGCCGGCGCCGGCCGCTGGTTGTTTACCGAAGAAACCGAAATGGGAGAAGCGGCGGAAATGATGGCCGTCCCCTATCTGGCCGCTTTTTACGTGACCCAGGCTTTTTTGCCGGCCATGCTGCGTCGCAACAGCGGTTTGATCCTCAATATGTCGTCGGTGGCCGCTTATTTGCCCTGGCCAGGGGCGACCGCCTACGCCGCTGCCCGCTGGGCGATGCGCGGTTTCACCGAAGCGCTGCGGGCCGATTTGCATGGCACAAATGTACGCGCTGCGTTGATCGTTTTTGCCAAAGTTCAAAGCGATTTCTGGGCGCACAATCCTGGCAGCGAAGAAAGGGTTCCCGGCGCGCAGGCGATGATTCCGGTCATCACGACCGAACAAGCGGCAGCGGCGGTCGTGCGCGGCATTAAGCGCGACCGGCGCGTCATTATGACGCCGTTTATGCTGCGCGTCGTCTTGGGAATGGATGCGCTTTTCCCAGGCCCAACGCGCTGGTTGCTCAATAACACGGGGGCGAAACGGCCGCTTAATCAACAAAAAGGCTCTTTGGGAGTTGACAAGGCGTAAGGCGCGGAACGTGACTAGATGGCTTTCACGTTTCAAATGTCGCGTTTCGCGCGACGGCCGTATCGCCGCCGTCACCGCCATCAACCAACCCGGCATTATCGCGGGCGAAACATTCACGCCTCAGGGACAAACAACTTACACTCGTTTTGGCGATTGGTTTGGCTGGCTGGCTGTCGCAGTCATGGCCGGGTTCTTCATCACCGTCTTTAAGCGGGACAGGTTGGTCAACTTGCCCTACACAAATCCAGGAGAAAAAAATGAACACAGAAAAATTAGAACATCACACCGTCCCTGGCGGCTACGCCCACGAATTTCGGCGCGGCAAGTATCGTTTTGAGGTGGCGCTGCACGCGCTGGATGGGGCCGGGCCGGGCGGTTGGGCCTATCCCACGCTGGCCGACCTGGAAGTGTTAGAGCAAGTCAATTTGGACTAACGGGGGCTGCAAAAAGTTACGGTTTCACAAGGGATTTCAGGCATTAGTGCAACAATTTCACCCAGTTTCATCGTAATTTTTAACGGCTACGGCTAGAGTTTAGTAAAGCAGAACAACTTTCCTTCAATTTACAAACAATCTGAAACTAATGAAGGCAGTTTTCCTCTAAAAAGCCCATTGTAGGCTATCTTATAGCGTTCAAAACCGTAACATTTGTTCAAATGCCCCCGCTAGTCCTGTTGAGGCGATGTTGTGCCAGAATTATTGGCAAACATGTAGGGTGAGTTTGCCGTTTAGGCCCTGGTTGAGTTTGGCGATGAGGTGGGGGCGGGGGACGAGGGACGTGCCGTTGGCGGCCCCTGGTCGCCTCGGTACATACAGTTTTGTTTGCAACAAGTCTCCAGACATGGGGAGATTATAATAGAAAGGAAGGTGGTTGGGCTAGAGAGTGGGAAGGAGGAAAGGAGACCATGAATGCGGTGGAGATTATCTCGTCATATCGGTATCGTTCAGCATAATTGGGGATGAATTTTCGATTATTGGCAATGTAAGTATGGTATTCAGCAGCCGCCTTATACAATTTCTCCCGCCTGACGTCGGTTTCTTCGTGGCATAGACATTCATCGCTCATCCAATCCAAAGCCATGAGCGCGTTTTCTAAATGGCCATGCCACAATCGCCATTTGACCCTTTCCAAATGAGCCAGCAGCTTATCGACAACAATCTTATTCTGAATGCCTTTCGCTATTTGACGCATGGCCGTGATTTTCATGGTGACATGAAACCAGTCGAGAATGTGTTCGGCCTGGGGATCGAGATCAAATTGCCCATTTCTGCCAGCACACGGTTTGAAATGGTCTTCCCCTGAGATTAGTTACGTAACAGTTACCAATGACTTTCATCACCCACAAACATGAAGTCTGTCACTGTCAGCCCCCACCCCCATTGCATACAATAACGCCAACCATTGACCGCGCCTGTATTTCTGGCGTCTGTTTTTAAGGATTCTGTTCTGCATCAAAAACGGCCGAACATTTCAAGACGAAATCAATCGCACTCACGCTGCTTCACCCTCCCACAAAGCAGCCCAAATCGCATAAAGCTCAAGCTAACGTCTTACTTGTTGACCCCAGAGTAGAACAGTCGTTGGGCGCATGGCCAACTTTTGCTGTGCGTATGACCTAATTTAGAAGGAGTCATGAATGACGAAAAAAATGATAACCATAGATGGTAACGAAGC
>JANTHP010000450.1 GCA_024762395.1 Anaerolineae bacterium | reverse complement strand
CTTTGGTGTGCATGGATTGAATTTGATTATGAGCGATGACCTGCTGCAGACGGTCTTTATCTTCTTCCAGCACTGTCGAGAATGTCTCTTTAGCAATGTCTCCATTGCCATTGCGGTGATACTCTACTTCCACCAACTGTTCGCCATAGGCCAGCTTTAGGTTTTTGGGCGAATCCACCAGCTTGATTTCGCCGTCAATGATAAAGGCCACCCGGTCGCATAACTCATCGGCAATGAACATGTTGTGCGTCGTCAGGAAGATGGTGACGCCTTTTGCATTTTCGGCGCGGATGATGTCTTTGATGTCGGCGGCGATGGCCGGGTCAAGGCCGGTCGTCGGCTCGTCCAGGAACCACAGTTCAGGGTTATTGAGCATCGAGCGGGCAAAGGTGAGGCGGTGCTTCATCCCTTTGGAAAACTCGCCCGCGCGCACGTCGGCCTTATCCGCCAGGCCCACCAGCTTGAGCAGCGCTTCCGAGTCGCGGGTCTCGCCATCGAACAGCTTTTTATAGAAGTCAAGGTTTTCTTTGGCTGTCATTTTGCTGTAAACGTTAGATTGCTCAAACGACACGCCAATTTTGTTAAACATCGAGCGCTTGATGGTTTTGACATCGTAACCAGCGACAGTGACATGACCGCGCTGAAGCGGCAGCAGTCCCGTTAAAATTCCCTGCGTCGTGGATTTGCCTGCGCCGGACGGCCCCAGAAAGCCGAAAATCTCTCCTTTGGGTATTTCAAAACTCGCGTCTCGGACGGCGTAATTCTCATCATTATTGTAAGAATGATAGAGATTCTCTACTTCAATCATGGGTGTCTCCTGGTGTAGGTCGGATTGTCAATCCGACTTACGAATATCGGATTGTTAGTCCGACTTACGAATATGCGTAGTAGGTATATGGCCATTGTTGCCATTCTGAAACCAATCCTGATTTAACGGGATTATTCAGTATGTAGCGGACAATTCTTTGCCATTCGGCCGTGTCCCGCACTACATGATCATAGCTTTCAGCTTGCCAAAATGCACCTTGACGGCCGAGTAGCTGGTTGCATTCAAATGCTGTATATCGTTTCAGCGACTGCAAAATTTTTGATAGCTTGTGATATTGGGGTGTGCCATCTGGGTTTACGCCCTTTTGTAATGGCGCAAACATAACATGGACATGGTTCGACATAATTGTAAATATATCCAGCCGGTAGACGCGCTTATTGCGGTAATGCAAACTATTGGCAACAAGCTGGGCAAGAGCCGGTTGCTTGAGATAGTGCGGGCCGATTGCTTGATGCAATTGTTGGTCAAAACGGCCGAAATACCGCCTTTCGGCTAAATAACGCGCTTCATCCGTAGTCGCTGCTTGCATCTCGGCTTCACGGGTCGCTTTTAATTGCTCAATGACAGCATGAGGTAACGATCCTGCGAGGCGAAACGTCACAAATAAAGTTGCACCTTTGGGTTGAATATGGGGAAGTTTGCGCTTGTAAAATTCTTCCATAAGGTTGGTGTCAGTCGGATTAACAATCCGACCTACGGAATGTCAATTTCATTTTTTGGTGTCAATCGGATTGACAATCCGACCTACGGAGTACCGATTCCATTTTTGATGAAATCTATAAATAAATCCACCGTATCCATCACATCGTCGTCTATTTCGGTCATATTGAAATCATTGCCTTTGATGGATTCAAAATAGTATTCAAACGTGGCCACGTTAAGCGTGTTCAGGATGTGGATAACGAAAGGGATGTCAATGTCGGGCCGAATTTCGCCACGGGCGATGGCGAGGCGAAGGAGCTGCTCGTAAAACGCTTTGCCCGCGTCCTGGCCTTCCTTGAAAATCTCTTGGTGGATGGGATGGTCGCGGTGTTTGAAGACCTGGTTGCCAATGAGCGCGATTTGGGGGTTTTCCCGGGCAAAGTCAAGTCCCGAACGGTAGGCGGCTTGCAGCAGGGTGAAAAAATCGTAGTCACCCGGATTTTGCAGAACGGGGGAAATGTAGTCGAGCTTTTTCTCCGCAATCCGCGCCATCAAATGTTTGTACACATCTTTTTTGTCGTGGAAGTATTGGTAAAAGCTGCCTTTGGCAATCTTTGCCCCGGCGACGATGCGGTTGATGCTGGCGTTGTCGTAGCCGTGTGTGGCAAATTCGCTAACGGCCGTTGCCTCAATTAGCGCTCGTTTCTCATCCGGTAAATTAAAAAATGTCTCTTTCGGCATGTGACCTCTGAGTCATGTGACTTCCAGGTCACATACTACAGACATTTTTAATTTTTGTCAATGGAGTTGGAGACTGGGAGACTGGGAGACTGGGAACTGGGGATTGGAGACTGAACTGCCAATCATTAATCGTCAATCTCCAGTCTCCAATCTCTTAATAAATTGCAGCGTAACGGCCGTAATCCCCGCCAACTCATCCTCCAGAATAATCACATGGCCCGATTGTTCCCACCAATGCAGCTCCTTCACCTCCGAAGCTGCGCCCTCCAAAATAATCTCCCCCACATCCGAAGACACCGTCTGGTCATTGCGCCCCTGCATCACCAAAACCGGCTGCGTGATTTGCGGCAGCTCGCGGCGCACCTCCCGCCCCAGCCGAATCAACTCCATCACTGCGCGTAATGGGTTGACCTTGTACCCCTGCCAATAGGCGTTGCCGCTTACATTAGGTTTGGGCAGGGCCGGAATGAGCGGCGCGGCGACATACAGCCGGATCATGTTTTGCAGCGGAATCGCCAGCTTGATGGCCGGCGCGTAGCACAAAACCCCCGCGATTTCAGGATGCTGGGCCGCCAGATGCAAAGCCAGCGCCCCGCCCGTTGATTCGCCGCCCACCACCACCCGGTCGCAAATTGTCGCCAGATGTTGGTAACTGGTCTCCGCTTCCCAGGCCCAATCGTGCCAGGTCGTTTCGTTCAGGTCTTCTGGCTTTGTGCCGTGTCCGGGCAGCAGCGGCGCGGACACGGTGTAGCCGGCGGCGTACAAATTTTTAGCCAGCAGGCGCACTTCGGCCGTCGTCGCCGTCAGCCCGTGCAGCAGCAGGACGCCGGTTTTGCCCGCTTCCCACAAGAAGCTGCCCCCTTCCAGATGGGCGTTGTAGATGGGGTTTTCCGGCGCCCAATCAATTTCGATTAAATTCAAGCCTTCATCCAGGGTGGGCGGTTCAAAAATGGGGGCGAAGCGTTCCAGCGCGTTCAACTGGATTTGAGGGGCGGGGCCGGGCTGCTCTTCCAAACGGCTTGTGAGGCGGCGGCGCAGTTCGGGCAGAGGGACGTTGAGGTAGTACAGCACGTGGTCGGCGCCG
>JANTHP010000449.1 GCA_024762395.1 Anaerolineae bacterium | reverse complement strand
GATTACCGGCGTTTTTTGCGGGAGTACAGCCCTGATTCGCATAACCCTGGGCCGATTTTGGCTGAGGACGGCCGTTTCCTCGGCCAACACACCGGTCTTTCATCCTACACCATCGGCCAGCGCAAAGGGTTGGGCATTTCTGCGCCGCAGCCGCTGTACGTTTTACGCAAAGAGGCCGCTCAAAATGCGCTCGTCGTTGGCCCGCGTGAACGGTTGGGGCAGCGTCATTTGACTGCCCGTGATGTGAACTGGATTGCCGGGAGTGCGCCAACCGGCCCCGTGCGCGCTCAGGTGAAGATACGGTATAAGGCGACGGCCGTTCTCGCAGTCATCACAAGCAGCCAAGACAATCGCGTCCTTGTCCAATTTGATGAGCCGGTGATGGGCATTACCGCCGGTCAGGGCGCCGTGTTCTATGATGATGATGTTTGTTTAGGCGGCGGTATTATTGAGTAGACAGGGATAGAGACAGAGGTTATGACTTTTGCATCGGGCATTGTTCTCGGGTTTTTATTGGCGACAGCTTATGGAGCGGGCTTTCATTTTATTGTGGGCGGCCCGGCGCGGCGGATTCCGTTGTTTGTTTTTTCCGCATGGATTGGGTTTGCCTTAGGTCATCTTTTGGGCGATGCGTTCAACATCACGTTGCTCAAATTGGGAGCGCTGAACCTGTTGAGCGCCAGTTTAGGCGCATGGATTGCCCTCATCGCCAGCTACTGGTATGTGCAGAGTGAAGAATGAAGGGGTGAACGGGTGAGGGGGCGTAGGGAGACGCGCATACTCGCTATTTTGCCGCCGCAAACTTGTCCCCTTTCCCCGCCGTTGTTATAATTCCCATCCATTCGGAGAGGTCGCATAGTTGGTCTAGTGCGCACGATTGGAAATCGTGTACTCCGAAAGGGGTCGCGGGTTCGAATCCCGCCCTCTCCGCTAAAGGCAATAATGAAAAGGTGTGGCAGTAGTCACACCTTTTTGCTTTTAGGTGATTGCTATGTGGGGAAACGGCCGTTACAATAAAAGCCAAATAACTGTTCAAGTGCACCCTTTGATTTATCAAATTTGGCAAAAAATTTGATAAATCTTCTAAAACCATACTTAACAATGAAACAAGCTTTATGGATATAGTAGAAACCAACGCATTTATTCCTCTTATCGCTGCTGCAAGTTACACCCTTTTACTGATTGTTGCTTTCACCATGCGTTCTCAACAAGAGCGGCAATCACGCTGGTTGTTTGCCTTTCTTGTTATTTCCATATTATGGGAATTCCTCGTTTACTTCGCCCAGGACATTACTTACTTACCCAATATACCGGCTAAATTGCTGCTTGTTGGCACCACATTACTTGGTGTGACAACGGCCGTATTTGTTAACTGGACACAGCGTCGCCGCTGGTTCCTTTTCGGCGGCTTAGCCATAGCCGCGACATTACTCTTCGATATTTACTTGCCCAGCCAATCAGTCAACATCCCCTACACAAACCGCACCATTGGCTACAGCGATCTGTTTACAACTATCACCTGGATTTTATTAAGCGGCGTCATCCTCACCCGTACATGGCGCGATTACCGACGCACAACCTTTCCCTGGCACGCTAACCGCCTTCTCTTTTGGCTAATCGTTTTAACGTTCACATTCGGCGGCGAAGCTCTGCTTTTCTTTCATTACACCGGCTTAACCCTGGCCGGACAAATCGTTCGATTTACCGGAGTTGTCGGTTTGACTTATGCTGCATCTTCACACCGCATCGTGGACGTGCGCACCAGTTCCCAAAGCATCTTCACATTTACCCTGATAACAACCTTATCGGTTCTTCCATTAACCGCAGTCATTTTAGTCGTGCAAAGCTTGACCAAGAATCCAACCGTCTATGTTATTGTGGTTGCATTAAGTTTGCTGCTTTACGCCCCCCTGCGCCGCTCTGTTGAAAAGATGTTTCATAAACTGTTGGTTGGTGAAGGCATTGATACCAGACAGGTCATTCGTCACTACAGCCAGGAAATTTATCAGATATTAGATGTCCAACAACTCTCCCATGTCATTATCAGCACCCTCAACGAGCTGTTTGCATTTAAGCGGGGCGCCCTTTTACTTGTGAGCCAGGTTGAAAATGGATATGAGATTGAACCGATTCCGGCGTTAGGAACGATTTCCAGACAAAAACAATTACTGCCGCTCAACTGTTTATTTATAAAATCATTATCGCAGCCGCATTCTGCCCTATTACAATATGAAATTGACTTTAGTCGGGATTACGCAGGGATAAATACGGCCGTTCGTGAATGGTTGGCTGAGATGGCCATGGACGTCTATGTGCCAGTTAATGCCGGCAGCTCCTTAGAAGGTTTGATAGCCATTGGCCCCAAAACCTCCGGCGTACCGTACCAGCCTGGTGAATTGGACCTCATGCAAATTTTAGCCGACCAAACCGTCGTCGCCCTGCAAAATGCGCGTCTTTACAGCGAACTCGGCCAGCAGAACGAAAAAATTCGCCGTCTAAACGTTGATCTAATCAGCCAAAACGAACGATTAGAAATAATGGATCGAGTCAAGTCAGACTTTATCACAATCGCTTCCCACGAATTACGCACGCCGCTGACTCAGGTTAAAGGATACACCGATATTTTGCAGTCCATGAACGAGGAGGCTGCTCTCAGCCAGAAACAAACACGTGAGATTATGGGGCACATCAGCCGCGCCAGCGACCGTTTAGACATATTAATTACAGCCATGTTGGATGCCAGCCAGCTTGATACCGACGGCTTTCGTCTGGTATTTATGGAAACCCGACTAGAGATGATCATTCGCATCGCAACTGAGCCATTGCTGGCAGCTTTAGCAGACCGGCACATCACATTCAATCCCCTGGGTTTGAAAGAAATACCCCCAATTTACGCTGATTCTAAGCGATTGGTTCAAGCATTTACGAATTTAATTGGAAATGCCATCAAATATACACCGGATTATGGCACAATTTCATTGCAAGCGGACTTGGTTCCCGGCCAAAATGAGAACGAGGAATATGTAGAAGTCGTCCTTGAAGACCAGGGCATCGGGATTGATCCCAAATATCACGATTTGATTTTTGAGAAGTTTTTTCGCGTAGGCGATCCTCAGTTGCATTCTACGGGCAGCACCAAATTTAAGGGCGCTGGGCCGGGATTAGGTCTGCCCATTGCCAAGGGTGTTATTGAGGGGCATGGCGGTCGAATTTGGGTGGAATCCGCAGGTGAAGATGAGCAACGTATGCCAGGGAGCCGCTTTCACATCATTTTGCCGCTGAAGCCGCCAAATATGGCTGAGGTGGATCAAGCGATTGCC
>JANTHP010000448.1 GCA_024762395.1 Anaerolineae bacterium | reverse complement strand
GTATCGTGAGCATACCACCTGATCATGTTTTGCGGTATTGGTTTGATGATTGAAATGAAAACATGTTGAGGCGTGGGATGGTTGAGCGCTTCAACATGTTTTTTTTGAAAATGTAATGCGGAGGAGCAGTATGCAGATAAATCCATTTAATCAACCACCCCCAGAATTAGGCAATCAGTATGATGAGGATCGCGTATTACGATCTTATTTGAAGCGGATATTGCCGGCCGAAGTCTTGGCGCAAGTGGAACCCTCTTTACGCCGGATGGGGAAATTGGCGGGCAGCGAATTATACGCGATGCAGTTGGCCGACCGGTTGAACGAACCGATTTTGACGCAGTGGGATGCGTGGGGCAATCGGATTGACCACATCGAAGTATCGCCGTTGTGGAAGAGGGCCGAACGGTTGGCGGCTGAGTTTGGTCTGGTAGGAGCGGGATACGAACGTGTGTACGGCCGTTTCGACCGTATCTACCAGTTTGCCCTGGCCTACCTTTTCCACCCCTCCACCGACGTCTACACCTGCCCCCTGGCGATGACTGATGGGGCGGTACGCACGCTGCTGCTTTCTGGCAACCAGGCGCTTATTGACCGTGCCGTTCCCCATCTCACCAGCCGCGACCCGGCCCAGTTTTGGACCAGCGGCCAATGGATGACGGAATTTACCGGCGGCTCGGATGTGGGCACGACAGAAACGGTGGCAAAGCAAGATGATGATGGGACGTGGCGGTTATACGGCCGTAAATGGTTCGCCTCTAATCCCATTTCCCAAGTAGCGCTCACGCTGGGCCGTCCTGAAGGCAATGGGCCGGGTGGACGTGGGCTGGCTTTGTTTTACCTGGAATTAAAGGATGAGGCAGGCGCCTGGCAAAACATTCGCGTTGATCGGCTCAAAGATAAATTGGGCACGCGCAAAGTGCCCACCGCTGAGTTGATGCTGGAAGGGACGCCCGCTATTCCCGTCATGGGGTTGGAAAACGGCGTGCGTAACATCATCCCCATGCTGCATATGACCCGCGCCTGGAACAGCATTGCCGCCGTTGCCTTTATGCGGCGCGGGCTGGCTTTGGCCCGTGATTATGCCCGTAAACGCGCTGCGTTTGGCACAACGCTGGCGCATAAGCCGCTCCATTTAGATACAATGGCCTGGCTGCAAGCCGAATTTGAGGGCGCATTTTTGCTAACTTTTTACCTCGTCGAACTGTTGGGGCGGCTAGAAAAGGGAGAACTCAGCCCTGAGCAGACCGATTTATTCCGCCTGCTGACCTCCATCGTCAAATTGCAAACCGGGCGGCAGGGGATGACGGTTGCCAGCGAAGCGGTGGAACTGTTTGGCGGCGCGGGCGTGGTGGAGGATACGGGCTTGCCGCTGCTGCTGCGCGACAGTCAGATTTTGCCCATCTGGGAAGGGACGACGAATGTGTTATCGCTGGATGTGCTGCGCGCCATTAGCAAGGATGAAAGTTTGGAGGCGTTGAAGGAAAAGACAGCACGGTCGGTAGGTGCGGCGCGGGAGTCCGGCCTGGTTCAGATGGGCGGTGTGGCGAAAACGGCCGTTTCCGCCGCTGAAACCTGGTTAAAACAAGCATTGGGAGACGGCCGTCCCGCTTTGGAAGCAGGCGCCCGCCGTTTTGCTATGACACTGGGCCGCGCCTTGACATTAGCCCTGATGATAGAACAGGCGCAATGGTCGCTGGAAGTGGAGCATGACGGCCGTTCTCTGGCCGCCGCCCGCCGTTTTGCCCAATCTGGTATCAACCTGATTGCGGAAATGGACCGGAAAGAAGCATCAGCGCTGGCGAATGATGAGCCAATAGCGTTATGATTGACAATCCGTATCTATACAGGTGACAGTCACTTCTTCCAGAGGCATTAGCCAAAGCCATGATGTTGGAAAGTGACTGTCACCTCTGGTAGCTGTATAGTTACGACGATCCTTAAATTTATGAACGGAAAAACATGTCTCATCACTGGGGGAAATGCCGGCATCGGCAAGGCAACGGCCGTTGGCCTGGCCAAGATGGGCGCGCATGTCATCATCGTGGCCCGCTCATCAGTGCGGGGCGAACTGGCGTTGGCCGATATTCGGCGGGCCAGCGGCAATGACGGTGTTGATTTGCTTGTCGCCGACCTTTCATCACAAAAGCAAATTCGCCAACTGGCGGCTGATTTCCAGCAGCGCTTTTCACGATTGGATGTGTTGGTAAACAATGCCGGAATCATTCCCCAAAGGCGGCAGGTCACAGAGGACGGATTGGAAATGCAGTTTGCCGTCAACCATCTGGCCTATTTTTTGCTGACCAATTTGCTGTTGGATGTGTTGCAGGCCAGCGCCCCGGCGCGCATTGTCAATGTTTCCTCAATGGTGCATGGCTGGGCCAGCCTGGATTTTACCGATTTGCAGCATGAACGGCGATATGATCCATCGAACGTGTACGCGCAGACAAAGTTGATGAATGTGTTGTTTACGTATGAGTTGGCGCGGCGGCTGGCAGGAACGGCCGTTACTGTCAACTGTCTCCATCCCGGCGTTGTTGGCACTAAATTGTACGCCAATTACATGGGCCGGTCGCAAACCCATGACGCATCGAATTCTGAAATCAATCAGGGGGCGCAAACATCCATCTACCTGGCTTCCTCGCCGGATGTGGCGGATGTGACCGGGGCTTATTTTGTAAATAAACAGACTAAACGGAGTACGGCCGTTTCCTACGACAAAGGAATGGCCCGCAAATTATGGGACATCAGCGCCAAACTAACAGGCCTTCCGGCATGAACAACCTATCCGATGCTGCCCGGTGGGACCATCGCTACACAGCCGATGGCCGCCAATGGCAAAAACGCGCCCCGCGCCAACTATTGCTGGATTTTGCCCATTTACTGCCCGAACCGGGGCTGGCTTTGGATGCCGCCGCCGGAGTCGCGCTGCACGGCTTGTTTCTGGCCGAACGGGGCTGGCATGTAATTGCGCTGGATGTATCGGAAGTGGGGCTGCGGCTGGCCCGGCAAATGGCTGAGGAACGTGGGGTTTGGTTGGATACGGCCGTTTACGACCTTACCTCCCCCTGGCTGCCGCCAAACACCTTCGACGTCATCCTGAATTTCCGCTTTTTAGAACGGGACACCTTCCCCGTGTACCGGCGCGCACTTAAACCCAACGGTCTTCTCTTCTTCGAGACCTTCCTCAAAACCCAACCCGACGTAGATTACCCGCATCACTACCTCGATCCTGGCGAACTGCGAGACGCATTCCGCGAATTTGACATTTTGCACAGTCAAATCATTGAAAACAACAAATGCGATAATGGTAAGGGAAAAAC
>JANTHP010000447.1 GCA_024762395.1 Anaerolineae bacterium | reverse complement strand
GGTGTCCACTGGGGCAGCCGGCTGGAACAGTAAACTCGCGCGCAAAATGGAGGCATGGATGAAGGTGTACATCAGGCCGCCAAGGAGCGACAGGGCGGCCATCACCCCAATCGGCGACAAGGTGTCTGACCAGGATTTGTCCCACAGGAGGTACAGAAGAATGGCGCTGAGTACGGCCGTTCCCAATGCAAACAAAACCCCGCCCGCAACCAGCGCAGCGACAGACAGAAGCAATCCAGACATGGCGACAACCCCGCCCAACAGCCGGGACGAGGGCAGATCCATGAACAAGCGCACTCCTGCCCAAATGAGAAGGCCAACCCAAAGGATAAGCAGGCTGCGCCCCAAAGAAGCTGTCGCCCCGATTGGTTCCGGCGCAGGCATGAAACGCACAATCAGGCTGAGAACGATCATCAATCCCAAAACGAGCAGGGCGTTTTGCTTTCTACGCGAAACCAGTTTGTTGGCAACGGCCGTAAAGTTCAATTCACCGTTTTTCATCATCTCGCTCACCCCAACCAGCGTACCTAAGCTCCAGGTCAGCATCATCATGAGGTAGACAAAAGGCGAATCCGTAAAACCCTTCCGCGCATTGATAAACAACGATTGATTGAAAATTTCGGATGCAGGCAAATCGGCGGCCGTTTCGATAACTTTTTCGGGCGGCAGCGTATAGGTCATAAATTCATAACCGAGGATGCCCAGCGTAAGCGTCATCATCAAAGCAAATAACAGCGCCGGCGACCAAATGCTGTCTTTGATTGTTTGCGTGCGGCGGCGTTTGCGGGATGAGACTTCGGCAACGGCCGTTTCCTGAATCTGCGGCAGACGGTATCCCAGCACAAACATCAACGCCGTGTAAACAAAGAAATGCGTGCGTGTAGCGGCAATGGCAATACCAAAATGGATTTCGACATAATGCGCCAAAACGGCCGCTACCAACGCCGTCATCAACAACCTGTTCACATGGAATGGGTCATCATCAGCTTCCGCATCCGTTGATTGGGCAAACAGCGCATAATAAATCAAATACACAATCAACCCGGCAATACTGCCCAACGGAATGGCTACGCCCAAAAAAGCCATGCCCATGGATTGGACGACAAGGATGGCGACAACAGCGGCGCCGCCAATCCAGGCGGCAATGAGCAAATTACGGTCGCGCCGGGATTTGGCTACGCCCAGCCAGCGAAAACCGTAGTAAAAAACGCTCAAGTACAGAAACTGCCACACCAAAAAGCCCAGGCCGCCGGTGATGACCAGGGCATCAAAGGTTTCATTATGCGAGCGGTCGGGCGAGGCGTTGCGGGCTTCAACCGTCGCCAATTCCGGCGGATAGAAGCGGTTGTAAGCGACGTACATCGCTTCCGGCCCATAGCCGAATAAGGGGCGCAGGAAGTTGAACGAATCTTCCTCGCCATCGGGGAATTGCAGCGGTTCGTGGACGCTGATCAAGTCCAATGCGCCTTCCCAAATGAGGACGCGCACCCGCCCCGTGCCGCTTTCCGATTCCAGCAAACGCCCCAGGCGGCCAATAGCGGGTAATTGCTGCCACTCTACCAGGGTTTCGGTGATGCTGCCGAGAACGGCCGTATCCCCGAACCGTTCGTCCAATTCGCCGCCAAAATTAAAAGCAGCCAGCCACACACCGCCGCCAACTGCCAGCAGCAGCCAACTCATCCACAACCAGCGCCAGCCCTGCCGCGCGGCAATCATGACAAAAATCGCCAGCACAATCAGCCCGATGGCGGCGGCAAAGGCGGCAAATGAGGCCCCCGGTCCGGCTAAGACAGCAAGACGGCCGTTTGCCGGCAGCGCATTGAATAAATAAAGGAAGAGAGCAAAGAGAACGGCCGTCCCCCCCACCGATAACCCAAACGCTTTCGCCGCTTCCAGCAGTCGGAACCGGCCCGCAGACGCATTACGCAGCGAGACCAGCACCACCAAAATAAAGACAAACACGCCCACAAACAAGCCCAGCCAGGGGCCACGACTTTGCGACCAGTAAATGGCAATAAACTGAATAGCAACAACAAAAATATAGATAGAGGAACGAATCACATCAGCAACGGCTAAATCTTCATCGCTCAAGATTTTGGTAAAGGCGTCAATGATACGCGCCACAGTCAACGGCACGGCCATAATCAAATAAGCGGCAATGAAAATGGCGTTGCCCATATGCCCGGCAACACGGCGCACGACGTTACCACCCCAGGGCAGCGGATCTAAATCAAAATGCTGCAACAGGGCGTAGAAGGAAATGGGAATGCTGGTAATGATGACGGCCGTTACCACCCGACTCACCTGCGCCCGCGTCCGCATCGTCGCCGCCATCAAAGCGAAAACGACAATGTAAGATAACGTGGTATACGTTCCTTGCAGCCGTTGGTACGATCCCGCCCAGCTCACGCGCGGCGTTACCGAAAGCGCCGTCGAAATGAGATAGACCACGACAAGCAAAACAACAGGCAGGACAAACGGCTTGCGCCAGACAGCGTCCTCATTTTTCCAACGCAGCCAGCTCAAATCGCGCCAACCCTGCCCATCTACAAACTTCACCAGCCAGGCGGCAGCCATCAACAAGGCAATGGAACGCAGCAGGGTCAATTTATCCGGCTCAAAAACACGGTCAGAGTGGATATTGAAGAAAAGAGGGATGGCAATAACGGCCGTTAACCACCCAGCCTCAATCAATCCATCGCACCAACGAGAAAGCTTAGAATCCATAAAAATTTATCCTCAAGTCAGGTTCGCCAAATGTTACCGCATGGACTGGGGGCAGGCAAACCCGGATTTTGTTAACGAATTGTTAATCGGTTATACTTGCCGCCAACCACAACTATTGGTGATTTTATTCAACAAGGAGAGAAATATGTCAATTAAACGAGGAACCCTATTAGCCCTAGCCTTACTCTTACTTGCGTTACTGCTCGTCGCCTGTGGCGGCGAACCGGAAAGCACAGAACTCAACCTGCTGTGCGTCCCGCAAGAAGAGTGGTGCGAAGGCATGAAACAAGAATTCGAGAAAGAATTTGGCATCACCGTCAACTACGTCCGCATGTCCACCGGTGAAGCGCTGGCCCGGTTGGAAGCCGAACGGGATAATCCCCAGTTCGACATCATGTGGGGCGGCCCCATTGACACCTATATTTCCGGCGCGCAGCAAGGGCTGTTCCAGCAATACGAATCACCCAACGCTAAAAACCTGCTCAACCAGGAACTGTACCGCGACCCGGACAACTACTGGACAGGCATCTACGTCGGTTCGCTGGGCTTCTGCACCAACACCGACTGGCTGGCTGCCCACCCCGGCGTTGAAGCCCCCACCTCCTGGGACGACCTGCTCAA
>JANTHP010000446.1 GCA_024762395.1 Anaerolineae bacterium | reverse complement strand
ACCGCAGATTACGCCGATTACACAGATTAAATCTGCGCCATCTGCGCAATCTGTGGATTTTCATTCATTCGTGGTGGGCTGTGCCCATGTTGTCTCTTGTAGAAAGTGATTGCCACCTTAGTCGTTACCCAGATAGTGAAAATGGCGCCTTTTCCCGCCTGCGGGGGCAATTGTAGTATAATTAAAGGCATGGCGACGCTTTTGGTTTCAGCGCCGGCACTGGCGCATACGAAGGCTGGTCATCCTGAGAATCATATGCGGATGACGGCGCTGCTGGCTGCATTGGCGGAATCGGGGATGATGGAAGCGGTTACGGCCGTTTCTCCCCAACCGGCGACGGTGCAGCAGCTCAGATTGGTACACAGCGCCAGCCTAATTGAACAAATCCGCACGGTATCCAGCCTGGGCGGCGGACTGCTGGATCATGGCGATACGTATGCGACGGCCGAAAGTTACGAGCTGGCGCGGTTGGCGGCGGGGGGATGCTGTACGGCCGTTGACCACATCATGACCCATCGGGCTGAAAACGGGATGGCGCTGGTGCGCCCGCCTGGCCATCATGCTGAAACCAACCGGGTCAGCGGCTTTTGCCTGTTCAACAACATCGCTGTTGCCGCCCGCCACGCGCAAGCGGCGCACGGTGTGGAGCGGGTGTTGATTTTTGATTTTGATGTGCATCATGGCAATGGCACGCAAGAGATATTTTATGAAGACGACAGCGTGCTTTTTGTATCCATGCATTTGTTTGCGCCTTATTTTTATCCTGGCATTGGTTCGTTGAGAGAGGTTGGGCATGGTACGGGGCGCGGCTATACGTTGAATGTGCCTCTGCCGCCCGGCGTGGGCGATATGGGCTACCGCTATATTTTGAACGAGGTTATCCGGCCTAAAGCGGTTCAATTTCAGCCGGAATTGGTGTTGGTTTCGGTGGGGTTTGATGCGCATTGGCAAGACCCGCTGGCCAGTGCGGGACTCAGTTTGACAGGGTATGCCCACATAGCGCGTGATTTGGTTGGTATGGCAGAGGAATTGTGTAACGGCCGTCTTCTTTTTGTTCTTGAAGGCGGTTACCATCTTGATGTATTGACCGCAGGCGTTCACAATGTGCTTTATGCGCTACTGGGCCGCGATGAGATTCAAGACCCGATTGGCCCGTCGCCTTATGCTGAACCGGATGTATCGCACTTACTGGCCCAGCTCCAGAGGCGACACTTGCCTAAATGAGTGAAACTTTGCATAATAATCGGTATAAGTTGACCATAATTAAGTAAGCGTATATCAGTAAAGGGTTCCCGTGACGACAATCACCCTGCAAGACTATCTTCAACAAATTGATGAGTTAATTGACGAGCGCCGCTTTGACGAAGCGATGGCGCATTGCCGCCATATCCTAAAGCGCTATCCGCGTCATGTGGATACTTACCGAATGCTGGCAAAGGTGCTGCTGGAAAAGGGGGAGTATCAGGGGGCTATTGAGTTGATGCAGCGTGTTCTCAGCGCTGATCCGAATGATTTTATCGCGCATGTTGGTTTGTCAATGGCTTTTAAGGAGACTGAAGCACTGCCGCAAGCTACCTGGCATTTGGAGCGGGCGTTGGAGTTGAAACCATATAATGCCGCCTTGCAAGAAGAGCTGGTAGATTTGTACAGTGCGCAGGGCACGGCCGTTCCTCCCCGGCTTGCACCCTCGCAGAGTGGATTGGCCCGGTTGTATGCTCAAGGCGAGATGTACCCGGCTGCTGCGGATGAGCTGCGACACGCTATTAGCGAGGATGACGACCGGATTGATTTGAAAGTGTTGTTGGCGGAGACATTATGGCGTGATAATCAGCGAGTGGAAGCGGTGGCGTTATGTTTGGAAATTTTGAAGTCGCTGCCTAATTGCATTCAGGCTAATGCTATTTTGGGCGAGGTTTGGCTGCAAACCGGGCGTACCGAAGAGGCGCAAACGTATTTGAAGCGGGTGCAGGCATTAACGCAGGTGGATAAAGCGCATTGCGATGGGGAGACGGCCGTTTGCCGGGCCTTCCAGGCGCACGGTGCGCCGCCTATACCGGAAAATGTGACCATCGAACGGCTGGAAGAGGGGGATGTCCCTGAGATAGTCGAAACCGCTGATTCAGATTGGATGAGCGCAATGGCTCTGGAAAACGATGACGCGCCTATTGAATCCACCGATATTGAAACATTTGATTGGTTAAGCGCGGCTGCATTGGCCGATACGGATGAAACGGCCGTTGAAGCCATATCAGAAGACGCGCGGATTGCCGATGAACTTGTTGCCGATGATTTGCTTGCTGCTGGGATGATGGGGGATGGCTTCCTTGATGACGATACCGCTTCCGGCCTGTTTACGGCTGAATCTGATTGGTTTGCCGATTCAGACGAGCAAGAGGATGAAGATTTATCCGATTTGCTTGGCGATGCCGGTGATGGAGCCGATTTAGATGAATGGCTGCATGATTTGGATCAGGCGGAAGATTTGGGTTCGGCAGACGCTGAGGACGCAGACGCCTTTCCCGAAGGGGCGGCTTCACAGCCCGATGCTTCTGAACCCGGAGCCAGCGATTCTGAATTTGAAGCGCTTTTTGCCGATTTGGAAACAACCGCTGACGCTCAAACGGGCGATGAACCTGTGCCTGACGACTCTTTTGGCGAAGGATTTACTGATCTTTTCTCCGATTTGGAACTGGCTGATGAGTCGCCGGCGGATGATGAACCGGTTGGGGCGGAAACGGCCGTTACCGATGGCTTATCCACATTAGCCGAGGAACCGCAGCCTGACGACGCCGATTATCATACCGGGTACACAAATTTATTTGATGACTTGAGTACAGAAGCCTTCCCCAAAGATGAGCTGCCGGACTGGCTGGAATCTGAAAAAGCGGCTCCGGTTGAAGAAGATGAACCTGCCGCCGACGAAACGGTCTCTGATTGGTTGGCCGATATTGAGTCAGTGCAGGTTGACGACCGTCTGGATAGCGGTTGGTTGTCTGGACCATCTGAACCAAATGAAGTTGCTGGCGGGGAAACGGCCGTTTCCGAAGAAATCGACCGGGAATCCACACTAGCGCAGGCCGGCGAAGCCAATCAGGTTGTAGATGATAAAGCTGCTACAACTGGCGACGCCTCCGTCGAAGAAGACAACGAAATTCCCACTTGGCTGTTGGGCGACCAAACCGCACAGGAATTTGAAACCCCGCCACCCTTAGAATCAATGGATGGCTTATTGGTTGACCCCGAAGACCTGAGCGAATTCGATGAATTAGCGGAAGGCGCTGATGTGCCTACCTGGCTGCTTGGCGGCGATTCAGTTACGGAAGACACCAGCGCTTTGGAATCTACGCCCCCGGC
>JANTHP010000445.1 GCA_024762395.1 Anaerolineae bacterium | reverse complement strand
AAAATGATATTTTTAGGGAGATGTACTTGGGAATGACGAAAGCGGATTTAATCATGCACCCCGTGCGGTTTCGCATATTGCAAACGTTGGCAGCGGAGAATTTGACAACGCAGGAAATCGCAGAGCGTATGACGGATGTGCCCAAATCCTCTATTTACCGGCATATGAAGGCGCTGTTGGATGGGGAAATGATTGCGGTGGCGGCAACGCGCCCGGTGAAGGGAATTCAGGAGAAGGTGTATCGGTTGGCGCAACGGCCGTATCTCGGCCCCGATGATTTAGCCAATGTGACGAGCGAGGAACATTTCCGTTATTTCACCAATTACGTGATGACGCTGCTGCAAGGCTTCTCCGATTATTTGGATGCTGCCGGCCCGGCGCCGGATTTTGTGGCCGACCGGGTGGGCTACACGGAGGCGGTTTTTTACGCGACGGATGCGGAGATGGATGGGTTGATGGCGGATTTGAATGCCGCTTTTGTGAAATTGGCGGCGAATGGAGAGGGAAACGGCCGTAAAAAACGCAAACTCGCCATCGTCAGCCATCCGGTAGACAGCTAGCAGGCTGTCGGAAAAGTCTAAGAAACATTGATTGGACACGGATTAACGTGGATAAACACGGATTTTCAAGTCAAAAATATCAAAAAATCTGTGTTTATCCGTGAAATCCGTGTCCCATTATTCTTTCTCCGACAAGATGCTAGTCAGCTCGCGGGCTGAACTGCTGACCGGCTGATAAGCTGAAAGCTAAAAAGGAACAACATATGACTTTACAAGAACTTTTGCCATTCATTTGGCCGTTAATCGTCATTCAACTGGCGTTGTTGATTGTCGCTCTGCTGGATTTGCGTAAGCGGATGAGGACGCGCGGCCCGAAATGGATGTGGGTTTTGATTATTTTGTTTGTCAACATCATCGGTCCCATCATCTATTTTGCCGTTGGGCGTGAAGAGTAGGGAAATGGGACACGGATTACACGGATAAACACGGATTATTGCAAGCTAAAAATCTGTGTTCATCCGCGTTAATCTGTGTCCCAGTCAATTATATGAACGCAATTCGATGTGAAGGATTAAGCCGGACGTATGGCAAAATTGAGGCGCTTAAACCGCTGGATTTGGCTGTGCCGGCCGGGTCGGTGTTTGGTTTTTTGGGGCGCAACGGCGCGGGCAAGACGACGACGATTCGCCTGCTGACCGGCTTGGCCCATCCGACGACGGGGCGGGCGTGGGTGAATGGGGTGGAGACAACGGCGGCGAGCGGCAGCGCCAGCCATCAATTCGGCTATTTGCCGCAGGAACCGGCGTTTTACAATTGGATGACGCCGGCTGCCTATCTGGATTATGTGGGGCGGTTGTTTCGCATAGGCAATGACGAACGGCCGTTGCGGATTGCCGAGCTTTTGGCGCTGGTTGGGCTGGAAAAAGATGCGCGACGACCCATCGAAGGCTTTTCCGGCGGGATGAAGCGGCGGCTGGGGTTGGCCCAGGCGCTCATCCACCGGCCGCCCATCCTTATTTTAGATGAGCCGATGGCGGGGATGGACCCGGCCGGCCGCCGCGATGTGATTGATCTGCTGGACAGCTTGCGCGGCGAGACGACGGTCTTCTTCTCCAGCCACATTTTGGCGGATGTAGATCGGGTTTGCGACACGATTGGCATCATCCACGAAGGCGAGCTGCTGCTGACGGCCGCGCGCGACGAACTGTTGGCGCAATACGCGACGAATGCTATCCGGCTGGTATTTGCCCGCGAGAGCAGGCCGTCTGTGGCGGCGTTTGTGCCTCATGTCGAAGCCCAGCCCTGGGCCAGCGGCGTTGCGGTCGAAAATGGCGGGCTGCGCGTGGCGGTGACGGAACCATTTGCCGCCAAAAAAGCCCTCCTTTCTCTCATCGTTGAGCATGGCCTGGTTTTGGATAAGTTTGAATGGGTACGGCCGTCTCTGGAAGATGTATTTTTAGCGATTAGCGATTAGCGACTTTGCCACTCTGCAACTTTGCAACCATGATTATATTTTTTTATTCGATTTCTATTTTCTTGATGATTTTGCTGCCGATTGGGGCAGCGGTTGCTTTTCGGCGGCGATTTGCTGCGCCCTGGTGGTTATTTTGCGTGGGGATGCTGACTTTTCCCATTTCGCAGGCGTATCACATCCCGCTCAATAATTGGCTGACTGATTTGGGCGCAGTTGGCGAGATTGGGACGGATGCGCCGAATTTGGCGATGACGGCCGTCATCCTCGGTCTTTCTGCCGGTTTGAGCGAAGCGTTGGCGCGGGCGGCGGGCTTTGGGCTGCTGTTCCGCTGGCGCAAGGCCGAGCGCTGGCCGGATGGGGCGATGGTGGGGCTGGGGCATGGCGGCATTGAGGCGATGGGGTTGGTGGCGGTTATGACGGCCGCATCTGTCACCTCGTTGTGGGCGCTGCGGGGGACGGATTTGACAACGTTGGGGCTGCCGGAGGCGCAGGTTACGGTCGTTTCCCTGCAAATGGAACAGTTCTTGGGTAATCCCTGGCTGGCCTTTGCGCCCTTGCTGGAGCGTGTTTTGGCCTTGATTTTGCATGTGACGGCCTCGGTGTGGGTGTGGCAGGCGTTTAAGCGGCGCAATCCGGCTTATTTTGGGTTGGCAGTTGTGTACCACGCGGTGTTTGATGCGACGGCCGTTTACGCCGCCCAATTCATCAAAAATGCGTGGCTGCTGGAGGGGCTGTTGGCGGCGCTGGCGCTGCCGGGCCTCGTTTATTTGTGGCGATTAGGGATGGGGGAACCGAGATTGGAGAGTAATCGCCAATCTCCAGTTATCAATCTCCAGTTATTTTACACGGCCGTGCGCAAAGAGTTGCAGCAGCAGTGGCGGACGAAACGGGTGTTGGTTGTCGCCGCCGTTTTTTTGCTGTTTGGATTAGGCTCGCCGCTGCTGGCTAAATTCACGCCAGAACTGTTGCAAGGAATTGAAGGCGCCGAGCAGTTTGCCGACCTCATCCCCGAACCGACGACGGCCGATGCGTTGGCGCAGTACATCAAAAATCTGACTCAATTCGGCTTCATCATGGTGATTTTGTTGGGGATGGGGGCGGTCGCGGGCGAGAAGGAGCGGGGTACGGCGGCGATGATTTTGAGTAAGCCGCTGCCGCGTTGGGCGTTTGTGTTGAGCAAGTTCACGGCGCAGGCGTTGGTGTATGCGCTCGGTTTTGTTTTGGCGGCGGCGGCGGCGATTTATTATACGGGCTTGTTGTTTGAGCCGTTCCAGGTGGGGCCGTTTTTGTGGGGGAATGGGCTGCTGTGGTTGTGGCTGTTGACGTTTACGGCCGTTACCCTTCTGGGCAGCGTCATTGGCAAAAGCACGGGCGCGGCGGCGGG
>JANTHP010000444.1 GCA_024762395.1 Anaerolineae bacterium | reverse complement strand
GATTGATGGGAACGGCCGTTGCCGTGGGCGTTGGCGACGGGGTGAAGGTTGGCGGCGGGGTGTTGGTCGGCAATTGGGTGGGCGTGCTGGTGGGAACGGCCGTAAATGTGGCGGTGGGGGCTGTTGTTTCGGTGGGAACGGCCGTTGGCGGAACAGACGGCAGCGCAGTCAGCGCCAACGTCGGCGTCAAAGTCGGCGGCGCAACCGCTTCCGCCACCCGGCCCTGCTGCGACTCCCAGGCCGCCCAGGTCAGCGGGATGAATAAAATCACAAATAATCCAATCAATTGGGGGCGATGTTTACGCATCTCAAAATTGTCCGTCAGGTGGCCAAATTTGCAAATTTGGCCTACACCCGGTCAAAAACCAGCCAAATAAAGGGATATGGATGGTTTTCATCGGGGCTGTGCGTCTCCCACCATGTTTTTCGCCATTGGGATGGGTCAATTTCCGGGAAATAGGTGTCGCCGGGGAACATCGCTTCAATCAAGGTCAGGTACAGCCGGTCTGCCTGCGGCAAAAGCTGCGCGTACAACTCAGCTCCGCCGGCCACGATGATTTCCTCTGCGTCCCCGGCGGCTGCCAGTGCACCGGCAAGGGAATGGGTAACGGCCGTGCCTGGCGCTTCGTACCCTTCGCGGCGGGTGACGACGATGTTTTGCCGGCCGGGCAGCGGGCGAAATTTATCGGGGATGCTTTCATACGTTTTGCGCCCCATGATGACCGGCTTGCCCATTGTAACCTGCCGGAACCATTTCATATCGTCGGGGAGGCGCCAGGGGATACGGCCGTTTCGCCCAATCACCCGGTTTATGTCCATTGCTGCGATTAAAGAGGTTAGTCTGGTGGTCATGTAGTCTGGTAGTCTAGTAGTCGAGTAGTCTGGTAGTCTTGTAGTCGGGTGGTCGGGTGGTCGGTTATACGGCGATGGGGGCTTTGATGTGGGGATGGGATTGATAATTAACCAGCTCGAAATCTTCGTAACGAAAATCGAAGATCGAGGATACGGCCGGGTTGATCTTCATTGTCGGCAGCGGCAGCGGATCCCGCGATAATTGCAGGTCAGCTTGTTGCAAATGATTCAAGTAGAGATGCGCGTCGCCAAAGGTATGCACAAACTCGCCGGGTTCGTAGCCTGTTACCTGGGCCACCATCATCGTCAGCAAGGCGTAAGAAGCGATATTGAACGGCACTCCCAGGAACAAATCGGCGCTGCGCTGGTACAGTTGGCAAGACAGCTTGCCCTCGGCCACATAGAATTGGAACATCGTATGGCAAGGCGGCAGCGCCATCTCGTCCACATAGGCCACGTTCCAGGCGCTGACGATGTGGCGGCGGGAGTTGGGATTGGTTTTGAGTCGTTCGATAAGGCGGGAGATTTGGTCAATGGAACGGCCGTCGCCCGCCGGCCACGAGCGCCACTGAACCCCATACACCGGGCCTAAATCCCCATTTTCATCCGCCCATTCATCCCAAATCCGCACCCGATTGTCACGTAGATAGCCGATATTGGAATCTCCCTGCAAAAACCAGAGCAGTTCATGAATGATGGAATGGAAATGGAGTTTCTTCGTGGTGACGGCCGGAAACCCCCGGCTCAAATCAAAACGCATCTGATACCCAAACACGCTCACCGTTCCCACGCCGGTTCTGTCCTCCTTACGGACGCCATTGTCTCGAACATGTCGCAGCAAATCCAGATATTGTTTCATCGCAACCCTTGCACATTCGTCACTACTCAGCCTCAGAGGTGACAGTCACTTACTAAACATCGTGGATTTGGCTAATACCTCTGGAAAAAGTGACTGTCACCTGAGTAGTTACCCACATTCTAAAAAAGGGTGTATCCGCAAAGATACACCCTTTTACTGCTCACTAATTACCGATTACTGGCTACTTCCCTTCTTCCTCGCGTTCTTTGCGTGCCTGCTCCATGATTTGCTCTTGCAGGTGGGAGGGAACACGGCCGTATTGCAAAAACTTCATGCTAAATACACCGCGTCCTTGAGTCATCGAGCGCAAATCAGCGGCGTAAGTTTGAACCTCAGCCAACGGCACTTCGGCGCGTACAATCGTCTTCGTGCCTTCCTGATCCATACCCAGCACCCGGCCGCGCCGGCTGTTCATATCGCCCATGATGTCGCCCATGTAATCGGCCGGTACAGTCACCGCGATTTCATAAATCGGTTCCAACATGATGGGGCCGGCTTTCATCATCGCCTTCTTGAAGCCTTCGCGTCCGGCCGTCTGGAAAGCGATTTCCTTGGAATCTACCGGATGTTCTTTACCATCATAAACAACCGCTTTGACGCCAACAACCGGATAACCGGCCATCGGGCCGCTGTCCAAAGCCTGGCGGCACCCTTTTTCTGTGGCCGCCACAAAAGGAGCCGAGATGGCGCCGCCGAAAATTTCAGAAGCAAATTCAAATTCAGCGTCGTCATCCAACGATTCCAGCCGCAAGAAAACGCGGGCATATTGACCAGCGCCGCCAGATTGCTTCTTGTGCGTATATTCGGCTTCGGCCGTTTTGGTGATTGTTTCACGATAAGGCACCTTCGGCGTCGTCGTGGTCAGATGAACACCGAATTTGGACTGCGCTTTTTTAACGGCGATAGCCAAATGGGTCGTACCCATGCCGGACAAAATCGTCTCGCGGGTGGCTTTTTCATTATGCCAGCTCAATGTTAAATCTTCGCCAACCAATCGTCTAAGCGAAGAGCTTAATTTGGCGACATCAGATTGAGAAACGGGGTGAACGGCTACAGAGGTAATCGGGTCGGGTTGTTCAATCGGGGGGATGGACAAAGCCGCGCCCCGGTCGCCGAGCGTATCGTTTGTTTCAGCGTCGCCCAATTTCATGACAACGCCAATATCGCCGCTGTGCAGTTTGGAAACCGGCAACTGCTCTTTACCGCGCGAAATTTGCAATGTACCAACGCGCACTTCTGTTTCCTTCGTTACATCCCAAACGCGCTTATCCGACTCTAAAATGCCGCCAAAAACTCGGATGTAACTGGTTTTCCCGTAGGGGTCTTCACGAGTCTTAAAGACAAAGGCGGTCAAGGGTGATTGGTCGCTGACATCGTAACTGACTTCTTCGCCTGCGGCGTTAACGGCCGTAAATTGACCGGCTTCAGCGGGGGATGGGATAAGTTGAAGGGCCGCATTCATCATCGGCGTCACACCAATGCCGGCCTCAGCAGCGCTGTACATAACCGGCGTGGCTACCCCTTGCGTCATCGCCCCTTTCAAACCAACAATAATCTCCTCGTTGGTCAGATCGAACTCCTCAAAGTACTTTTCCATCAACGCATCATCGCCTTCGGCGGCAGCTTCGACCAACTTCTCGCGGGCCT
>JANTHP010000443.1 GCA_024762395.1 Anaerolineae bacterium | reverse complement strand
ATATCACTGAAAGCTAGATCGGCCATTGCCCGCCGTGCAAAATCCGAAGAATAATCAGCGCTCCATTCCCCAAGAATGTATTCAAAAGAATCGGCTATAATTTCTTCCACAGCGTCGCCTGCTGCGCGCGTACTCCGAAGTGTACGCGACGAAAAAATATCTTGCTGGGAATTGAGTAAATTTAGCGTTTCCTGTTGTATTTTTTGATAACTGTCGCCGTAAAATATGCGGCTTTTCATGATCACCCCCCCATGCTAGATTAATGTAAGTTGGTTTGTTTTGCGATTGTCTCTTGTTTTTGTAGGCTTTTTTTGCTTGGCCAGGCTGTTCCTCTCCCAAAACAACCCTTCAACGTAACCTTGAATCGTTGAATCTATTTCTGCTTGCATAAGCCGTTTTTCGGCCAGACAGCTATAATATTCATCTATTTCAACGCCAATATAGCGGCGATTGAGCTTTTTGGCTGCGACTGACGTCGTGCCAGAACCTAAGAACGGATCAAAAACGACATCGCCTTCATTGGAGCTGGCTAAAATAATTTTCGCCAGGAGTTTTTCCGGTTTTTGCGTGGGATGATCTGTGTTTTCTGGCATGGACCAAAAGGGAACGGTCAAATCGGTCCATAAATTTGAGGGGTGGGTGAACCGGAAACGGCCGTTCCCACTCTCATTCCAATCCTTAGGCTCCCCTTTTTCAGTTGTGTAGGGAGCGATTACTCTCCGCTTTAATTTAACCGCGTCCACATTGAATGTGTAATCTGGCGATACGGTACAAAACCAAATATCTTCCGAGCTGTTCTTCCAATTGGATTTTGCGCCGCGCCCCTTTTCACGTTCCCACGTAATGCGATTCCGAACGATAAAATATTTTTCGACAACGCGATGGATAGCTGAAGAAGATCGCCAATCGCCACATATGTAAACTGATGCCGTCGGCTTCAAGATACGCGGCAGTTCGGAAATCCAGCCATCCAACCATTCTTCATATTGGTCGGGCGGTAATTCGGAAAAGGCACGGCCGTTAAACGACTTGCTCAAGTTGTAAGGCGGGTCGGCAAATAATAAGTCCACTGAATGCGACGGAAGCCATTGCAAAACCGCAAACACATCCTGGCAAATCGTCTTGTTTGTAATTGCCGCTAGTGCAGCCGGGCCGTCCAAACGGACAAGATGTGTTTTGAACTGCTCCCGTTCAGCAGTCGTCAACGTGATTGTTCGATTCCGGGGCGCTCTCTTTTTCTGCTCGCTCAACAGTACCTCCTTACGCAAAATCGTGACTATATTGTACTGCCTGATCATGTTGACTGGCAATGCAATCCGCTGCGCCTTGTTTTGAGCCACAGTTCTGCTGGTTAAAGCGGTAGTCGCAAGCCGGCAAAATTAGCTAACGGCCGTTTCCCGGACAATGACAGCGCCCCGTTCAGCCTGGCGTAGGCCCAGGAAGATGGCGGCGAAGTAGCCGATATAACCCAAAATTTCAGTGAGCGAGGGGTTGCCGTTGTAGCCGAACAGCGCTTTCAAAGTCACGCCAACGGCCGAATTTTCATCCAAAATGTGGTTCATATCCCACACATGCTCGATGACGGATGGAATCAGCCCCGCTTCGTTAAATTCGTGGATGCCGTGCGCCATCAGCCCGGCGGCAAACAGGATGAGCAAGATGCTGGTGACCTGGAAAAAGCGGCGCACATTGAGGCGAACGGCCGTTGCAAACAACACCCATCCCAACACCGCCGCCGCTGCCAATCCGGCCAACCCACCAATCAATACCTGCTGCGCCGAACTGGTCATCGCCGCCGCCGTCAGGAACAACGCCGTCTCAATGCCTTCACGCACCACAGCAAAAAAGGCGATAGCGAATAATCCCCAACGGCCGCCGCGCGCCAACGCTATTTTGACATCGGCCTGCAACCCGGCTTGTACCTGCCGCCCTTGCCGCGCCATCCAGAAAATCATCCAGGTCAGCACGGCACTGGCCAAGAACATCGTAATGCCTTCGAAAATTTCTTCGGCGCGGCCTTCAAACGCGGCCCCGGCCCAGTTTAAGGCCAGAGCGACGATGAGGGAAACGGCCGTTGCCGCCCCCACGCCCGCCCACACCGCCGGGGTCTGCTCCCGCCGCTTCATTTTAGTCAAAACGCCAATCGTCAGCCCCACGATGAGGGCGGCTTCTAATCCTTCACGCAATGCGAGTAAAAAGCTAGCAATCATATTTTCTCCTATCAGGCAAGCCATTGTAATAAGTTTAAGGTTTACCTGTCAAATCTCGCCCTTATTATGCAGGGACGGCCGTTCAAAAACAAGCACAGCGGTTAATTACAAATCTAATACCCATTCAATTCAAAATTAACCGAGGTTAAAAACACACATCACGTTTCACAGCCTGCCCTGAGTGCAGTCGAAGGGTTTCACGTTTTACGTTAAAATCCCCCTATGAAAACCCACTCCTTGAAACAACTACTGGCCGATTGGGGGACGGCCGTACACAACACCCACCATCTCCAACCCCCCACATACACCGGGCCGGATGCAGCGTTGACCAAATTCACCGAAAAAACCAGCGAAGTGGAACCCGGAGCCTGTTTCGTCGCCCGCGTGCGGACGGGCAGCGACGGCCATCCCTACATTGGCAAAGCCATCGAACTGGGCGCATCCATGATTTTGGCGCAGCGCAGCCCATCTGAGTTAGGCTTAACTGTTCCGGACAATGTCGTGTGGCTGCAAGTGGCCGACACCGCCGAATCGCTGGCCTGGCTGGCCGCCGCCTGGGAAGGGTTCCCCAGCCGCGAATTGGTCGTCATCGGCATCACCGGCACCGATGGCAAAAGCAGCACAGCCAACATTTTGTACGACGTTTTGCGGACGGCGGGGCTGAAAGTCGCCCTTCTCAGCACCATCAAGGCGGTCATCGGCGGCGAAGAAGAACCGTTGGCGCTGCATGTGACGACGCCGGAAGCGCCTGTCGTCCAGCGCTACCTGCGCCGCATGGTTGATGCAGGCATGACGCACGCCATTTTAGAGACGACTTCGCACGCTCTGGCCCAGCATCGGGTAACGGCCGTCGCCTACGACATCGCCGCCGTCACCAACATCACCCACGAACACCTTGACTATCACGGCAGTTGGGAAGCATATTTTGCGGCGAAGGCAAGTTTGTTTGAGGGATTAAAGATTGATGATTTAAGATTAAAGCAGGAACCAATAGTCAAAACAGCCATCTTAAATCACGATGACGGCAGTTTTGAACGGCTGAAAGCCATTAAACCAACCAACCTTCTAACCTACGCCATCCACCAACCCGCCGACATCACTGCCAGCAACATCCGCCACACCCCCGACCGAATGGAATTCGAGATCACCTCCTCACCCCTTCACCCCTTCACCCCCTCAC
>JANTHP010000442.1 GCA_024762395.1 Anaerolineae bacterium | reverse complement strand
AGCCCACCACGAATGAATGAAAATCCACAGATTGCGCAGATGGCGCAGATTTAATCTGTGTAATCGGCGTAATCTGCGGTTTATTTACAGAGGAGGCAATAATCATCACAGATCACCATATTAAGTGACTGCCACCTTTAAGACTCGGCAGTGACCTATTTTGAACAATCCATACACCAACCAACAACAAACTGCACTAATAAAACATTCATTTTTCGTCAAAATTAACTAAATCGGCTACTATTCATGTCCTTGATGTTCTGCTCCTTAACAAAGAAGCTAAAAACCTCATAATTCCTGGAGGAGACCCCAATCAATTGTCAATTATGAATTGTGAACTGAAAGCCGCGTTCAACACCTCTGACAAAAATAACTGTCACCTCCAATAGCTGCATAATGACAAAAACATGGCTACTAGCCCTTCCAGATTGGTCCAATCTTGAAGATTGGACCAATCTCATACAGCTACCAGAGGTGACAGTCACTTGCTAACCATCGTGGTTTTGGCTAACACCTCTGGAAAAAGTGACTGTCACCTGTATAGTTACAAAAAACAATCATTACACAACTTTCTTAGACTTCACGGGGATCGGCGTAAAACATAAAACGTAAAACGCGATACGTCTCAAGTCACGTTTCACACTTCACGTTTCATGCCACAGCGTCCCCACAAGATACCCAACAACCAATATATTTTTAGGAGGTAGTAAGTTGTATGAGCACATTAGATTTAACACCCTTTGAGACCACCGCACTGTGGGCCGTGCTGGGGGTCGCCATTCTTGGCCTTGCATACGCCATCTTCCTGCGTAATCAAATTATGCGCGAAGACAAAGGCAGCAAAGAGATGCAAGAAGTCTGGGAAGCGATCCGGCAGGGAGCGGATGCCTATTTAAACCGGCAATTACGCACCATCCTGCCTTTCATTGGCATTTTGACCATCGTTTTATTCCTCAGCGTGTACATTGTCCCGCCCAGCGCCGAGGCGTTAGAACGGTTTGAAGGCAACAGCGAAAGCACCATCCGGCTCATCGTCGGCATTGGCCGAGCCGTCGCCTTTATGTTAGGCGCCAGCTTCTCGCTCATTGTCGGGCAGATTGGTATGCGTATGGCTGTGCAAGGCAACGTGCGCGTCGCCGCCGCCGCCCGCACCAGTTTCAAAGATGCGTTACGCATCGCTTACCGCGCCGGGACGATTACCGGCATGTTAACCGACGGGCTGGGCCTCTTGGGTGGAACCGTTATTTTTATGTATTTTGCGAAGGCCGCACCGGACGCCTTATTAGGATTCGGTTTTGGCGGCACGCTGCTGGCGTTGTTCATGCGCGTCGGCGGCGGCATCTACACCAAAGCGGCCGATGTCGGGGCCGACCTGGTGGGTAAGGTGGAACAAGGGTTGGAAGAGGATGATCCGCGTAACGCGGCCGTCGTCGCCGACCTGGTGGGCGACAATGTCGGCGACTGCGCCGGTATGGCCGCCGATATTTTTGAATCGTATGAAGTGACCATCGTCTCCGGTTTAATCCTGGGTATTGCCCTGACGGCGATGACGGGACATATTGAATGGATTTTGTACCCGCTGCTGGTGCGCGGTATCGGCGTGTTGTCCTCTATCGTCGGCACGTACCTGGTTAAGGGCGATTCTGAAGAGTCGGGCGACGCGATGAAGGCGATTTTCAGCGGCTTCCTCACTTCGGCGGCGATTTCGGTGGTTTTGTTTGGCTTGGTCGCTATTATTTATATGCGCGGCGTTCCCGGCGGTTGGTGGCGGCCTTTCCTGTCTACGGCCGTTGGCGTTCTCCTGGCAATTGTCATTGACCGGCTGACCGATTACTTCACCGGCACCGAGGGCAAACCGATTAAGGAGATTAAGGACAGCGCGCGCGGCGGGCCGGCCACTTTCCTTTTGTCCGGTTTGGCCGAAGGGTACGAATCCAGCGTCTGGAACGTGGTTGTGATTGCGGCTACGATTGGCGCGGCCGTGCTCATTTATCTGGGTGTGCCTGTGCAGCAGTATGTGGACAGCGGCGTGGTTCCCTCCACATCGGTGGCGCAGGTGGCGTTTGTGTTGTACGGCGTCGCTATGACCGGCATCGGCATGTTGACGCTAACCGGTAACAATGTGGCAATGGACTCCTTCGGCCCCATCGCCGACAATGCCAACGGCATTGGCGAAATGGCAGGGCTGAATGAAAGCGCCCGCCAGATTATGGCCGATTTGGACGCGGTTGGTAACACGACCAAAGCCATCACGAAGGGGATTGCGATTGGGTCGGCGGTGATTGCGGCCGTTTCCCTGTTTGGCTCCTATCTAACCGATGTGGGCAAGATTGACCCAGACGCGCTGGCCTCCGGCATTCGCGTTTCGCAGCCGATTGTGTTTGTGGGGATGCTGTTGGGCGGTGCGCTGCCCTGGCTCTTCTCCTCGCTGGCAATTAAATCGGTGAATCGCGCCGCCGGGCAGATGGTGCAGGAAGTCCGCCGCCAGTTCCGCATTCCGGGCATCTTGGAAGGAACCAAGAAGCCGGATTATGCGCGGGCGGTGACGATTTCGACGGTGGCGGCGCAAAGCGATCTGGTGAATCTGGCGATTATCGCTATTGTGACGCCTATCATCGTGGGGCTGCTGCTGAATGTGGAAGCGCTGGGCGGTTTCCAGGCGGGTATTATTGTGTCCGGCCAACTGTTGGCGGTCTTCATGGCTACGTCCGGCGGGGCCTGGGATAATGCCAAGAAGGTGATTGAGGATGAACCGCGCGACCCGGAGAATAATCTGGGTAAAGGCTCGGAACGGCATAAGGCGGGTGTGGTCGGCGATACGGTCGGCGATCCGCTGAAGGATACGGCCGGGCCAGCGCTGAACCCGATGATTAAGGTGGTGAACCTGGTCAGCCTGATTATTGCGCCGATTATTGTGCAGTATAAGGGTATTACGCTGGGAACTGGCGTGACGATTGTTGTGTTGATCGCGTTGGTCTGGTGGGCAATCGGCCGTTCAAAGCATATGATAAATGCGTTGGAGGAGCCTGCGGCCTAACTTTATCGCGTATAAAATGAAATGAAGAGCGCAAACATTTTTTCAAATGTTTGCGCTTTTTTTGTTCTACCCCGCCAACAAACTCACCAACCCCTGGCCGCCGCCAACGGCCGTTACCAACCCCGCAAACACCACCGACGCCATAGACATCAGCTTAATCAAAATGTTCAACGACGGGCCGGACGTAACCTTAAACGGATTGCCAAAGCATGGGGATTTGCCAATGTCTCCATGCTTTTTTGATCTTTAGTGGAACATTAGAACGCGAAAAGTGGTCCCCTACGCATTCCCTACGCGCCTTGACAAAAATGGGGGGGTATACAATGCCTATTCAGTTTGAAAAATCGCCATTGCCAACAATTTGTCACATTCAATTTATGGAGGAAAATGTT
>JANTHP010000441.1 GCA_024762395.1 Anaerolineae bacterium | reverse complement strand
GGCCAGCGGCGAGCGTAGTTTGACCAATGGCGTTACGTCAATGGTTGAAAAAGCGGGATAAACAGCAATCCGGTCGCCATCCTGCACGCGGTAGGAAAAATCAACTGATTGCCCATTGGCGAGGATGATTTCTACCTCTGTGTGGGGAATGCCGGCCGACTCGATGAGGTGTTTGACAGATACGGGGCCGCGGAAGGGGGAAACGGCCGTTCTTTGCCGCTTCTCCTCTGGTACAAAATCATTCAACTCAGCATAAAAGCGAAAATAAGCAGCGCTCATTTTTCAAGTTAGAATGTCTGTAATTAAGGTGAGGTGTTTGATCTTTTGGAAATCCGTATCAGCAGAGACGAGCGGCACGTTCAACTGTTTGGCTGAAGCGGCAATAATAGCATCTGGTATTTTTACGTTGTATTGGCGGCGAATACTGATTGTTTCGTTCACAATCTCGGCATTCAATGGGATTAGTTCGCACATGGACAAAAATGAATTGATATGCGCCATGTTCTCATCTGTCAGATGGGATGCAGAAAGCAGCTCGATTTTGGAAATGGGCGAATAATAAATGATGGGCGTTTTTTCAACAAGGTCTTTGATTTTCTTCCGACCAGTGAAAAAGTAGATGAAGGCATTCGTATCAAATAGTAGGGCGCTATTGCCAGTCACCGCGTATTTCCTTTTGATAAGCAAGGCCATCTTGCGTCCACTGAAGCGTACCGCTATATTGCACTCGATTTTGTTGCAATGTATAAAGCTTTACCAATTCTTCCAACATGCGTTCTGGATTACGATCGAATTGTTTGTACAAGAGGTCTGTTACACGCTGCGCCAATGATTGATCGTGTATTTCTAAAGTAAGCATAAATGCCTCCTTGTTGAACGAATAACCTTACTAATTGTATCATATCGGTTTATGGTGTTGGTGTCTATGAGATTGGTCCAATCTTGAAGATTGGACCAATCTAAAAAACCAATCCGTGTTAATCCGCGTTAATCCGTGTCCTAATTTTCCCCAGGCCAGCCGAGGCTGATGCGGTTGCGGTCGGTGTCTACGCTGCGGATTTCGATTTTGAGGACATCGCCGACGTTGAGTTGGCGGCGGCGGGGGATTTGGCTGCGGTGCAGCAGGCCGTCTTGTTTGACGCCGATGTCAATGAAGGCGCCAAAATCAACTACGTTGCGAACCGTGCCCTTCAACCGCATCCCCGGCTGCAAATCGGCCATTGAAAGCACATCGCTGCGCAGGATGGGCGGCGGCAAGTCTTCGCGCGGGTCGCGGCCAGGGCGTACCAATTGCTCTAAAATATCGGCCAGGGTGGGGACGCCGGTTCCCAGTTCGGCGGCGAGGGTTTCGATAGGTTTTTGGGCTAAAAGCCGGTCGAGGGCAGGTTGGCGGCTGGTGGGTTGGCTGGTTGGATTGAGTTTGGCGCGTTGCAGCACGGCCGTTGCCACCCCATAACTCTCAGGATGAATTGCGCTGGCATCAAGCGGTTCCTCGCCATCACGGATGCGCAGGAACCCGGCCGATTGCTCGAACGCTTTGCTGCCCAGTCCATTGACATTGATGAGGGCGCGGCGGTGAGGGAAACGGCCGTGCTCATCCCGATACTTCACAATCCTTTCCGCCAGCTTGGGGCCGATACCCGACACATGCGCCAGCAAGGCCGGAGAAGCCGTATTCACATCCACGCCCACCTGATTGACCACCGACTCCACCACGCCATCCAACGATTGAGCCAGCGCCTTCTGGTTCACATCATGCTGGTACAGGCCAATGCCGATGGCTTTGGGGTCAATTTTGACCAATTCAGCCAGCGGATCCTGCACGCGGCGGCCAATCGAAACCGCGCCGCGCAAGGTTACATCCAAATCGGGCATTTCGGCGCGGGCCAGCGGGCTGGCGCTGTAGACGCTGGCTCCGGCCTCATTGACAATGAGATAGCTGACGCGCTCCAATTTGCGCGTTAATTCGGCAGCCAACCGCTCCGTTTCGCGGGAGGCTGTGCCGTTGCCGATGGCGATGAGGCTGACGTCATGCCGGTTAATGAGCGTGGCTAACGTTTTGAGCGATGCGTCCCACTGCTTTTGCGGCGGGTGAGGGTAAATGGTAGTCGTATCCAACACCTTGCCGGTGGCATCCATTACGGCCACTTTGCTGCCGGTGCGGAAACCGGGGTCAATCGCCAGCACGTTTAGCCCGGCCAGCGGCGGTTGGTTGAGCAGGCCGCGCAAATTGTGGGCAAACACCTGGATGGCGTGCGCCTCGGCCAGTTCGGTGAGATGGCGGCGCACGTCGCGTTCGATGGCGGGCAGGAGCAGCCGTTGGGCGGCGTCTTCCAGCGCCATTTGCAACTGCGGGGCCAACGGCGAGCGCCGGTTGGGACGAAAGACGGCGCGGATGGGAATGAGCCAATCCCGCTCGGCGATGGCGACTTTGACGCGCAGGATTTTCTCTTTTTCGCCGCGATTGATGGCCAGGGTTTGATGCGGCCGTATCCGGTCAATGCGCTGGTTGAATGCGTAGTAGAGCCGGTAGACGCCGCGTTGGTCTTCCGCTTTTTTGATTTTTTCGCTGTGCAACACGCTCCATTGCAGCGCTTTTTCGCGCACACGCTGGCGCACCTCGGCGTGGTCGCTGATCGTTTCGGCGACGATGTCTCGCGCTCCGGCCAAAGCGTCTTCGATGGTGGGGACTTTTTCAGTTACAAATGGTTTAGCAATGGCTACGGCCGTTTTATTGGTGATCGGCTGGGCCAGGATGAGGTCGGCCAATGGCTGCAGCCCTTTGTCGCGGGCCGCGCTGGCGCGGGTGGCCCGTTTCTTTTTGTAAGGCTGGTACAAATCTTCCAGCGCCGTCAGCGTATCGGCCGCGGCGAGCTGCAAACGCAGCTCGTTGGTCATTTTGCCCTGTTCTTCGATGGCGTTGACGATGGTTTGGCGACGGCCGTCGAGGGCGCGAAGTTTGTCCAGCAGGGCGGCGATTTGCCTTAGCTGTTCTTCGTCCAGGCTGCTGGTGGCTTCTTTGCGGTAGCGGGCGATGAAGGGGATGGTGTTGCCGGAGTCGAGGAGGTCGGTAACGGCCGTTACTTGGGACGGTTTTAACCTCAATTCGTGAGCGATTTTTTCGTTGTGATTCATGATTTTAGTTAGAGCGAGAGATAGCGGATGGCCTGCCTCTTGCTCTCGCTCCATCCTCTAGCTGAATGTCGGCAGGCCTAAATCGGGCATCGGTTGGTCTTGTAAAAAAGCGTCCAGGGCGGCGCGGGTGGCCTCGCGGTCATCCCAGGGATATTCGATTGTACCAAAGCAGATGGATTGCTCATGCCCTTTGCCGCAAATGAGAACTAAATCCTGCGGGCGGGCTAACGACAGGGCAAAATAGATCGCTTTACCCCGGTCGGGGATGCGCCAGAAGGTTTCGTTTTCGATGCCGCCTTGTGACCGTGCGCCATCGGC
>JANTHP010000440.1 GCA_024762395.1 Anaerolineae bacterium | reverse complement strand
ATCATTCATCATTCATCATTCATCATTCATCATTCATCATTTATGAAAACGCACCGCCTACACGCACACGAACCAAACGCCATCACCGCCGCCGCCGATTGGCTGCGGCAGGGGCGGCTTGTCGCCTTCCCCACCGACACGGTTTACGGGGTGGGCGTGGATGCGTTTAACGGGTTGGCGATTGAAAAATTGTATGCGGCCAAGAAACGGCCGTTCAGCAAAGGCATCCCCATCCTCCTGGCCGATTTAGCCGACCTGGACAAAGTGGCTGCGTCCGTCTCCACCAGCGCCAGGACGTTTATTGACCAATTCTGGCCGGGGCCGCTGACCCTGATTGTGTCTCGTCATCCCGATTTACCGGCCATCATCTCCCCCAACGACGGCATTGCCGTGCGTTTGCCCGCCTGCGCCACGGCGCGCGCCCTCATCCGGGCGGCCGGCGGCGCAGTGGCAGCCACATCGGCCAACCGTTCCGGCGATGAACCGGCCCTGAGCGGGGTGGAAGCGATGGAGAAGTTGGCGGGATTGGTAACGGCCGTACTCAACGACGGCCCTTCCCCTGGCGGCATTTCCTCCACCATCGTTGACTGCCGGGGCAGCGATCCCATCATTGTACGCGAAGGCCCCATCTCGGCTGACGAGCTGTTTTCCACCGGAGTCGCTGTATGAGCGGGATTTACATTCCTCTGGCGCTGGCCTTTCTGGGCTTTGTCGCCGCCATTGCCAGCTACCGCGACATTCGGCGCGGCGGCGCGCGTTTTTATACGCTGGAACGCGAGGCGATTTTGCGCCGCGCCAGCTTCACGCTGATGGGCAGCGCGCTGCTGTTCGTTGCTGCTATTGCCTTACTGGTTGTTAGCCGGCAGCAAACCCTGACCGGAGAAACGGCCGTCGAAGCTGACACCGCCGAAACCGTCGTAACCATCACGCCAACCCCCGTCGTAGAACAATTTCCACCGCTGGCGACAGGAACGCCCACACCCGACCTGAGTTTTCCCACCGCCACACCCACCCGGCCGATTTGCCGCGCCGTCGTGGAAGGAACATTTGGCAACGGCTTGACCCTGCGGGCGGAACCCGGCGGCGAACAAGTCGCCATTCTGGCTGAAGCCGATTTGGTGACGGTCGTAGACCAAGGGCCAACTGAAGCCAACGGCATCGCCTGGCGGCAGGTGCGCTCGCTTTTTGGCGATGAGGGCTGGGTGGCCGAGCAGTTTTTGAAGATGGGGACCGGGTGTGAATAGAGCGGCGAGGTTGCGAGGTTGCGGGATTGCGCGGTTGCACGGTTGCGCGGTCGCGCGGTTGTCCTGCCGCTTGCAACTTGCATACTTGCCTACTTGCCCACTTGCCCAATGATCATCGGCATAGACGCCAGCCGCGCCGTCACCCGCCAACGCACCGGCACTGAAGCCTACGCCTACTTCCTCATCCGCGCCCTCATTCCCCTGGCAACCGAACGCGGTCATCGCCTCCGTCTTTACTTCAACCAACCGCCCCCCCCGGACTTGTTTCCTGAATCAGATTGTGTGGAACAGGTTGTCATCCCTTTCCCGCGCTTGTGGACGCATGTACGGCTGGCTTGGGAACTGCATCGCCGCCCGCCGGATATATTTTTCACACCGGCGCACGTCATTCCCTTTACCTATCGCGGCCCCAGTGCGGCGACGGTGCATGATTTGGGCTATCATCATTTTCCGCAGGCGCATCCCCGGCGGCAGTTGGCTTATTTGAGATGGAGTACGCGGCATAACGGCCGTATCGCCCGCCACATTTTCGCCGATTCTCAGGCCACAAAGGATGATTTGGTTCAATGGGACGGCATTGATCCGGCCAAAATCAGCGTTGTGTACCCCGGCATTGACCCGGAATTGGGCGAAGTGAGTGATGCGGATGCGATAACGGCCGTTCTCCGCAAATACAACATTACGCCCCCCTACTTCCTGTTCCTCAGCACCCTCCAACCGCGCAAAAACCTCATCCGCCTCATCCGCGCCTATGCCGCCAGCGGTGTGGATTACCAACTCGTCCTGGCCGGCAAAAAAGGCTGGTTAGCCCAACCCATCCTCGACGAAGTTCACCATTCATCATTCACCATTCACCATTCACCATTTAACATTGTTCTACCCGGTTTCATCAACGATGCCGACAAAGCCGCCCTGCTATCCGGGGCGACGGCGCTGCTGTATCCATCGTTGTATGAAGGGTTTGGCTTCCCCGTGCTGGAGGCGCAGGCGTGCGGAACGGCCGTACTCACCGCCGCCACCAGCTCTTTGCCCGAAGTCGCCGGAGATGCGGCCTTGCTGGTTGACCCATTGGACACAAAAGCGATTACGAAAGGCATTCAGCGGCTGGCAGCGGATCCGCTCCTGCGGCATGAATTGGAGCTAAAGGGGTTTGAGAATGTGAAGCGGTTTACGTGGGAGGAAACGGCCGTTCGTGTGTTGGATACGATAACGTGATGCGTAATGCGTAATGCGTGATCAGTCTGATCACGCATTACGTTTTCCGTTGCCCGTTCTATTCCGGCGGCGGGTCGCCTTCCGGTTGGTCGTCGGGGTCAATAGGTTCCCCTTCCAGATAAGCATATTTAGCGCCATAGGTACGCATAATCCGCCGTTGGCTGGGTTTATCTTCGCGGCGCAGGGTGAAACGTAGTTCAGACATCACATCATCAATCATCTGGTCTATTTCGCCACGCAGGCCGGCAACGGCCGCTTGCGCTTGATCGAATATACGGTCGGCGGCATCCGCTTCCCCTGCCTCTGTAAGCGCCATATCCAACACGGCTTGCAGTTCGGCGGCTGATGGGTTGCTCATGGGCGGAAAGCCGGCGGCAACCGCTTCGGCATCGCCGCTGACAACGTCGGCGGCGATGGGCAGCCACGCATCTTGCGCGGTGGGGTGAGGGGTTTCCCCGTCTATGGGCAGCCCATAGTAAAGGAGGACGTTGGCGGGCTGCTTGAGACGGCGCACGCGACGGCGCAAAACGGCCCATAAATCGCGCACATAAGCGGATAGCTCTGCCAATGCTTCACTCCGTTCTAATGCCTCCTGGCTGCGCGCCCGTTTTGTGCCTGATATGGCCCTTACGGCCGTATCAAATTGGGCGGCCAGGGCGGTTACGGCCGTTAACGTCTCACTGCTGATATAAAAATTACCGGCAGCATGATCGGCGGCGGCGGATGCGGCTGTGCGCTGCAAAAAACGCGACCGATCAAAATCACTACGAGGGGGAACATAATATGGCATGGGATTCTCCTTAAATTGTTGGCAAAACGACTGCCTGACTGATGGCGTCAAATCTAAATCTGACGCTACGAATGGATTACTGGCGGGGATTATAGCAATATGATTGAAAATGAGCATCCCAACCCGATTGCAGACCTCCGCAACGCCATCCCCGGCGCCGAGAACCCAATTGCAGACCTCCGCAACGCCATCCCCGGCGCCGGGAACCC
>JANTHP010000439.1 GCA_024762395.1 Anaerolineae bacterium | reverse complement strand
CGTTACCTTACAGCGCGTGGCCGAGAAATGGTTGGAACGGCCGTCTGACCTGGTCATCGTCGCCTGGAACAATATTGAAAAGCTGCTGCCCGACGTGACCGCCTTGCGCGCCGTTACGCAAGTGCCTTTACTCGTCATCGCCGATCTGCCCACTGAGGATCATTTGTGCGAACTGCTCCGCATCGGGGCCGATTTGTTTTTGCCTCGGCCAGTTTCACCGCGCATTATGATCGAATACGCCGGCGCATTGCTGCGCCGCGCCCGTTCTGTACCCACTTTTGTCCTGCCGCGTCTAAACGTCACCGAAATCAAACTGGACCCCGATACGCGCACCGTCTCCGTCCTCGACGAAGATGCCCGCCGCTTAACCCAGTTGGAATTCCGTTTGTTATATGTGTTGATGGTGAACCGAGAGCAAGTCATTCCGGTAGATGTCATCGTAGAAAGAGTGTGGGGCTACACCGGGCTGGGTAGCCGGGAATTAGTGCGCGGTTTGGTCAGCCGATTGCGCCGCAAAATTGAACCGAATCCATCCAATCCGCGTTTTGTTCAAAACGTGCCCGGCGTCGGTTATCGCTTTACCGAAAAGTCTTAAAACGGCATTTTTACACATTTGATACGATTTAGGCTGATTTTACACAGATTTTGAACGCCTTTTGCGTTTCAATTTGTACCCTCGTGTCTTATTCTTCTTCCTGATTTTAATGGATTACCGACAAATATTGTCAGGAGTGTTAAAGAAATGGCAAGTCGATCAGATGTAGGTTATTGTCCTGAATGCGACGCGAAAATAACTGTAAAATCGCCCAAATTGGGGCAAATTGTTGTCTGCCGGGTATGCGATACGCGCCTGGAAGTCATTGACACGCGACCGCTGGACCTGGATTGGGCGTTTGAAGATGATTTGGACGATGAGTTTGATGATTTAGCGTATGCTTTCGAGGATGAGGACACTGTTTTTGAAGATGATTAAATAATCAAATTTCAACATAACGGCCGTTAGCCAGGCAGTTTGGTTAGTAATACGGTTTTTTTGAGCGGAGTTCAGTTATACTGGCTCTGCTTTTTGTTTTAGATGGAGGTTTTATGTTTGCCACGCTTGTTTTGACCAACGGCCGTATCCACACCCTCAACCCCGCGCAGCCTTTTGTCACGGCCGTTGCCGTTTACCGCGATACTGTCATTGCTTTGGGGGATGATGCGGCGATGAAATCCCTGCTGGGGCCGGGTGGGGAATGGGTGGATTTGAACGGCCGTACCGTCATTCCCGGTTTGGTTGACGCCCATGTGCATTTCCAATGGACTGCTCTCTTTTTACAGCGCATCAATCTCGCCGGTTCCGCCAACCTGGATGAAGCGTTACAGCGCATCGCCGACCACCCCACCAGCCACCAGTCACCAGCCGCCAACAACTGGCTCCAAGGGCGGGGATGGAACCAGGACGATTGGCCCGACCGCGCCTTTCCCACCGCCGCCGATTTGGACAAGGTTGTTCCGCAGCGCCCGGCTCTGTTTAAGCACAAGAGCGGTCACGCCGCCTGGGCGAACGCCCGCGCTCTCAAAATCGCCGGTATCGCAGCGGCCACGCCCGATCCGCCGGGAGGACAAATTCAGCGCGATGCGCACGGCCGTCCCACAGGCATCCTGTTTGAAGACGCGATTGACCTGGTAAACGACCACATCCCACCGCCCACAACCGACGAAGTCGTACCCGCCATGCGGAAAGCGCAAGAATTGTGTTGGCAGTCGGGATTGACGGGCGTGCATGATTTTGACGGCCGTACCAGCTTCCAATCCCTACAAATCCTGCGCGAAAACGGCGAACTGGGCCTGCGCGTCGTCAAAAACATCCCCGTTTACCGCATGGAACACGCCATCGGCGTTGGCTTACGCTCCGGTTTTGGCGACGAGTGGCTGCGTATCGGCGGCGTCAAAATCTTCGCCGACGGCGCCCTCGGCCCACGCACCGCCGCCATGCTGGCTCCCTACGAAGGCGAACCCGACAATTATGGCATCGTCGTCACCGACAAAGAAGAGATGCTGGAAAAAGCCAGCCAGGCCAGCGCTAATGGCCTGTCAGTCACCGTCCACGCCATCGGCGACCGCGCCAACCATGACGTGCTGGATGTGTATGAAGCCGTTCGGCAAGAGGAATCATCACGTTTCACGCATCACGCATTACGTCATCGCATCGAACACGTCCAAATCCTCCATCCCGACGACCTGAACCGGCTGGCGCAGCTCAACGTCATCGCCTCCATGCAGCCCACCCACGCCATCACCGACATGGAAACGGCCGACCGTTATTGGGGCAGCCGCACGCCATACAGCTATGCCTGGCGGACGATGCTCGATTCAGGCGCGGTCTTGGCGTTTGGCTCCGACAGCCCCATTGAGGAGATTGCGCCGCTGCCGGGATTGCATGCGGCCGTTACCCGCCGCCGCGCCAACGGCTTCCCTGGTCCCGATGGCTGGCATCCCGAACAAAAACTCACCATACAGGAAGCCATCCACGCCTTCACAATGGGCGCCGCCTACGCCGCCGGGCAAGAAACGCGGCAAGGCTCCATCGCCCCCGGCAAGCTGGCCGATTTCACCATCCTCCCCCGCGACATCTTCGCCATCCCCGCCGACGAACTACTCAGCATGAAAATCGCCGGAACCATCGTCGGCGGCGCATTCAAATACCGCGCCTGGTAAATTATTTGTTAGATTTGTCAAATTTGGCCTGGTAATTGCCTGGTCATGCTAAAAATTTGACAAATCTCCTTTAAATCCTTACCAAATCATGAGCTAACACCCTAAGCCCTTGCCTGCGCCAGCGGAGCGTGCTATTCTGTTTGTGACGCGCTGCGTTAAGCGGCGCCGCATAATTGGAGTTAGAACATGTCCCCTGAAAAATCCCCGGAATCCCGCCCCTTTTACTCCCTCGCCGAAGAAATTGCCAACAGCGTAACACATGGTATCGGCGCTGTGTTAAGCGTGGCCGGACTGACGTTGTTAGTTGTGCTGGCTGCCATTTACGGCGATGTATGGCGTGTGGTCAGTTTTAGCATCTACGGCAGCACGTTGGTCATTTTGTATCTGGCATCAACTTTATATCACAGTTTCCAAAACCCGCGCGTCAAGCACGTTTTCAGAATTCTGGATCACGTCTCTATCTACTTGTTGATTGCCGGCTCTTACACGCCCTTTTTGTT
This sequence comes from Anaerolineae bacterium, assembly GCA_024762395.1. Taxonomy (GTDB): domain Bacteria; phylum Chloroflexota; class Anaerolineae; order Promineifilales; family Promineifilaceae; genus JACKCC01. The sequence continues at coordinate 346 of JANTHP010000439.1, read as the reverse complement.
GGTAAGTATGCGCGGCGCGTGGGGCTGGTCGCTGTTGGGCGCTGTGTGGGGATTGGCTTTATTGGGAGTAGCGTTTAAGGTGATTTTTATCGGCCGTTATGAGGTGTTGGCAACGGCCGCTTACGTCCTCATGGGCTGGATGGTCGTCATCGCTTTCAAGGAAATGCTCGTGCGTGTACCGCCTGGCGGCATAGCGCTGCTCATTGCCGGCGGATTAACTTACACCTTCGGCGTCATCTTCTATGCCTGGGAAAAACTGCCCTTCAATCACGCTATCTGGCATTTGTTCGTCCTGGGCGGCAGCATTTGCCACTTTTTTGCCGTTTTGTTTTACATTTTGCCAATG
>JANTHP010000438.1 GCA_024762395.1 Anaerolineae bacterium | reverse complement strand
GCCGCCTGGGTGGCCAAAGCGACCAATAATCCAATACGGCCGACGGCATACCATTCTTTGCGGCGGGTGATGAAGATAACGGCCGCTACCACAAACGCACCGGCGGAAACGCCGACGAGCATGGTGTAGGCAGCTATCCACAAACCCCAGGGGACGTAAGAGCCGTAAGCGGCGTTGATGTGTCCGGAGACGATGCGATCATACAATCCATATAGGCCAACCAGGAAACCAATTCCAGCGATGACCCAGAGAATACGATTCCAGGAAGTTGTTTTACTGTTCATGTTTTCCCTCCTTATTGCAGGTAATAAACTTTGGGATCAACGCCCAATTCTTCTTTGAGCCGCATCACGTTGGGGCTGGCGATGAGTTCGGATACGAGGCTGTCGGGGTCGTTGGCGTCGCCGAAGTAGGTGGCGTGGCCGATGCAGGTGGTGGTGCAGGCAGGGAGCATTCCCTTTTCCAGCCGGTGCAGGCAGAAGTGGCATTTACGAGCGTTGCCGATGGGGGAACGGCCGTCGTCGCGCGGCCGTTCTTCGCCATATTCGTGCGGCGTTTCCAATTCGTACTTCTCCGCTTCCAGCGACCCGACTAATGCGCCGGCGGGGACGCCTTGCAATGTTTCGAATGTGTAGGTTAACCCTTTGTCGAAGGTGCGGGCGTTGTAAGGGCAGGCGGCGATGCAGTAACGGCAGCCGATGCACTGATCGTAATCAATTTCGATGATGCCGTCGCTGCGCTGCCAGGTGGCGCCAACCGGGCATACCTCAACGCAGGGCGGATTACCGCACTGCATACAGGGGCGGGGCAGGAAACGTTTACTCACATTGGGGAACGTGCCGAATTCTTCTTCCAACACGGGCCGGTACACCACGCCAGGCGGCAGGTGATTCTCGGCCACGCAGGAAATGGTGCAAGATTTACAGCCAACGCATTTACGCAGGTCAATGACCATCACCCAACGGCGTTGGTCTTGCGGCTTGGCCATCGCACGGGCCAAATCGGCGCGCATGCGTTCCAGCGGGTCTTCAAACCCATTGGCGGTAACGGCCGTTGGCGTCAACGTTGGCGCGGCGGCCTGGATTGTGCCCAGGGGGATGCTTTTCGGCTTCGCCGCTCCCGGCACAACAGCCACCGAGGCCATCCCGGCTGCGCCTGCCAGATTGCGTAAGAAATCGCGGCGGTCGGCATCGGGGGCCATGTTTTTGTCACCTTTTTCTTTCATCTTCAAACCTCCTTGTTTGGGAGACACTCAATAATCGAAATGCGCCCGCCGCCTGGGGCGGGACGATGTTTGTAGTGTAGATTGGTTTGAAGATGATTTGTAGCGGGGAAAACCCGATACTTTTGTACAGCTTGTAGGGGAATTCCTGACAAGGTTACGCGGGTCTTTCAGATTTCGCGGGGCTTGACGAATTTCCCCCCTTGACAGTATATTTTTTGCGAATATAATTCAATTACAATTGATTCAATCAATACTGAATTATAATTTTTTTGGAGGTCGCTAAATATGATAACCGTTAAAGTTTTAGGATCGGGCTGCGCCAACTGTAACAAGCTGGAACAAACAGCGCGGCAGGCAATTGCCCAGTTGGGTATTCCGGCCAACGTAGAAAAGGTAACCGATTACGCCAAAATCATGCGCTACAACGTGCTGCTGACTCCGGCGCTGGTTGTGAATGAGAAGTTGGTCGCGGCCGGGCGCATTCCTTCTACCGGGGAAATTACGACCTGGTTGACGAATGCGATGGCGTAAGGGACGGTTGCGAGTGGGCGAGTGGGCGAGTGGCGAGTGGGCGAGTGAGCGAGTGAGCGAGTGGCGAGTGAGCGAGTGGCGAGTGAGGTGTGACGATGGCTAATTTTACGGATGACCTGCCGGAAGAGGAGTTGATTCCCCTGCTGAAGGCGCTGGCGGAGCCGAACCGGCTGCGAATTTTTGCCGAATTGATGCACGGCAATTCTTGTAATGGCGAACTGCAAGAGAAACTGAATTTGCCCGCGAATTTGCTCTCACATCATTTGCGGGTGTTGAGCAAGGCCGGGTTGGTGGAATCGCGGCGGGATACGATTGACGGCCGTTGGATATATTACTCGCTCAATCAGGATGTCGTCGCCCGCTGGCATGCGTGGTTCGCCTTCTTTTTTGACCCGGCGCGGATTAAGGAACGGCCGTTTTGCGGCCCCGAAGGTAACTGCGACGAAGAAATCCCGCTTTCAGCGTTGATAGTGGACGCATGAAAATGTGCGTCCTTTTTTTGCTGAAATAGTTCAATAAACATCGAAATAACAAATAGAAGGAGTGTCCCATGACGACACAAACACAACCAACAATCCCGGCTGAACGCCCTAGTTGGCAGTTGCCAACCGTGACCATTTTGACGGCCGTCATCTGGCTGCTGGTCTGGGGCCAACTGCAAAACCTGGCCGACTGGCTCAGCTACAGCTTGCTTGGTCTTTCCGCCGACACCCGCCTGGGCGAATCGGTCAACTTCTTCCTCTACGACGTTCCCAAAATTATCCTGCTGCTGGGCGGGATGATTTTCCTGGTCACACTTTTGCGTTCTTTCTTCAGCGCGGAGCAGACGCGGGCGGCGCTGGGGGGCAAGCGGGAAGGGGTGGGCAACATTTTGGCCGCCGGGCTGGGCGTATTGACGCCATTTTGTTCCTGTTCGGCCGTGCCCTTGTTCATCGGCTTTGTCGAGAGCGGCATCCCGTTGGGCGTTACCTTCTCCTTCCTCATCGCCACGCCGGTGGTGAATGAGATTGCCCTGGCGATGCTGTTCGGCCTGTTTGGCTGGAAGATTGCCGGGCTGTATCTGGTAACGGGGTTGATTATCGCTGTTGTGGGTGGGATGGCAATCGGCCGTCTCAACCCGGAAAAGTATGTCGAAGAGTTCGTCTGGCAAATCCAGATGGGCGACAACGTGGCCGGCGTCACCTACAAACCCTCCTGGAACGACCGCATCGGCGACGCCTGGGGAAGCGTGAAGGAGATTGTGGGCAAGGTATGGCTGTACGTCGTCATCGGCATCGCCATCGGCGCGGGCATTCACGGCTATGTACCAGAAGATTTTCTGGCTAACATCATGGGGCGCAGCGCCTGGTGGTCGGTGCCGGCGGCCGTTATTTTGGGCGTGCCGCTCTATTCCAACGCCGCCGGGGTCATCCCCATCGTTTACGCGCTGATGGAAAAAGGCGCGGCGCTGGGCACGGTGCTGGCTTTCATGATGTCGGTCGTCGCCCTCAGCCTGCCGGAAATGCTCATCCTCAAGCGGGTGATCAAGGCGAAGTTGATCGGTATTTTCATCGCCATTGTCGCTTTCGCCATTATTTTGACGGGGTATTTGTTTAATTTTGTGATTCGGTAGATGGAGATTGGAGATTAGAGATTGAAATCTCCAGTCTCTCAATCTCCAATCTCTCCAAAAGGAGTCAGAAATGAACGACAAACAAGTTTTACTGGATGCTTTGACCTTTCATGGGCACAAGTGTTGGGCCAGTACGGCCGGGGTGCGGGTTGGCCTGGCGGCGCGGCAGGCGCTGGGCGTGG
>JANTHP010000437.1 GCA_024762395.1 Anaerolineae bacterium | reverse complement strand
AGTGGCGAGTAAACGACTCGCCTACTCGCCACTCGCAAACTCTTTACAGTTCCCCAATCCGCCGCAGCTTTTTCTCTAAATCGTGGGCGGTGTCCTGCATCCCCCTTTCCACATGCGGGTAGGTGAGCCAGGCCAGCATGAAGCCAAACAAAGCACCGGTAAATGTTCGCAAAAAGGGCGTACTTTCACGCAAGGGAAAGATTTTCTGGACGGTTGCTGCGAATCCGGTTGCGGTTGAGCCGTCAAATGGGCTGGACCAATAACTAAATAACTGGCTGAACCCATCCAATCCAATTGGCCCCATCCCAACCAAAATAAAAATCCAAAACGGCAGCGGTTTGATGTTGAAGCGACGGCGCAAAAGCCCGTAAAGCAGCCCGGCTATCAAAACAAATGTATAGATAGCCATGTCTCGTTCGCACAAAGCCATTTTGTACCCCATCTGTTTGTTGCCCACAAAGGCGCGGGCGGCATAGGTAAATTTGACCCAATTGGATGTTTCAACGCCTTCTAGCTCAGGGATCGTGTCCCAATATGCTTCGATGGGCTGCAAATCGGTTCCGGCCAATTGGCGGGGATAGGCGGGCTGCTCGCCAAACAGGAAGAAGGAGCGGGAGGCCATTTGGTGGCACATGGGGCTGTAAACCATGTAAATGCCGCGCGCGGGGGCGGTCAGGCCGGCGTTCATGAGGACTGGGGCGAGTACAGGCAGGCCGACGTAGAAAGCCAGCAATATGTTGAAGACGGCCAGCCAGTGGCGGCTGAAGTTGTAGATGAATTTGTCCAAACGGATGACGAGTGTGCGCTGCCAGCCGGCTGCAGGCTGTTTTTGAGGCGTTGTTGCCATAAATTATCCTTCGTTGGTCGTAACTACTGAGATTGGTCCAATCTTGAAGATTGGACCAATTGAAATCCCTTACCCATTGGTCAAAATATCGGCCAGGTAGCCTTCGATTTGTTCTTCGACCATGAGGCCGCGGTGCACGGCCGTTACCCGGCCATCTCTGTCAACAAATATACTGGTCGGGTAGTTGGCGACATTATACAACCGGGCGACCTCCGCTTCCACATCTAACAGCGGCGTAAATGTCAAATCCATCTCATCGTAAAAGAACTCGCGCACGGCCGTTGCCGATTCAGCGCGATTTATTGCCAAAATGACCAGGCCGTCATCTTGATGCGCGGTATAAGCGGCTTGTAAATCGGGCATTTCGATGCGGCAGGGGCCGCACCAGGTCGCCCAAAAGTTGAGGACGATCGGTTGACCGTCAAAATCGCTGAGCCGGACAGGGCTGCCGTCTACGTCGTTCAGAACAAAGTCGCGGACGGCGTCGCCAACCTGAATGGGACCTGATGGCGGGGCGCTGTCTGCCGGCGCGGACTCGAAGGCGGGGATTTGCGGCAAAAGGGCGTCATCGCCACCGTTTTGACCAAACAAGCTGCCGCCAAAGATGAGTAGAGCCAGCGCCAGCCCAATCAGGATAATACCGCCTAAAATGATGAAGGGGGAACGGCCGTTTCCCGGCCGCGCCCCCTGAGAATCTTCAAACATAAAGAATCGCTCAATTAAACAAACTGATCAACGCCTCTTCTTGCCGCGCCAGCCATTCGGCCATCTCCGGCGGAACCAGATTGTTAAACAGGGCCATCTTGGCCTCCAGCATCAAAACGCCCATCAAAATAAAGAGCGCGCCGCTGACAAGCTGGGTCGTGTGCAAGTGAACGGTTGTCCGTTTATCATCGGAACTGGTGAATACCCACAAAACGGCTCCCAGGATGGCAACTGCCAATAGACCGTATTCGTGAACGGCCGTGAACTGCCCGTTCACAAACCCGTTACGGAAGACATATTCCACAACAGCAACCAAAATCCGCCAAATTGCCAGCGCCCAAACCAGCGCCACCACAATCACATGCGTGTCCCAATCCCAACCTTTGCCCTTCAAAACGCGCCAAAACAAACTCTTGCGACTCATTCGGCCAAAAAGCGTGGAGACGATTAACAACGGCAGGCCAAGCCCCAGCGTGTAGATGAAAAGCAGCATCATCCCGCGCCAAACAGAGGTCGTTTGCGCCGCCAGCGTCAGCACCGACCCCAAAATGGGGCCAACACAGCTAGACCAGCCTACGGCAAACGTCAAGCCAAACAGATAGGAACCGCGTATGTTGGCGCTGTGGGTTTGGCTGCCCACTTTATCTATACCGCCAAATCCCTTACCCAAGAAACTCATCACGCCAAAAACAATCACAACCGAACCGCCAACCAGCAAAATCAACTGCTGACTTTGCAATAAAAAGCGGCCCAAAACAAAACCAACCGCGCCAAATAAGCTGAATGTCGTTCCCAGCCCCAGCATAAAGGCCAATGTGTTTGATGCGATTTGCGAACGGCCGCTCTGGAAGGCAAAGGCAAAATAAGCAGTCAGTACCGGCAGGGTGCAAGGCGACAAAAAACTCAACAAGCCGCCGGCAAATGACAAGAAAGCCAACACAACAAACGGCTGTGTCTGAATGCCGACAGCGAATTCATCGGCGGCCGGCTTGTTCAGTGATCCGATAATCAAAAAGGCAACCACAAGCCCCACAATAACCAACAAAAGCCGTTGGCCGGTGGATAAAGTACGCTGCGGTATTGTTGTGGACGATTGATCCATACTCTGTTTCTCCAAAATTTCTGCGTGTCTCGTTAAACCATTGCGTTTTGTAACTATTCAGGTGACAGTCACTTCCTCCAGAGGCATCAGCCAAAGCCATGATGTTAGTAAGTGACTGTCACCTCTGGTAGCTGTATAGTTACTGCGTTTTTTTAGATGCGTTGAAGCGCCTTTTTGTTACAAGCGTACCGGCTGCTCCTGGTTTTAGAGGGTAGGAGAGATTACTTAAACGGCCGTATCCTCATCTTCCTGTAATAATCGTTGCAGCAGATCAATATCCTGCCGCACATTCTTCTGCCGGGCAGCCAGACTAATCACATAAGCCGCGCCAATAATCCACATCACCACATACCCCAACAGCATGTAATTATTCGTCGAATTGGGGTCCCCAATCGGCGTTTGCCTCAAGATAGTCAAAAAAGTGAACGCGGTCATGACAAATCCCCCTGTAAACGAGCGACAACACGCATTTTTAGGTTGGCCGCCTCATCCATAAAACGCTGTAAACGGATTCGGTTAGCCATCCAGGCCGCATATAAAAATGAAAAAGCAATCACGCTGGCATTCAACGAGAGCACCATGCGGGTTGATTCCACCCCAGGCGCAAATTCTTGTAAACTTTGCGCAGCCTGGCCTTGCGCCGGTTCGGCCGTGCCCCCAACAACGACGGGGTGCAGCAAATCATTAACAAAACGAATGCTCAAATACGACAAAATGATGGTAACGAAGGCGGCAATGACATAAACAGCCGCAAACCGTCCCCGTTTCTCCTCATCCTCAATGGCGCCGCGCAGCATAAAGTAAGCGGCGTAGGTCAACCAGGCAATCGTAATCGTTGTTAAACGAACGCTTGACCAATTCCACCAGGTGTTCCAGGCCGGTTTGCCCCATACCGAACCGGCCACAATCGCCATCGTCAAAAA
>JANTHP010000436.1 GCA_024762395.1 Anaerolineae bacterium | reverse complement strand
TAAATAACCTACGGAACTGAGACTGGAGATTAGAGACTTGAGACTGGACTAATCTCTAATCTCCAGTCTCCAATCTCTTGTACGTTATTAAATTCTCATTCCTTAGCGTATGATAAAGATCGAAAAAATGTTAAGATGCCAATAGGCACAACAAGATAAAAGGAGAATTCACATGGCGCAAGCAGGTATTCACAGTATGGTCGGCGTGGCTGTTCGTAGATGGGCGCCCGCCCGCGAGTGGCTCGTTTTAGGCATCGTTCTCGGCAATCTGCTGCCCGACGCCGACAATTTAGCCGTGGCCGCCGCCACCCTCACCGGCGCATCCACCGAGGGCTTACACCGCACGTTCACCCACAGCCTCTTCACCGTCGCTGCTATCATCATTGTCTTTCAACTGGTCGCCGCGCTGACGAAACGGCCGTCCTGGGGCAACCTGGGTTGGGGTTTGGGCATTGGCGTCCTTATGCACATCTTGCTCGACCTGGTTATCTGGTTTAATGGCGTGCAGATTTTGTGGCCGCTGCCCTTGTGGGTCAACTTTTGGGAGGGGGCAGCGCCGCCAGAATGGTTTAGCCAATTGATGATGCCGATGGAGATGCTGTTTTTGGCGCTCTATTTTTGGATGTTGGCCGGGTTGGCGCGCCGGCAGGGAACCGATTTGGGGCGATTGCGGATGTTGAAGGTGTGGACGGCCGTGCAATCCATCCTCTTCCTCCTCTTCCTCATCCTCGTTTACACCATGCAAAGCGGATTCATGACCATTTTCGGAGCCGTTTACCTGCTCTCGCTGGGGTCGGCCTTTACCATCACCATTCAAATGCGCCAGACGATTGAGGCCACAGCGCAGGCTTAATTGGAAACGCCAATTTCTTCTGCTCCCAGCCGCTTTCCACAGCGAGTAATTATGGCAAAATGAAGGTAACTACTAAGCCTCAGAGGTGACAGTCACTTAATATGGCGATTTGTCATGACCATTGCCTCTGGAGAAAGTGACTGTCACCTTGGTAGTTACAAATGAAGGAGAAATAGAGGATTGCAACATTAAATTGATGAAAATAAGAAAAATGGGGTTGACACAATTTAGGGAGCGTGCTATACTCTTTGTGGCTCCCCCCCCAGAGGTGGTACATTAAACGCCCGTTTAATGTCCACCTCATTTTTTTTGCCTTTTTAGAGATGGAAAACATGCAGCAACCCCAATTAGTTATTGAAGGAACGGCCGTTGCCGTCAGCGGCCTCATTCATCGCGTCTCCCAACCGGCCGGGTCTGGGCCGTATAAGACGGTTGTGATGTTACACGGCCGTTCCGGAACCGAAGACGTGATGTGGATTTTTGCCAAAACGCTGCCGCCGGGGTGGCTGGTTGTTGCCCCGCGCGGGATTAAACCTGATCCGGATGGCGGGTATGATTGGCGGCCGCGTGGGAAGGATGAATGGCCTGTTTTGACGCAGTTTGATGAAGCGGTAACGGCCGTTGCCCACTTCATCCACGCCCTCCCCCGCCTCTACAATGCCGATCCGAAACAAATTTATCTGATGGGATTCAGCCAGGGAGCGGCTACCGCCTACGCCACAGCCATTCGTCATCCCGGGTTGGTGCAAGGCATTGCCGGGCTGGTAGGCTTCATGCCCACTGCCTGCGATGACTCACTAACCGCCTCCTCCCTGCTGGATTTGCCCATCTTCATGGCTGTTGGCAAGCGTGACCCGCTTATTCCGGCCGAACGGGCCGCCGGCTGCGCCCAAACCTTGTTTATGGCCGGCGCCAATCTGGAATACCATGAGTATGACACCGGGCACAAGCTCAACGCCGCCGGGATGCGCGATTTACAAGCCTGGTGGGCCGAACGATAATCAGTTGGTCTGATGCGCCAGTTCTAGTTACACTTCCCCATTATGAAACATTCTTCTCTGCTTTTGCTCCTCTTTTTGCTGGCTTCAGCGCTGCTGCTTACCGGGTCTCCGGCGGCGGCGCAGGATGCCATCATTTTTGAATCATTTAGTACCGACAACCATTTCCCACGCGATTTAACATTTAAGGCAACAGTTTCCAGCCGGGACGGGGACATTACCAGCGCCACGCTGGTCTTCCACTTGCGAAACGAATTTTCCTCAAACAGCCTCACCAGAGGAGAAGTGACGTTCGAGCCGGACGCTCAGGTTGAATTGAGTTATGTCTGGGATACGAGCGCGGGAACGGTGCCGGGCGCGGTGGTCATTTATTACTGGGAAGTGACGGATTCAGCCGGTAATACGGCCCAAAGCGACGAGCAAGTGGTTCGCTACGAGGACACACGATTTGATTGGCGCATTGTTGAAAACGAATCGGTGGCCGTCTGGCAGCATGATCGGCCGGAAGCGTTTGGCGAGCAGGTTTTTGAGATTGCTAATCGCGCCATTGAATCACAGCGTGAATTGTATCAGGCTGACCTGGATTTCCAGATTCGCATTCTCATCTACAATAATTTTGATGAGTTTGCGGAATGGAATGGTGTGGTGAGCGAGTTTGTAGGCGGGCAGGCGTTTCCCAATCAAGGCGTAACGGCGCAAATTGTTTCGGCCTATGGCTCCCAGGAGTATTGGCTGAATGATGTGATTCCGCATGAAATTTCGCATCTTTATTTTTCACAAGTGACGTTTCATCTAGGCAACACGCCGCCCACCTGGCTGAATGAGGGATTGGCTCAATATAATGAGTTTGGCAGTCATCGGGACGCGCTGCGGCAGGTGGAACGGGCGGCTCAGGATGGCGATCTGATTTCGCTGTCGAAGCTGGAGCATGGCTTTGGGTTCTCAAATGAGGCGCGGACGCGGCTGGCGTATGCTGAGGCGGTGAGTGCGGTTACGTTTCTGGTGGAAAGGTATGGCAATGAGGGGCTGGCGAATTTGCTGGCTGCTTATAAGCGGGGATTGGTAACGAGTGAGGCGTTTCCTGACGCTCTGGGGGTGACGCCGGGCGAGTTTGAGGCGGATTGGTCGGTTTGGCTGGGGCTGGAACCGGGGGAGTTTGCGACGCCGACGCCCTGGCCGCTGCCTACGTTTCCCCCTTCGCCGACGCCGGTAGTACTGGGCACGGCCGTTTCCCAGCAAGTAACGCCGCTACCTACTCAATCCATTTCTCCCACAGCAACGCCGCTGCCGGTTCCCACAAAAACTGCCGTTCCGGATGAACCCGAAGCGAATTTGACAGGCTATAATCCCATGTGGTCTATGCTGGGGGCCTGCCTGATCGCGCTTTGCTGCGGGCTGATGGCGGCGGTATTGGTTGGCGCAGTTATCTGGCAGCAGCGAAAACGAACGACTACCAGTAACGGTTAATTGTTGATTGTTAGTACGGCCGTTAGAATTGTGAATTGTGAACGGTGAATTGTGAATTGTGAAGTACGGCCGTCCCGCGCCATCGCGTCTTGAAAATCCCCGGCCCTGTGTTACATTTTGTTCGGTTGTACGTTAAAAATTGGACCTGGCTGCATGGTTGAGGTGGGAGGGGGACGGCCGTTGCCACCCGCATAACCGGCGACCCGGACGGGAACGACGGCCGTTACTACCTCCACAGCGACCATTTAGGCAGCGTCAG
>JANTHP010000435.1 GCA_024762395.1 Anaerolineae bacterium | reverse complement strand
CAAGAATGACCGGTAAAATCATGAGGCGGCGAATGATGTAGGTTGTCATAGCGGGTCTCCTTGGTGTTTACGGCCGTTACGCCAACACGGAGATAAAAAATAAAAATCAAAAAATAAGAACTTATAATAATTCTGGTGGGCCTTTCAAACAAAAGGCCCACCAGTTTAGCTGTGTGTTATACAGCGGGCGGATAAAAAATTACTCGCTAGCCAACGACATGGCATAGTAGTCGGGAGCAAACGCGCCTACGCGATTGTACCAACCCTGTACCCAACGTTGTTCATAGCGGAAACCAGTACGCTGCGACAGCGTTACCTGCGGCGCTTGATCGTGGAACAGTTTCTGCAAGTCAAAATAGATTTGCTCGCGTTCCGCAGGATCAGCCGCCATCACGCCCGCCGTAACCAGTTCCTGGAACTGAGCTTTCAGTTCGTCAGGCATGTTCTGGCGACCGGCATATGTGCCAACCGTGAACGGCTGCGCCCAGTTGTGCGGATCGTGGATGTCCTCGATCCAGCCGCTGATGGCGACAGGCAACTGCCCGGAGCGGAAGGAACGCAGGAAGGTCGGCCAGGGCAGACCCACGATGTCAATCTGGTACTTCGGATTGATGGCCCGCAGTTCGCTCTGGAAGATAGCAGCGGCCGTCTGGCGGGTCGTGTTACCGGTGTTGAAAGCGATCTGGAAGCGGAAGCCAGTTTCCGGCAATTGGCCGTCCCAGGCCGTCGCCAGCAATTCTTCACACTTGGCCGGATCGTAGGTGTACATTTCGCCGTCTTCGTTGTAACCCAACATATCCTTGATGATGGGGCCGTTGTTACGCACGCCCTTGCCATTTTGCGCTTCTTCAATGTAGGTGTCATAGTCGAAGCAGTAGTTGAAAGCCTTGCGCACATTGATGTCAGAGAAGAAGTTCGGCGGAATGCCGTTGCCGTCCAGTTTTCCGCTGCCGATGTAGGGGGAATCCTCGGACAGGTTGAAGTTCAAGAAGACGTCGGTACGGCTGACGCTGGGCAGATTGTCCCATTTGCGGAACGGGCCGTCCGGGTTGTCTGGGTTGGGCGTACATTCGCCTGTTTGCCAATCGCAGAACTCGCCGACCATCGGATCTACCTGAGGTTCGTTTTCGCCAGGCACAGATACCGCTGCGGCATCGCCGGCCTGGAAGGCGGCAAAGCGCGTTCCCCATTCATTCACAACCTGGTGAATGATAGTTTCAATAGAAGCCAGACCGGAGGGGCCGCCTTCCCATTTCGGGGTGCCGTCTTGACGCCAGTAATTGTCATAGCGGACCAAAACCCACTCTTCGCCAGGTGTCCAGTGATCCAGTTTGTAAGGGCCGGTGCCATTGATTACGCTGGTCAACTCGTCATTTTCCGAGCCGGGCGCGTACCAATTTTGCCAGGTGGCGCAGTCGCCGTCCCAGGCCCCTTGTTCGATGGCCCATTCCATATCTAACGTTTTGCCCCAGGTGCCAGCCAGGGTTGCCATGAACGGCCCCCACGGCTGCGCCAGGTTAAAGGTTACTGTGCCGGCATCGTCGTCGGCCACAACAGCCGCCTGTACTTTCTCACAAACGGCCGCCAGTTCTTCTGGGGAAGCGTTCGCCTTTAGACCCTCCGGGTCGCCAAAGTATTCGCCGTCGGCAATTTCTTCAGTCACATCGCCGGAAGCATAGCCCAGAATTGGCTCGAGCAGTAGCCACTGCGGGCCATTAGGGTCGGATTGCAGCAAGCCGCGTTGGAATGTGTAGGCAATATCATGTGGTTCCAGCGTGCCGCCTTCATGGAAGGTTACGCCTTCGCGGATATTGAAGGTATAGGTCAGACCGTCTTCGGAAATGAGGCCGTTGTCAGCTGTGGGTAATTCCAAAGCCAATACCGGTACGTAGGTGGTGGCATCTTTGTGGTTATAGGTGATCAACCCTTCCATCACAGTGTCAATGACGCGGCTGCTGGCAGTGTCGTAAGCCAGGTTAGGATCCAGCGTGTCTGGATCGCCAAACACCATTTCAACATAGGTTGTGGGGTCGGGGGCGACCATGGGGCCAGCCTCTTCTACTACCGGCTCTGCAGGTACTGCGACTTCCTGAACTTCCGTAACAACGCGCGTTACCTCAACCGTTTGGCCTTCTTCCACAACGGTTTCGGTGACAACACGGGTTACTTCGACTTGTTCCACAACGGTTTCCGGTTGGCAGGCAACCAGCAAAACCGCAATGAGCGCCAGCGCTACTAAAAGTAAGCCAGCTTTTTTATTAAACATGTGAATCTCCTCCAAATTAGTTGAAATTTTTCTTGTTGCATTTTCGTTGATTTGTTGCCTAAACTCTGTTTTCTTGTTCTGGTGGTCATCACCTCCTTAAAGTAATAATTTAGGGTCTTTCGGATTTCGCGGGGCTTGACGTAATGCGTAATGCGTAATTCGTGATGCACCTCTGGTTACGCATTACGCATTACGCATTATGTTGCCATTACCCCGCGAATTCCCAAAGAGCCATAATTTATTTTACTGGAATTGATCAGCGTGATGGCAAGCTACCATGTGTGGTGTTTCGGCCGTGCCTAAATTGCGATTTTCGGGTTCTTCTTGCCGGCAAATGTCGGTGGCGTAGTGGCAGCGCGTGTGGAAACGGCAGCCGGACGGCGGATTGGCCGGATTGGGTACGTCTCCTTCCAAAATGATACGCTGTCGTTTGGCGTCTTCTTTAGGGTTAGGGATGGGAATAGCGCTGAGAAGCGCTTGTGTATAAGGATGCTGGGGGTGGTCGTATACGGTGTCCCGTTCGCCTAGCTCGACGATACGGCCGAGATACATTACTGCCACTCTATCACTAATATAACGCACCATTGAAAGATCGTGAGCAATGAAAAGGTAGGTCAAGCCTAAATTTGCTTTCAAATCATCGAGCAAGTTAACGACCTGAGCCTGAATAGATACATCCAGCGCCGAAATCGGCTCGTCGGCGACGATGAAAGAAGGGTTGGTGGATAGGGCGCGGGCGATGCCGATGCGCTGCCGTTGGCCGCCGGAAAACTCGTGAGGGTATCGTTTGACGAAATAAGGGTTGAGGCCGACCAGTTTTAGCAGTTCTTCGACGCGATCAATGCGTTCAGAGGCGCTGCCTATACCCTGGATGCGCAGCGGTTCGCTGACGATTTTGCCTACTGTCATGCGTGGGTTGAGGCTGGCATAAGGGTCTTGGAAGATCATCTGCATGTGGCGGCGTGATTTTCGCAGTTCTTCTCTGCTGACTTTTGCCAGGTCTTTGCCGTTCCAAAGGACTGACCCGCCTGTGGGTTCTAAAAGCTGCAAAATGGTGCGCCCGGCGGTGGATTTCCCACAGCCGCTTTCGCCGACCAGCCCTAATGTTTCGCCTCGTTTGATATCGAAGGTGACGCCGTCAACGGCCTGGACTGCGCCGACTTGCCGCCGGAAGACGCCGCGTTTGATGGGGAAATGTTTTTTCAGGTCGCGTACCCGGATGAGTACGTCGTTGTCGGAGGCGTGTCCATTCGGGGGCGTTTTGTTTTCAAGAGTCATGCTGGTTCTCCTGATTGTTTTCGTGAGATGACTTCGGCGCGAACTTCTTCGGC
>JANTHP010000434.1 GCA_024762395.1 Anaerolineae bacterium | reverse complement strand
CTTCGGGTTCGCTCAGTACATGTTTGCGATTTTCGATTGTTAAGGTTCTGGCAGCGGGGACGCTGCTCGCTTAGTGAACGTCTATAAATTACTTCCCTTTTTTGAGATTGGAGACTAGTGAACTGGAAACCGGTAGTCGCTAATTTCCAGTCTCCAGTCTCAGGAAGTAAATCTTAGACAATTACTTAGTCTATTTGTAACTATACAGCTACCAGAGGTGACAGTCACTTACTAAACATCGTGGCTTTGGCTAATACCTCTGGAAAAAGTGACTGTCACCTGAATGGTTACGTCTATTTTTTACCGGTTTGTTACCCCAAAAGGGTGGTTTTTGTCGTTTTCGCCCACAATGCCATTTGGCGGCGATGACGAAAACGTATCATTCTCCCGTCATCATCGCCAAACAAAAACCAACGCTTGTTTATCACTCCTTCAACGCCAACCAGTTATACCCCGTACTCGCATCCACCTTCAGCGGCACATCCAACTTGAAAGCGTTAGACATAATCTCAATCATCAACGGCTTCACGGCCTCCAATTCGCTTTCCGGAACTTCCAGCAGCAGTTCATCGTGAACCTGGAGGATCATCCGCGCTTTATAATCGGCTTGCAGCGCATCGTACAGGCGCAGCATGGCGATTTTGATGATGTCGGCGGCCGTGCCTTGAATCGGGTGGTTCACCGCTTCCCGCTCGGCGCGGAGTTCTAGCTGCTTGTTCCGGCTGCCCTTGGTCATGAAAATGGGGAAGTAACGGCGACGGCCGTACAACGTCTCCACATACCCGTCATTTTTAGCCTTCCGCTTCGTCTCATCCAAATAACGCTGGATGCCGGGGAAACGGGCGAAATACGCCTTGATGTACTGCTCCGCCTCCGCCAGCGTCAGGTCCGAATCCCGTGCCAGCCGGTACGCGCCCATGCCGTAAATTAAGCCGAAATTGACCGCTTTGGCAAAACGGCGCTGGTTGTAAGTCACCTCCGCCACCGGAATCCCGTACACGGCCGCCGCCGTTGAACTGTGAATATCCTGGTCTTGCCGAAACGCTTCCAACAAAGCCTCATCCTGGCTGATGTGGGCCAACACCCGCAGCTCCACCTGCGAATAATCGGCCGTCAGGAAAATCCAGCCGGGGCGGGCCACAAAACCGCGCCGAATCTGCTGCCCCACCTTGCTGCGAATGGGGATATTTTGCAGATTGGGGTTGTTGCTGGCAATGCGCCCCGTAATCGCCCCCGTCTGGTTGAAACTGGTGTGAATGCGGCTGGTCTTCGGGTTAATCATCGTCGGCAGCGCATCCACATACGTGCTTTTTAGCTTGCCCAGCTCCCGATATTCCAAAATGGCGGCGATAATGCCGCTGCTGTCCGCCTCCTTCAGGCCGTCGAGGACATTAGCGGCGGTTGAATAATGGCCGCTTTTTAACTTTTTCAACCCTTCATGCGGCAGCCCCAGCTTTTTGAACAGCACATCGCTCAACTGCTGCGTCGAGTTTATGTTAAACGGTTCGCCGGCGATGGCGTGAATCTCCTCTTTCAACTGCAAGAGCCGCGCCGCCAAATCCTGCGACATGTGGCGGAAAAAGTCGGCGTCCACGCCCACCCCTTCCTTTTCCATCGCCGCCAGGACGGGGATGAGCGGGATTTCCAATGCCAGCACCTTTTCCAATCCCTTCTCGGCGATTTCAACGCGCAGCGGTTCGACGAGGCGCAGGGTCATATCGGCGTCGGCGGCTCCGTAGGGAGCCGCCTCGGCGATGGGAACCTCGGCAAAACTTTTTTGATTTTTGCCTTTGCCAATGAGGCTTGTGATGTCGGTCATCTCCACGCCCAGCCGGTGACGGGCCAAATCTTTCAGCCCTTTGTGCCGCGTAGCCGGATCGGTCAGCCATTCGGCAATCATCGTGTCAAATTCGATGGGCGCAACGATCAGGCCGTATCGCTCCAAAATCATATAGTCGTACTTGGCGTTGTGGGCGACTTTGGGGATGGCCGGATTGGTCATGGCCGGCCGGATGGCATCCAGTACACCTTTCAACGGCAGTTGGCCGTCGGCCAAGGCTGCTTCCCCGGCGAAGAGGGCCATTTGGCCGGTATCAGCTTGCGCGGCTCTCGCCAAATGGCCGATGGGAATATAATAGGCTGTCGGTGATTTTACCGCTAAACAAATGCCTACTAATTCGGCCGTCATTTTGTCCAGACCAGTGGTTTCCACATCAAAGCTGATGATCCGGGCGTTGTTGAGCTGCTCGACTAATTGGTTCAACTGTGCCTGAGTTTGAACGATGATGGTTTCCGTAGGCGGTTGACCGGGAGAATCTAATGCGGCGCCGCCTTCAGCTCCTACCTTTTCTATGAGCATATTGGTCAATGAACGAAATTCTAATTCGCGGAACAGTTCCACAACCGGCGCGGCTTCAAAATCTTGGGTCACGCAGGCTTGCAAGTCGAGCCGGATGGGGGCGTCGGTGACGATTTGGGCCAGTTTTTGGCTGAGGTAGGCGTCTTCTTTGCCGGCAGCCAGTTTTTTGCCCATCGCGCCTTTCACTTCTTCCAGGTGGGCGTAGATGTTGTCCAGGGTGTCGTATTGGGTGAGGAGTTTAACGGCCGTCTTCGCTCCCACGCCCTTTACACCCGGAATGTTATCGCTGGAATCGCCCATCAACGCCTTCAAATCCACCACCTGATCGGGCCGCACGCCCATTTTGGCCACAACGGCAGGGACATCATACACCTCCGGCGGTTTGCCGCCGCGCGTGGGTAGTTCGACGGCCGTATTCTCATCCACCAATTGCAGCAAATCCCGGTCGCCGGTGATGATGTGAACCGGCACATTGTGCGGTTTAGCCTGCTGCGCCACTGTTCCCAACACATCATCCGCCTCGTACCCATCCAGCGTTAAAATGGGGATGTTGAGCGCGGCCACAACCTCTTTAATGCGTTCGATTTGCAGGCGCAGTTCATCCGGCATCTTCTCCCGCGTCCCTTTGTACGCGGCAAAAATATCATCGCGGAACGTCTTACCCACATCAAAACTCACCGCCAGATACTGCGGTGGATGGTCGGCCAGAATCAATTCCAGCAGGGTGCGGGTAAAGCCATACGTTGCGTTCGTCGGTTCGCCTTGCTTGGTGGTGAACGCTTGCAGCGGCAGGGCAAAAAACATGCGGTAGGCCAGCGCGTGGCCGTCAATCAAAACCAATTTATGTGTTGTCATTACTCATTTTCCCTAGAACTTTGCAACCAGAAACATGCAGGCATTGTAGCATAAAACGGCTTTTTAGGGTTTCGTAAGGGGCATTCCACATTTGGGCCAGGAGGCAAGATTTTAGCATGTGGGGTGGGGGAATTGGGGTTAGCGTCGAGGTTTTAGCCGAGCCGGATTTCAAATAAGCTGCCGTTTTTCCAAATCATACAACCCATACGCCGCCGCCAAATACTCAATCGGATGACGCGACGGCTTATCCGTGCCATGTTCCATTTGCCAACGACATGTTTCCGAATCGCAGGCCGTCATCTCAACCTCATCCCCCTGGTCGCGGACAAAATCGAACAATTCCGCGCCCACATCCATGCTGATTTGGTATTTCTCGACTTTGTAGCCATACGTTCCGGCAATGCCGCAGCAGCGGGCGTGGCTTTCGCG
>JANTHP010000433.1 GCA_024762395.1 Anaerolineae bacterium | reverse complement strand
CAGTATCAAAATCAATGGGCAAGAAGTCGCCAACAAACCACCCATTGTCGCCATCAAACAAGGCATGGCCCATGTACCGGAAGACCGCACCGGCGTCGGCAGCGCCCCCAACATGACCATCACCGAAAACACCATCATGAAATGTTACCGCGAAGAGCCGATTGGTAACGGCTGGAGCATCAACTTCACCACCGCCCGCAACCGCGCCCGCAAATTGAAGGATAAATACGATATTTTGGCTCCCGGCGTGCGCACAATGGCCCGCAAACTCTCCGGCGGCAACCTGCAAAAGGTGATTTTGGCCCGCGAAATTTCAGCCCAGC
Organism: Anaerolineae bacterium; assembly: GCA_024762395.1. GTDB lineage: Bacteria > Chloroflexota > Anaerolineae > Promineifilales > Promineifilaceae > JACKCC01. The sequence continues at coordinate 3,329 of JANTHP010000433.1, read as the reverse complement.
CCAAATTGATGGTGGCCGTTCAGCCCACGCGCGGCCTGGATGTGGGCGCGATTGAGTCCATCCAAAAATTATTATTGGAGCAGCGGGAGAGGGGAACGGCCGTGCTCCTCATCTCCGAAGAAATGGAAGAGCTGCTGGCCCTCAGCGACCGCATCGCCGTCATCTCCGAAGGCCGCGTTATGGGCATTGTAGACGCCGATAAAGCCGACATTAACGAAATTGGTCTGATGATGACCGGAACAGAAATCAAGGCAGAAGGATGAAGGCTGAAGGATGAATGAAAAACTGCAACAAAATCCGCGTTCATCTGCGTTTATCCGCGTCCCATTTGAGGAGGACGAATGAACCTACCTTTTACCATCACATTTGAAAAACGTGTCGAGGACATTCCCAAATGGCTGCCCGCCGCCACATCCATTGGTTCAGTGATAGTCGCCTTCATTATCAGCGGCATCATCTTGAAAATCATCGGCGGCGAGCCGCTCCTCGTCCTCAAATTCTTCTACGAAGCCACATTTGGCAGTTGGGCCACCTTCTCCGACACAATCGTTAAAGCCACGCCGCTCATCATGGTTGGGCTGGCCTGCGCCGTCGCTTTCAAAATGAAATTGTGGAACATCGGGGCCGAAGGCCAATTCTACATTGGCGCCTTTGCCGCCAGCCTGGTCGTCCTTGTTCCTATGGTCTCTCCCGAAACGCCCAAAGTCGTCGTAATTGGCATGATGATCATCATGGGCATGTTGGGCGGCGCGATTTGGGGCTTTTTCCCCGGCTATCTCAAAGCCCGTTTTCAGGTCAACGAAATTATCACCACGCTCATGCTCAATTACATTGCCGTGCTGTGGAACAATTTCTGGATTTTTGATAGATGGAGCGACGGCGGCTTTCAAATGACGCCGACCTTTGACAAAAACGCCTGGCTGCCGCGCGTCACCGATTATGCTCGCGAATACAACACATTTATGGAAAACGGCAGCGGATTCGCTAAATTCCTCTCCGGCATTGGCCTTGACCGCATATCAGGCATGACGCTGCATGTGGGTGTGGCTTTTGGGCTGGTTGCGGCCGTTGTCGTCTGGTGGATTTTGGATCGAAGCCGTTGGGGTTACGAAATCAAACTTATCGGCGACAATCCCAAAGCGGCGCGCTATGCCGGGTTGAACATCACCCGCAATGTGGTATTGGTGATGATGGTTTCCGGCGCGCTGGCCGGGTTAGCGGGCATGTCGGAAGTGACCGGCGTCGTCCATCGTTTGCAAGAGCGCATCTCGCCCGGATATGGCTTTACCGGCATTATCGTAGCCTGGTTGGCCAAGCTCAATCCGTTTGCCGTCATCATCGTCGCCATCCTGTTCGGGGCCTTGATCGTGGCGGGGCGCGAGCTTCAGCCGTCCGGCCTGGCCTCGCTGCTGCAAGGCATCATCCTGTTCATGGTCATCAGCAGTGATGTGTTATTACGCTATAAAATTAGATTGGTACGAGTGCAAATGGCTTAGGAATGGGAGACTTGAGATTGGGGACTTGAGATTGGGCTACCGGCTAATCTCTAATCTCCAGTCTCTAATCTCCCATTTCTCAAAATGGGATATGGCATGAATTTAGAAATTATTTTACATGCAGGATTAGCCACAGGAACCATCTTGCTTTTTGCCGGTATCGGCGAAATTTTTGCCGAGCGGGCCGGTATCCTCAACCTGGGCGTCGAAGGCATGATGCTGTTGGGCGCGATGACGGGATTTAGTACGTCACTGTCTACGGGGAATGTGTGGCTGGGATTGATAGCGGCCATTTTAGCGGGCGGCATTTTAAGCCTGGCGCACGGACTGGTGACAATTCACTTCCAGGCCGATCAGGTGGTCAGCGGTCTGTCGCTAACATTTTTGGGAACCGGCCTGGCGCTGGTGTTTGGCGAAGGGTTGACGGGGCAAACGCCGCCGCTGGTTCCTTCGTTTGACATTCCGGGATTGGCGGCCATCCCCTTCATCGGCCCCGTCTTTTTTGAAAATCACAGCTTGCTGGTGTACATAGGCTATTTCTTTGCGCCGCTGGCCTGGTATTACATCAATCGCACCCGGCCGGGGATGCACTTACGCGCTGTAGGCGAGAAACCCTCGGCCGCCGATACGATGGGTCTTAATGTATATGGGCTGCGTTATTTTTACGTGTTTGTCGGCGGCTGCCTGGCCGGCTTGGCCGGGGCGACGATTAGTTTGGCCGTTTCACCGGGTTGGTACAGCGACCAGACGACGTCGGGGCAGGGCTGGATTGCCATTGGCTTGGTGATTTTTGCCCAATGGGATCCGCTGAAGGCGGCGTTGGGCGGCTATTTGTTCGGCGCGCTGCGGCGCGGCATTCTGGATTTGCAAGGGCCGGCGCTGCTGTTTGGGATGACGAATCCGCTGTATATCAATTCGAATTTCAGCTTTTTCTTGAAGATGACGCCGTATATTTTGACGGTGTTAGCGTTGGTGCTGGGTTCGCGCGCGGCGATCAAAAAGCGATTAGGCGCGCCGGCGGCGTTGGGTGTGCCTTACATTCGTGGCGAGCGGGGGTTGTAACGGCCGTTCATGATACAATTTGATTATGATGGACAAGACGCTAGCTGAACAATATCGAATGCGTTGGCAGGCCGTTGCTGAGATTGAGACTTTGGAACAGCGACAAGCTTCGCTATCGCAGCGATGGCAAAAACTCAATTCAATCATGCGCATGGCAATTGCGCTCGGATTGAAGCCAGAAGCGGATGCTGCTCAAGAACAGGTTATATATCAACGATGGAATAAGTTGAGAAGGCTGTACCTGTTGGAAGCTGAAGGAAAACGAACGTGACTTCAAGCGATCCACTGAAACCTCTTCTATCTCCAATTCAAGCTTTGCAAAGTTTGATCGAACAATTGGATTGTTGCCATTTGAATTTGAAGCCGTTGAGCGCAGCCAAGAATATAAAATAGGCTCTCTTCAAATCCGGCTGCCAACCCCGGAAGATTTGATTATCTTAAAAGCAGTTGCCCATCGTCCCAAAGATATGTTGGACATTGAAGCTGTGATTGCCGTTCAAGATGAATTAGATTTTGAACATATCCGATTTTGGGTACAACAGTTTGCAGCAGCGCTTGAAATGCCAGAATTGTGGACTGAACTTGAGGCTATCATAGCAAAGACAAAGTAATATCTTAACAACATAGAGAATTTGAATGGTTGTGGAGACCCTGTAAGCAGCAGGGTCTTTTTTTAAGAGAATCCGGTAATTGTCAAGACCCAAAATAAGATGGGGTTTGAAGCAAAAAAAGGCAGCGGGAAATAACCCGCCCTTATCTGAACTTTAACAA
>JANTHP010000432.1 GCA_024762395.1 Anaerolineae bacterium | reverse complement strand
CTCTGGAAAGTGCCTACTGAAAACTGTTTACTGACTTCTGTTTACTGGTAGTAGTTACCCAATCTCAATAAAAAAACGGATGATTTTGTATGTCACCCGTTCTCGGTCGCATTAGTGATACTCAACAAAGATTTACTTTGCGAAATGGAAATACCTATATGTCATCAGAAACCGGCCGAATACCCTGATAAATACGCGACCCGCCAATTGTTTTCAGCACCACATCAACCGGTTTTTTCACCTGCTTGGCCAGTTCTCTGGCTGTCATCGGCTCATTAGCATGTGCCAACAACACACAGAAGATGGCATCCACCATAGAGGTATGTAACATGAAATCTTTGGGCAGTTGGCTGAAATAGGTTTGTACAACATATTGAAAGCCATCTACCTGCCGCACCTGCCCGGTTTGGGAATCCACCAGGTCAATGAGTTCCCGCTCCATATCAAGCGTAGTTTCCTCTTCTTTGATTGGCAGGCGCGTATATAAATATGTCTTAATATCCAGATCCGACTTTTCCCACCAATCGAAATCAACAAAAAATTTAGTGTCGGGAGTGGATCGGGCGCGTAACGTTGTTTTTAGTACAGGACGTGAACTTGACAAAATAACTCCTTTAACAACATCGCTAATTATCTTTTTGCCATCGCGCTTGATCGAACTGCCAATAATGGTCACCGACCGGCTGGAAGGCCGGATGACGCACCAATTCGGCAAAAAGCGGGCCGGGCGGAAGACGGCGCAGCATATTTATGGCGCTGTAAAGGGTTTTGGCGTGGACGGCGCTCTGTGGATTGGCGGCAGCTAATTCCGGGAACAGTTCGGCCAATAATGAGACGATTGAGCGTTGGTGAGATTCGGCCCGCCGCCAAAGCGCGTCTATGGCGGTGACAACATCTGTTCCCACAATCATCAAATCGTCAAACCCGCACCCGACGGCGCGGCGTTTGAGTTCAAATTTTATGCGGTTGTCAACGGCCGTTGCCAGACGAACCCATTCTCGTTGTGCGCGGCGGCGGTCGTAGCCCAGTGTAATAACGCCCGGTTCTGAACCGGTTTTTAAGTGAACAAACCCGCCGATGGGAATCCCGTTAGCTTCATACCATTCCTTCAATCCATAAATGTACCGGTTTTCCTGAACGACCCAGCCGACAATCTCCTCTTTGGTTTTTTCATCAATAAAGATGACCCGCTGCCGCGGAGAAGAACTGGACGGGAAAAGGGGGCGGATGCGCGCGCTCAGGGGAATGACGCCGGCCCAACGATGAGGATACAGCAGAGAAAACACGGCCGTTTCCGGCTTAGCAACACCATTCACATACTCAGAAGGCAAATCAGACCATTCGTCATCCAATTCACGTTCCAGGGAGAGCAACTGCGGGCTGAGCAGCGCTTTATCATAAGGAATGGGTGTATATTGCAGCCGTTCCGGTGTTTTTAGTGCGCCATCCGGTTCCATGCGACGCAAAAACCATCTGACTTTGCCCTGCGGCGCAACATCGTCAAACCGATCGTCGTTGAGCAGCCCGTAGTTGAGGGAAAAAGCCTGTACTTCCGGGTCTAAACTGGGGTCCATGTCCAAATGAGGCGCAATCTCTTCCACCGATAATGGGCCGCCCCCACTCATTTCCAAAATGGCCTCGCTCAAATGCAAGTGACCGATATTTACCTCGGCCATAAGTTCTTTGACAAACCATTGACCGCTGAGTTGGATGAAGCTATCGTGTTTTTCTAATGCCTGGGCGATTTTATGGGCAACGGCCGTTTCATACAAATCCACCAGTTCATCCACATCCACCGGCGCGGCCCCGCTAATTTCCTGGATGTTGTCCGTATTCAACCGGTGTTCCACATCCAGTTCCGACGCAAACGCCAACGATTTACCGTTAACATCCACACCAATAACAGGGAAAACGCCAAACTTGGGGTTGTAGCCTTCACGCACGGCCGTTACCGTACCATGCGCGAATTTCATTGCCGGGAAGACCAACTCATCGCCGACTTGATACGTCTGCTTCGGCTGGTAAATCTGCCGCCCGGAAAGCTGGCGGTTAACCTTGTTTTGCTCTTCTGCTACACGATGTGCGATGATGACGCGGGTGAGTTGCTGCGTTGTTTGCGGCCGTTCCACTTCCAGGAAGTGATTGTAAATTTGTTCAATATCAGAATCCGTCAGCGAAAATTTGTCGCCCCAATAATCCGGCTTCTGCGTTTCAGGTTGAATCATCCGTCTCCTCTTGCATGGGGAAATCTTTTGGTAATTACAGCGCCAAAATCTTAAAAATTATACCAATTGTAAGGCGGGCTTGCCACTTTCATAAAAGGCGCATCGGGGTTGGCTAACCGTGAAACGTGAAACGTGCTGCGTGACCAGAGAACCTTCACGTTTCCCGCATCACGTTGCACGCAGTTTTTTTGCAAAACCCCGCGAAATCCTGAAGCCCCCAAACAGTTACCATGAAAGCCGCATCATCAAAACGCATCCACCTTTGCCGGCGCGGGGTTATAAACAATACTGTGAGCAGCACAACATACGCAAAAATGCGCTAATTGGCCGGAGGTTACATGAATCAGACCAAACGCCGTGTCGTCATCACCGGACTAGGCACGCTTAACCCGCTGGGGAATGATGTAAAGACAACTTGGGCCAACATTGCCGCCGGGCAAAGCGGCATCGGGCCTATCACACTGTTTGATGCCAGCCATTACAAAACCCGCTTTGCCGGGGAAGTGAAGGGATTTGACCCAAGCGCATTGTTTGGGCGCAAAGCAGCGCGGCGCATGTCCCGCGTAACCCAATTGGCGCTGGCCGCCGCGCAGCAAGCCCTGACAGATTCTCAATTGGCCCTGACGGAATCCAATCGCAGCCGGATTGGCGTGATTGTGGGCAGCGGCATGGGCAGTATGGAGCCGATTATTGATGGCGTAAATGTGATGAATGAACGGGGACACGGCCGTATCTCTCCCTTTTTCGTCCCCATGATGCTGGCCGATACCCCGGCAGCGGCCGTTTCCATCACGTTTGGCCTGCGCGGGCCAAACATGTCCATCGCCACCGCTTGCGCCACCGGCAACAACGTCATCGGCGAAGCGGCCAAAATGATTCAGCGCGGCGCGGCGGATGCGATGGTAGCTGGCGGCTCAGAAGCGGCGATTTTGCCGCTGGCAATAGCCGGATTTAGCATCATGAAAGCGCTCTCCACCCGCAACGATGCCCCCGAAAAAGCATCCCGCCCCTTTGATTTGCATCGGGATGGATTTGTAACTAGCGAAGGGGCGGCAGCGCTCATCCTCGAATCATTAGACCATGCCCAAAACAGAGATGCGCCCATTTACGGCGAAGTTATCGGCTACGGAACCAGCGCCGACGCCTACCACATCTCCATGCCCGCCGCCGATGGTTCCGGCGCCGCCGCCGCCATGCAGGCCGCGCTGGATGACGCCAGCTTAGCGCCCGCCGACATTGACTACATCAACGCCCACGGAACCGGCACTCAACTCAATGACAAAGGGGAAACGGCCGCTATCAAAACCGTCTTTAGCGAACAGGCTTACAACATTCCCGTCAGCTCCACCAAATCCATGCACGGCCATTTGCTAGGCGCAGTTGGCGTGTTAGAGACGATAATTTGCCTGAAAAGTATGGAAAATGGCTTGCTGCCCCCCACCATCAACTACGA
>JANTHP010000431.1 GCA_024762395.1 Anaerolineae bacterium | reverse complement strand
TCGGCGCGGCCAATCAATTTCGTTTCCGCCGCCACCACATCCCACTTACGCTTATTGCGCGTCACTTCAGACGGGATTGTCTCCTGCCCCTCAAGCTGGAATGGTTCTAACGGCAAGACCAAATCGGCTAACAGCCGCATCAAATCGTCGGGGATTTGCCCATTTATGACGAACAAATCAAAGATAATCGGTTCTCGGCTGTAATACCAATAACTCTCTTTTTTCGGGCGCGGCGGCAGACGGCCGTATTGGGCGACAAATGCGGCCGAATTGAACTCGCCGCCATTGTGGTAGGCGACGGAAATGGCGCGGCGGCTAATCTCGTCCAGTTCTTGCCAGATAGCGCGTAAGGAGGCTTTGAATATCATTTTGCGCTGGATGAATGTGACGCGTTCTGCTTTGCGCTGGATGCTGCTTTTGCCGCCGAGCAGATAGACGTATTTTTTCAAATCATCGCTGCGCCATTGTTCTAATTGCTCTTTTAATGTGGTCATGATTGGGTTTCGTTCTCGTTTGTCTGGGGGTGTGTTTCAAATGGGTTGCCCCGAAGTGACAGTCACGGGGCAAACGGCTTTGGGTTACTTAAGATTATGCGCCCCGTGACTGTCACTTTTACTGAAACGCACCTTTTGTCTGGTCGGTGAAGGCGGTGGATACGGCCGTTTCCGACATCGAATCATAAGCCGGTTTCAGCCAGCGTTCCATATTCTCCATAAAAGCGGGCGCGCCCAGCCGGGCCAGCGCCGGGTAGGGGACGTCCGGCGGGGCGATGTGGGTTTGGAAATGGGCGGCTTCGCTGCCGATGGCCCAAAAATCGGCCAATGAATCGGCGAGCGGGGGCGGCGGGGCGTATTCGGGCACACTGGTTTCCTCGCCGCCGTCTGCGCCTTGCAGTTTGCTCAACGCCGCCATCAACTCATCCTGCGTCTTGCCGCGCAGCCGGAACAGCAAGAACGGGTCTTCGTCGAACCGTTCGGCCAAAATGTAATGCACCGCCGCCAGATGTTTGCACACGGCCGCGTAATCGGGGCAGTTGCAATGTTGCGTCAAATCCCGCGACCGGGCCGGGAAAAGGGAGAGGTTGGCGTCGGCAAACGCCTCCTCAATGTCTTGCGGCATTTCGCCGGCCAGCAGTTGGGCCAGGAAGATGGGGCGGTTGGCGAGGGCGGCAATGACTTGTTCCCACTGGACTTCGCTGAAGGGGGTGATGGCGATGGTGATTTTGTACGGCCGTCTTCTCGACCCTTGCACCTTGCCCACCACCTCCCCCGTCCCCTCCGTCAGCGACAGTACCTGCCCCTTGCGGGCATACCGCCGCCCGCGCTGCAAACGGCCGCGATCCATCAACCGCTCCATCGCCTCAATCCAGCGCGTCGCCCACCAACTCTTCACAAACGCGCCGCGCTTGCTTTTGGCTTTAATGCCCTGGTCCGTCTCAATTGTCGGTTTTGCGTTGTAATACCAGCTCATAATTTCATCAAAGGAAGAAATCAGAAGGCAGAAGGAAGAACGGAACCGCCTTTCTACTTTCTTCTTATTTCTACCTTCTCCCTTTTTTATCCACTTTTTTGGCAATCGTTACAAAAATCGCTATCAATTCATCCGTTTCCTGCCGCAAGTCATCCAACTTCGTGGCAGATGTGATCCCTGACTCTACCAATAGTTCCAACCAGTATGCTGTTTCATCCAATTCTTGCAAAGCCAATCGCATTTTGCTCAAAAACTCCGCATCTGACCGAGAGCGGTTTGCTTCCCGATAATGTGCGCCAATCGAAGTTCCTGAGCGCAACACCTGTCTCCCCAACACCTGAGCCACCTGATGCTTCGGCAAAGACGAATACATCCGAATAATCCGCAATGCAAACGCTTTCGTTCGCTTCCTTAAATCCTCCACATCAACCTTCCTTTTCTTCCTTCTTATTTCTTCCTTCTTATTTCTTCCTTAACTTCACCAAACTCCGCAAATCGGCCGTACTCATCTCCGTCAGCCAGTTCTCGCCGCCGCCGATGACGCTTTCGGCGAGCGCCTTCTTCTCCTCAAGCATTTGGTCAATGCGCTCCTCCAGCGTGCCTAAACAGACGAATTTGTGGACGAGGACGTTTTTGGTCTGGCCGATGCGGAAGGCGCGGTCGGTGGCCTGGTCTTCGACGGCCGGATTCCACCAGCGGTCAAAGTGGAAGACGTGATTGGCGTTAGTCAGGTTCAGCCCCGTGCCGCCCGCCTTCAGCGACAAGACAAACACCGGCGGCCCGTCATCCGATTGGAAGCGGCGCACCATCTCATTCCGCTTCTTGGGGCGCACGCCGCCGTGCAAAAAGAGCGTCGGCGCTCCAAACCGCTCCTGAATGTATTGCTTGAGCAGCCCGCCCATCTCCGTAAACTGGCTGAACAGCAGCAACCGGTCGCCTTCGGCCAGCACCTCATCCAAAATGGCGTGGAAGCGTTGCAGTTTGCCGCTGCGATTGTTGTCCTGGAACGGGTTATAGGTTTCGCCTTGATGCAGGTATTGGACGGGATGGTTGCACACCTGCTTGAGCTGCATCAACATGCTCAACACCATCCCCTTGCGGGCGATGCCGCCCTCTTCCTGCGCCTCGATGGCTTGCAGCGCGTCCTGCACAACCGCTTCGTACAGGGTGGCCTGCTCCTCGCTGAGGTTGCAGTACACTTTCACTTCCTGCTTGTCGGGCAGGTCGGTGATGACGGTGGGGTCGGTTTTGAGGCGGCGCAGGATAAACGGCCGTGTCAACCCCCGTAACCTTTCCGTCGCCGCCTCATCCCCATACTTTTCAATCGGCAGCGTAAACTGCTTGCGGAACTTTTTCTGCCCGCCCAAAAAACCGGGGTTCAAAAACTGCATGATCGACCACAATTCCGACAGCCGATTTTCGACAGGCGTGCCCGTCAGTGCCAGCCGGAAGCCGGCGGACAAACTGCGAATGACCTGCGCTTGCTTGGTGTGCGGATTTTTGATGTTTTGCGCCTCATCCAGCGCGACGCCCAACCAATCCACCTGCCGCATCGCCTCCGCGTCGCGGCGCACCAGGGCGTAACTGGTCAACACCATGTCCACCTCTTGCGCGGCGGCGACAAATTCATCGCCGCGCAGCCGGTCGGCGCCCTGGTGGGCCATCGTTTTCAGGCCGGGGGTGAACTTTTCGCTCTCCATCTGCCAATTGGTGACGACGGAGGTGGGGCAGATGAGCAAAATAGGCGCGGACAGTTGGCCTTCATTTTTCAGTTTTTGCACCATTGTCAGCGTCTGGACCGTCTTTCCCAGTCCCATATCGTCGGCCAGGATGACGCCCATTCCCCAGCGACGGGCGAAGTCGAGCCAGGAGTAGCCGTATTGTTGATACGGCCGTAACACCCCCCGCAGCCCCTCCGGCGGCGGCAAAAGTTCCAGCTTCTCATCCCCCTGCAACTGATCCAGCCAGTTTGTCAGCCAATCATCCATCGCCACGCTGTCAACCGGCAGGCCGTTGTGCGATTCCGCGCCGCCCAAACCCAACTGCATCGCCTCATGCAGGGAAAATTCCCCTTCCAAGGTTTGCTGTTTCTGCCAAAATTGGATAGCTGCTTCGATTTGTTCCGGGTCTAGCTGCACCCATTGGCCGCGAATTTGCACCAGCGGCGATTTGAGCGCCACCAGGGCGTCGAACTCCTCGCGGGTGAGGGT
>JANTHP010000430.1 GCA_024762395.1 Anaerolineae bacterium | reverse complement strand
AATCCATCCTTTCGGCTCGTTAATTCGGGGTAGGGGCGTGGCCTTGTGCCCGCCCAGTCGAGGGCGACCACAAGGATCGCCCCTACATTTTGAGAAGATACGAGTTTACTCGCAAAACGTGAAAAAAGCCCTTCGGCGATTCGGGCCGCCGAGGGGCATGATGTACAATGCTTCACCGGAGACCTGCGAGGTTTTTCAAACCTCGCAGGTCTAGGCGGCGATGAGATTAGTACGCTTCAATATCTTCTGTTTCTGAGAAAACGTCAACCTCAATCGAGTCGGCCTGTCCTAAAATCTCGCGGGCCTTTGCGGCATCGGCAGCTGTGCCGTGGGCCACAACCAGGTAGTGGTCGGCGTTTAGATGTTCCCGATATTTGAGGACGTGCTTTTTGGCGACCAGGGGGCCAAATAATGCGCCCAAAACGCCGCCGCCGGCGGCGCCGGCAACCGCGCCTTCTACGCCGCCCAACAGAGCGGCGGTTAACGGCCCGGCCACAATCAGCGGCCCAAATCCGGGAACCCAGAGGAAGGCGGCTCCCACCAACAGCCCAAAAATGCCGCCAGTCCACGCGCCAATTCCGGCGCCGCCTTTGGCAATATCGCCTGTGTTTACGAAGCCTTGAACGTCTTCGGACTTTTGCAGCCCTTTGGCGACGATGGACACACGTTCTTTATCAAAACCGCCCTTTAGCAGCTCGCGCACGGCCGTTTCCGCCTGTTCATGCGTATCAAAAACCCCAATCGTAGCGCTTTCATGTATAGTCATCTTAAAAATCTCCTTTTTGCTATATTTCCGATTTTTCTCTCCGGCATTATGCCCGAAGATGACTATATGTTAGTTCAATGGCGTTCTTATATCAGTGACTTGAGTCACCGGAACGCCAAACTCGATAGGGATTTTATGATTTTCGACCATAAAACCAGGCTCGTTTGCTAAAGAGCAGTTCAGCTGTAATAACAACAAGATAGAAAATACCTATTTGTATCAGACTGTTGCGGTCGTTTTGCCATAAATAGCCCATTAACACAACCCATGATCCCAATGTCAGGAGCAGCCCTAGCAGCGGGCGGGCGCTGTCAATGCCAATTTTACGGCGCAGCCGCCAGGCGGACAGGTTAATGGCGGCAAAAATCAGCAGGAACGTTGAACTGGCAAATGAGGAAATAATGGTGAGATCGGCGATATTGACAAACAGGAGGGTAACGGCCGTAATAACTACCATACTAACCCAGGGAATATCCTTAGTCCTTTCCGTATAACTAAACACTTTCGGCAAATCCTCATCCTGCGCCATAGCCATACCCAACCGCGCCGTGCCAAACATCGTCGCGTTAATCGCCGAGGCCGTTGAGAGAAGCGCGCCCAATCCAATTAGCGTAAATCCAAATTGACCCAACGAGGGCTGCGCAGCGACAGCCAAGGCATCTTCCTGATATTTGGTGATTTCAGCCGCGCTCAAATTGCCGACCGCTACCAGGGAAACAAAAATATAAATCACGGTCGTTATCGCAATAGATATCATAATGGCCCGTCCCATATTAACGCGCGGGTTTTCCATCTCGTTAACCGCGTTGGGAATCAGCTCAAATCCTTCATAAGCGACAAAAATCAATGCAGCGCCAATAACGACGCCCATCGTTCCCTGATTAAACAAAGGTAAAACGTGGTCAGACTTGAGGGAAAATAGCCCAGCGACAGCAAAAACGCCTAAAATAACAACCTTGACGCCAACCAAAAGCGTCTCCGTCCGTCCCGACGCTTTTGCGCCGACTAAATTAACCGCCAGGAAAAGCAGCAAAATCAGAGACGCTAACAGCCGCTGCCAGATATCCGGCGCCCCCGTTCCCAACACCGCCTTGCCGTAAACGCCAAACGTATACGCATACAAGGCCATTGTTCCGATGTAGCCTACCAATAAAAGCCAACCGCCTAATCCGGCTACATTTCGCTGTTTGAACGCCTGCTCCAAATACGTAAAGCTGCCGCCATCAGAACGAAAGCAAAGCCCTAATTTATTGTAGGCATGGCCGGTGAGAAAGGCGATAATGCTACCCAGCGCAAACGCAATTGGCGCGGCGTGTCCAGCCAGTGAAGCGGAGAGTCCCAGTACGGAGAAAATTCCGCCGCCGACCATGCCACCCACCCCCATCGCCACAACTTCCTTTAAACTTAGTTTCTCTCTTTTTACGGAGTTATTTTTGGTCATTGTTGCTGGCTCCTGCGCCTAAATTTTCCTGGATAAAAAGCAGCCCTTTCTGCAATTCCTGAATGGCTTCATCTTGTGCCATTAAATGCTCCAAAACTGCCCTTATTTCTATTTCTGCCTTTTGGTTGATCATATAGTCATTATGGGCCTCAATACGATCTTTTTGCGCCTGGCGATTTTGGCTCATCATGATGATGGGCGCGGTATAAGCCGCTTGCATGGATAAAACGAGATTCATGAGGATAAAAGGATAAGGGTCCCAATGGCGCGCCCAGGCCACGACATTAAATAAGGCCCAGGAGACCAAAATGACGCTTTGTACAATGACAAATGTCCAGGAACCGGCAACGCTTGCCACTTTATCAGCCGCACGCTGCCCAAATGTACTTTGCTCATCAAACAGTTCATTTACATCCCGCACCGGCGGGTGGCTGTGTTCAAATGGTTTGGGGAAATGGACAAATTTCATGATTAACCGTTCCTTTTGTTTTGAGAATCTTTCAGTTTTTGCGGAGTAATTATGGCGTAAAACGTCACCGGTAACGCTTTACGTCAGCTCGCTTTGCCAATGAAAGTATGGACGCCGTCGTTTATAGACTCGAAACATCTGCTTGCCCCGATCAGGTCTTCAATACCCATGCGGCGCAGTTTATCCATGACCGGGTCTTTAACCTGGGCCAGCCACAGGTGGATGTTTTGTTGAACCAGGATTTTGTGTAGTTTTACTAACGTCTCAGCGCCGGTGATGTCTATGTCATTGATGGTTTCGGCATTGATGAGAACGATTTGGGTGGGGGTTGGGGAGTGGGCAATGGCGCGCTTTACGGTGGCGATGAAGTAGCGGCTGTTAGGGAAAATGAGGTCGGCGTCAAAACGGAAGATAAGCAAACCGGGAATCGTTTGGGCTTCCGGGCGACGTTTGATGTCGCGGTAGGTGGTTTCGCCGGGGATTTTGCCGAGCACGGCCGTTCCCGGATGTCCCGCCCGCCAGATAAGCGCTAAAAGTGACAGGGTAACGCCAAAAGCAACGCCGGACAAAACACCCAGAGTCAGGACACCAACGAATGACGCCAACGCCAACGCAAATTCAACCCGGCTAAAAGCAAGCTGCTCCTTCAGTCTGGCGCTTTGATCAAGCTTCAGCATGGCGGCAATGACAACGGCCGCTAATGCAGCTTCAGGTAAATTCGCCAGCAGCGGCATGAGAACGCCAATGGTAAAAATCGCCAACACGCCGCTGACAACGGCCCCAAGCTGTGTTTTACCTTTGGCGGCCAGCGCAACCGAGGTTTTGGACAGACTGCCGACGGCCACAAACCCCCCGCTCAAAGCAGAACCCAAGTTAGCCGCGCCCAGGGCGATGAACTCCTGGTCAGGGTTAATATCGTCGTCACCGGCAGCCGCCGCGCCTTCGGCCGCGCCCAATGTTTCGACATAGCCAAGCAAGGCAATAGCCAATCCGCCGGGCAGCAGGGAGAG
>JANTHP010000429.1 GCA_024762395.1 Anaerolineae bacterium | reverse complement strand
AAGACGCAGATCGGGCTTTTGCATCGCGCCAATCAGAATTTCGATGAGGCTTTATCGCTGCTCCAGGATGGCTTGCAGATTTTTTCCGAATTGGGGGATAAGTACGAGCAAGCGCATTCATATTTTTATTTATACCAACTGTATGCCGATCTCAATGACGCGGAACGCAGCCGGGAAGCGAAGGAAAACGCGCGCAGGCTTAATCTTGAATTGAACGATTCGCGGCTGACGGAGCGGCTTAGGCCAATTCAAAAAAAATGATGATCCGCAGATTACGCAGATTAACGCAGATGCTTTCCCCTAATCTGCGTAATCTGCGGATAAAAAATGGATCATTTAATTTTTGGTTTAGCCTTAATGAAAGCGGGTAAGGCGGCGGGTAGTTCACGCGCCGCCGGCTTTAATCGTGGTCGCCAATGGTGACCGGCCCTTTCTTTTCCCATTCGTCGATCAAACGCTTTATGTCGGCGCCTGTTTCAGGAGCGGTTTTACCTAATCGAGAAGGTTCAAGACCGTCAAACCCGGAGAGTGTTTTTATTTGTTTCAGTTCAACGGTGCAATCGTTTAGGCTGCGGATAGCGGCCGAACTCCATAATGTAAAATCGGCCGTTCCCCTGCTTTCGAGTAGGAAACGGGTGAAGAGGCGAATGATTTTTCGTAGATTGTTTAATTCCTCTGTCTGCGCGTCTGTTTTGTAACCGAATTTACGGGCAATGTCTTGCCAAACGGCGATCATGTCTTCTGCGGCGGCGTTGAATGGATACCGCTGGGGTTGTTGTTGGTTGAGCGCGACGAGTATTTCTTTGAGGATGAACGGCCGTAAAATGCCGGTTGGGTGTTCGCCATCGCTGCTGCGGTTCTTGTCGTCGGCGCGCGAAACGAGGATGGAGAGTAAACTTAACGCCGCCAGGGGGCCGGCGACGATGCAGCCGCAGATGTCGGCAAAAATTTCTTCGCACCATTGACGATGGCGCGCGTCTATGGGCAGCGCGGCGCTGACATCTTTGAAATTTAATCCTTCTTCGCCGCTGGGAGCCAGCCATTTAGCCAGACCAAATTCTTTAGTCACAATTTTTTGCAGAAGCGTGCGCTGATCTTTGAGGTCGGCTCTTTGATAGATGTAATGACCAATCTCGTGCGGGATTGCCAGCAGTTCGAAGGGGGGCGGGGTTTTGTCGTCTTCCAGATTTTGCAAAACTTGATCGTAACGAATGCCAATCAAAACGACGTTGTCGCCATAGGGGAGGCTTTGGATGTGGGTTTCCTGGCTGAAGAAGGTGATGGGCGTGATGTCGGATTTTGTTGGCAGCAGGTGTTGAAACGGCCGTAAAGCCAACAAAGCGAGCATATCGGTTATTTGCAAGGCGCTGGCCTGCATACTGGGGACGTATTTCCCGTCGTCGTTTATTTCATGGACACGTTGGACAATCGCCCGCTGGACGATCTCGATATCGGCGGCAATGTTCTGGAAGCTTTTGCGGATTAAGGCGATTTCGTCGAGGGCGTTGTTGTCGTTGTTGTTGATTTTTTGCAATACGGCCGTTACGCACTGCCGCAGCCTGTTGTTTACAAATGTTTTTTGATTCAAGCTCAGCGTGCGTAAATTATAAAGCTGCGTTTCTTCGAACTTGAATTTCACCAATCCCAGGAGATCGTCTTCATCTTTGGGTTTTCCGCCGCCAAAACTACCAAGAAGATTCGGTAATATGTCTATGACCGCATCTTGAACCCCGTCGAGCGATTTAACATGCTTCTTGAAATTTTCGGGTAGTTTGTACCCGCCCATGCTGTCATTTACTTTAAGCAACCCCTGGCCTAAAAGTTTACTGAATTCCATGATGGTGGAGCCTTTGGTCAGCAAAATAACCCGCAGCAGCCTGAGATTGGCGTTAATTGATTCGGTGAAGCTGGTTAAGCGTCCCGTCCACAAGCTCTCCTCATAAAAATTGTACCGGTTTTGTTTGTTGCTCATGTTCACGCTCCTCGTGTGTGATATTTGCCGATCATCACCGGCTTGTCTGGCGCCCGCCCGGTACCTCATTTTTCAGATGAATCACTGCCCCACTCCGAATTGTCTTCCCTTTTTCTGCCATTGCCGCCTCCAAAGAATGATTTGCTGCGGCAAGGGGAAGATTTGAGATTGGAGATTGCAAACTTGCCGCTTGCCGCCCCCATTATACCTCGCAAAACGGCTACCGCTTCCACCAGAAAATGGTTGGAAGCGTTTTGGAAGCGGTAGGTGTGGATAATGCGTGTTGTGGTGCAGCAAAGGCCACCGCGAATGTAGTGGTCAACAAAAAGAGGTGAGACATGTGAAACGTTAAAAAGAAAGAAACCAATTGGAAACGGATGCTGCACCGGGGCTGACAGCCCAAAACAGCGACCGCCTCCACTTGAAACTGGTTGGAAGCGTTTAATTCATACAATGTTTATAGCTTCTAGAATAAGGCGATAGAAGCAAAACCATATCTTAAAAGGAGATTATTATGAAACGCCAGAAAATACTCCAATTACTGAATCTTGGAACTTTTCGAAAAAGCAGCGAGGGACGACAAACTTACAAATTTGTATTTGTTTTGCTAGCCCTGGCTTGCCTTCAGTTTGCAGTGTTTAGCAGCACACAAGCGCAAACAGAGACGCGCGAAAAGATTCTAATCGTTACAACCGACGAGATAAATGGAGTCGGCATACCTTCAAGTGCTAACAAACCGCTTGGAGACCAGTACAATAAAACTGTTGTTGATGAATTTGAACAACACGCCGGCAATGCTGAAATTAAGATTGAACATACGTTAAATGACGGTAATTCCCCTGCTGCTGATTTCTACAAGGGCTATGACATTGTCATAATCAATTCTGTCTTTGCTACGATTGATGAAGCGGATAGAGATGCTATTGAAACTGCCATTCTAAACAAGGATTCGAATGTTTTTGTCCTCTTTATTGATTCTTGTAGTGTATGTTCCGCAGAAAACAGAAGTTGGTTGGTAGAATTAGTCAACGCAAATGCGAAGAATTTTCAAGTAAACACTGGCCAGAATAGTGATGGTTTCACTTCATTCCCGCTAAACACAACCAGTTCCTATGCCAAGTCATTTGAAGGGCTAAATCCTATGTATGGGGGATATTACACGCCCTTCACAAACGTCCCTGTCAACTTGATCCTTTATAAGAAGGATAGTGCTGATTTACCTACTGAGGGAACGGGCGAGGCCATGGCTGTACTGCTGCCGCTTGATGAGGCCAAAGGTTCGTGTATGTTTGCCACATACGATGGTACCATGTTCCACGATGATCCCAATGCTTACACTAAGAACCAAGGCAGAATTGCACCTACTTTTCTAGCTGCGGCACGGGGCGGCTCATGCTTTGCCAAGGTGAAACAGGCTGATTTGTCAGTAGCGGTTGTGGATCCACCTCCTGTTGATGAGAAAGGGGCTGCTGATTACACAATTACCGTTACAAATAATGGGCCGGATGCAGCTTCCAATACCCAGGTTCAAGTCGATTTACCAACCGGTTTTGCCCTTGTGACAAAACCCGACAGTTGTTCTGAGACCTCAAGCAGAGTACTTACTTGCTCCTTGGGAGAGATTGCCTCAGGTAATAGTCAAGAAATAAAGTTAAATGGTACAGTTAACGAAGGCACAGGCGGTCAAACATTAACGATAAAAGCTTCAGTTTCGTCAGATGTTAATGATCCG
>JANTHP010000428.1 GCA_024762395.1 Anaerolineae bacterium | reverse complement strand
GGAATTGTGAATTGTGAATTGTGAATTGTGAATTGTGAAGTTGTGGCTTTTGTCTCTATTGTTCCATGCGCGCTGCCAGAAATAGGCGGATAGGCCGGAGAGGACGGGCAGGGTGATGGCGCGGAGGCCAAGGCGGCTGTAGAAGACGGGCCAGAAGAGGACGGCGAGCATTCCGGCGGCGAAGAGGGCGGCGTTTTTGCTGAACATCTGCCGCGCCAGGGCGTAGCTGACGGCGACGAGCAGGATGCCGGCCCAGGCGGCGGGGAGGCGCAAGGCCAGCGCGTTGTCGCCAATCAGGGCGACGGCGGCGGCTTGCAGGTAGTGGAAGCCGGCCTCGTGGCCGTAGGCGGCGGTGAAGTAAACGGCGTGATTGCCCTCATCCAAAATGGCGCGGTCGATGAGCCAGTTGGCGACTTCGTCGTGTTCCAGCCCCAGGGTGGGGAGGTTGTGGAAGCGGAGGACGGCCGTTAGCAATAAAATCAGTAAAACGATGATACGGTGATATTTAGCGGAAAACATGGCTATGATGGCGGATGCAAACCAAATTGCGCTGTATTTCTTCTGGAACTGGCGCAGCGGTCATGGGGAAACAGGCAAAGGCAAATCATCTAGCGTAACAGCATGGCCGCGTTGCGACAAAATAGCGAGCGCTTGCGCTCGACGCAGTACAGAACGATGATAAGCGGCCAGAAGCGTCTCTTGTTCGGCGATTTCGACTGCTGTCAGGTCGCGTTCGCCAGCGGTTTGATTAAGCTGAGATAAGCGGGCTTGTTCGGCCGGGGAGAAAATTGGCTTCGTCGCCGCCCATAATGCCTCATCGCTGAATAAATGCAAGGCCGTCAACTCTTCCGCCAATTCAGGCGGCACATCAGCTATGGTTGGCAAGCTGGATTCAACAGCGCTTGCCAAAATATCGTCTACGGTACGATAGGTTAATTCCGCCGCGCGCTGCAGCTTACGATACGTTAATTTGGGCAGTCGAACGGCAACAGTTGATTCACTCATGTCGTTACTCTAGCAGGTTGAATAAATGGTGTCAATCACAACTCACGCGGCTCAGTTAACTGTTGGAGACCATCCAAAATTTGCCTGATACGCTGCTTGGGTAATGTTCCAATCTTTTCAACCAAATCCTGTTTATCAACTGTATACAACTGCGAGATATTAACCACGCTGGATTTAGGTAGATTTGCTTCACCTTTGTGCAAGCGAACATTGCCGGGTGATTGAGCAAGGCGAATACTAGAAGTTAGCCCGCAAACAACCGTAGTTCTAATTCTACTATGGTTGAATGCATTATTTTGGATAACGACATATGGATGAAGATAACCTGGCTCAGAGCCTGATGGTTCACCCATATCGACCCAGAAAATGTCGCCTTGATTGATTACCATGTGCCTTTTACCAATTTGCGCTGTTTTCGGCGCATAGCAATCATATTTGCTTCTTCATTGGGGTCTCGAAACTCGCCGTGAACTTTATTAATCGCTTCTACCAATCGTTCGTTTTCGCGCCGTTGCAAGAATTCTTCGACAGCCAAGACGAAAAGGCGGCTGCGCGGCATTTCCATCTCTTGCGCCGTCGAATCAACTTTTTCCAAAAGTTCTGGTTTTAGGGAAATTGCAGTTTTTACATTGGGCACAATACACCTTCTTCTACTGTTAGTATGACACAAGTATAACACTTGGTACTCTGAGTGTAAATACTCAATCGAGAAAACTCAGGCGACGGGCGACGGCCGTCGGCAAGATCGAGCGTAAAATGTGCCGTTCTTCTTCGCCGAGGACGCGCAGGAGCCAGAGGCTGGCGGGATAGGCGGCTAGACCCAGTACCAGCCCTACAACGATGTGGAGTTGGCTGCCCAAGAAGGTGATGAGGGTCATGATGGCGGCGGCGAGTAACGGCCGTCCCAACAGCCCGCCCCAATCCATCCCGCTCATCTTTTGCCGCAGGTAAAAGGCAAACAAGGTCATCAACACCAGCTCCGACAAAATGGTGGTGACGGAAGCGGCGACGTAGCTGAAGCGGGGGATGAACAAGAGGTTGGCAGCGATGTTGAAGAGAACGGCAATGGCAAATGCCCTGGGCTGCATCCGTTCCAATCCCAGGGCGATGAGGACGTAATTGGTGACGCTGTTCAGCCAGCCGAAGGGGATGGACCAGACGACAATTTGCAGCGCAATCGCCCCGTGCGGCAAAAACTCCTCGCCTGCCAGCAGCAGCGTCAATGGCGTCGCCCAAAAGGTGATGAGGACGGCGATGGGCAGCGCCAGCAGCAGCATCAGCTTGAGCGACAGCCGGTACATGCGCCGCGCCGCGTCCAGCGAACGCTGAATTTCGCGCGAGATGACGGGGAAGAGGGCTAACGTGAAGAAAGACGGCACAATTTGCAGCGCATTGAACCATTTGTAAGCGCTGTTGTACCAGCCGACGACTTCCTGTCCGTTGTCCAGCATGTTGCGCAGCAGCAGCACATCAATGGAGATGAAGACGGTTTGCAGCAGGTGGATGAGCATGAGCGGGTAGCCTTTGCCCACCATTTGCCGCTGCAAGCGCCAATCCACACGCCAGGGGCCGGGCAGGTGGAAACTGCGGAAGGCGAGAACGGCTAAAACGGTCAGGGTGATGATGTTGGTGAGGATGGAAACGGCCGCTAAGCCCACAAAGCCAAACCCCATCAGCAGCGCCATCACACCAAAGCCAACTTTGAGGATGGTCGTCGCCGTCGTCATCGCCGCCGGGACTTCGGCTTTTTCGTGGACGTAGAACAGGCCGGTGACGCCCTGCGCCATCCCGGAGAAGACCATGCCGACCATGATGAGGAGAACGGCCGTTACCTCTGCCGCCGTCGGCGGATGGCTGCCCAAACTGGTGAACCCCACCCAGGCCAAAATGGGCAAAGCGCCGACAAATCCTGTTCCCAGGCGCAAAACCGACGTGTTGAGCAAGTAACGGCTGGCCTGGCTCCGGTCTTGCGACACATCGCGGGTGAGTAAAATGTTGAGGCCGAAGTTGGACACGATGTCGAAAAAGCCGGCGGTGGCGATGGCGTAGCTGTAGCTGCCCGCTTCCACCGGCCCCAAAAAGCGCAAATAGAAGGCGGCAAAGGCAAAATCCACAAATTTGTTGACGATGTTGAGGATGATGGGAGCCAGGCTGTTTTTAGCCAGACTGCGCGTCGTCGTCATTTCGGCATCGCTTTTGACGACGCGCCGCCAACCCCAAATGCCCAGCGCGAAGAGCAAAATCACGCCTCCCATGGCGCTGGCCAGCGCGCCCAGTTGAAAGCTGACGGGGCTGTAGCGGAAACGGACGGTATATCGGTCTGGCCCTTGAACCATGTGGCGCATTTGACAGGTTAACCTTTTCGGAAGATTGTTGTTAGCCGCGCAATCTTCTGGCTCCAGTAGTACGCCGCGAAAGTTGCCGTTGACGCGGGTGATTTCAACTTCTTTCTCATCGGCTTCTGTGCCGCCAAACGGCCGTACCCACGCCTTCCACCCCGGAAAATAACTGTCATTCAACACCAGCCACGATGGTTCGGCCACTTCGGCGGAAGCGATGACTTGGATGTTGCCGTATTCGTCAATGGCGGCTGGGGTGTAGGGGCTGGGGGCTGGGGTACTCGCCACTCGCCCCGTAACCTTTGGTTGCCCGCCACTCGCCACTACAACGTACTGTCGCGGGTCATACTCCGTCAGCGCCTCCAATGGGTCGCGGGTAACGGCCGTACTCGTCA
>JANTHP010000427.1 GCA_024762395.1 Anaerolineae bacterium | reverse complement strand
TGGTCTGGTCAACGCCTGGTCATGCTAAAAAATTTGACAAATCTTCTCGGCAGCGCTGTATAGTTACAATATAAAAACGCCATCACCCATATTGGGGCGATGGCGTTTGTTTCACAAACATAAGCCGCTGTTCCACCCAATTTCAGTTATCAGCACAACTTACTGATAACCCTCATTGACGGCCGTTAACGGAGCCAACCGAGCTTTCTTACTAAATCACCACGTTCAGAAAGCCACTCTCAGGTGGTTTTCGCCGCTGCCTTTGCCGGAGCTGCTCTCAGCTTACAACAGTCCCTCTCTATTGACAGACTCAGCCGCTACTCGTCCTGATCAACGTATTATTTCGGTTTAGCTGAACAACCTAGTTCAGTTGAACCGCTAAGATTGGGCGAAATAATATGAAAACAAACCCGCCCTGTCAAATTTTGCAGAGACTTTGCATTATCCCCCACGATTTTGAGCTATGTTGAAAAACCTGGGTCTACCATTGGTTCACCAAAACGGGGCCTGGGAGGCCCCTCTACGCTGCCTGGAAGGCCCCTCTACGCCGCCGGTGAAATTGACTGACAACTTGTTCGCGCTCCCGAAAGCCCCCTGAGGTTTGACACTCAAAGAACAGGCCGTATATAATGCAAAAGGAATAGTATGCACAAAATAAAGGTAAATTATCATGAAAACAGCAACGGTATCCCAAAAAGGCTGGATTGTTATCCCCAAAACATATCGCCAGAAATACAAAATTGAACCAGGTGACCAGATTCAGATTGTAGATTATGGCGGCGGTTTATCCATCGTTCCTTTGCCCAAAAACCCACTGGCTGCATTGCGGGGGTTTTTAGCCGGCCCATCATTAACAGCCGATCTTCTGGCCGAGCGAAAGCAAGAGAAATCAGCAGAGGAAAATCGCCTTGAATGACCATTACGTGTTGGATAGCTACGCCATCCTTGCTTTACTAAACGATGAACCCGGCGCAGATCGGGCGGAATTCTTATTACAACAGGCTAAAAATGATGCGGCAGCGCTTTCCATGAGCGTGATCAATCTGGGGGAATTGGTTTATATTGTAGAACGCCGTTGGGGAACAGAAAAGCTGCGCACTGTATTGGCTTATCTGGAAACTGCGCCCATACAAATGGCCGTTGCCGATAAAGGGCGTGTGTTTGCCGCCGCCCATATCAAAGCGCATAACAGCCTGTCATACGCCGATGCCTACGCTGCTGCATTGGCCCAAGAACTAAATGCCACGCTGCTTACTGGCGACCCGGAGTTTCAATCTCTTGGCAATCAGATTCTGATCGAATGGCTGCCGACTTAAGCTTGAAATTTAGAGCTTGTACGCCTGCCGCCATGCTTTTGGCAGCAAATCAGCTAATTCACCAGCTAACAACCCCACCTTGCCAGGATAAAGCTCGGCGGCGGCGGCGTGGAGATAGGCTCCGGTAACGGCCGTCTCATAAGCCCCTACTCCCTGCGCCAATAAGCCCACAATCGTTCCCGCCAACACATCGCCGCTGCCGGCCGCGCCCAGAACAGGATTGGCGAAGGGGATGATGTGGGTACGGCCGTTCGGCTCCGCCACCACCGTGTAAGCCCCCTTTAGCAGCACAACCTGTCCCCACTTTACCGCCTGTTCTTGAGCAATTTCCACCCTGTCCCGCTGTTTTAATGCTGCCAGCGAAATTCCCATCAGCCGCGCCATTTCGCCCGGATGAGGCGTCAAAATCGTGTTCGGCGGCAATTTTTGATGCCAATCGGGCAACTGCGCCAGCACATTCAGCCCGTCGGCGTCAATAACCAGCGGCGGCAAACCATTGGCATCCAGCAGCGCTTCTATAAACGAACGGGCGTTGTCCAGCCCCGGCCCGACCAACATCGCTTTGGCCGCGACGGTTTTTTGCAGGAAAGGCAAACTGGCGGCGCTAAAAATGTCGCTGTCGGGGACGGGCGGATAAGTGGCTTCCGGCAAATTAATGGCAACGGCGGCCCGAATCTTCTCCGGTACGGCCAAAGCGACGAGGCCGGCGCCAACGCGGTAGGCGGCGCGTCCGGCAAGCATGGGGGCGCCCCAGTAATGACCCGAACCGGCGGCGATGAGCGCCGTGCCAAAGGTTCCTTTGTGCCCCTGGGCCGGGCGCGGGGGGAGGTGTTGGCGGATAAAGTCAGCATCAGCCAATTCCAGTTTAACGGCCGTCACATCCGGCAGTTCCGTCGAGATACCAATGTCCGCCACAACCAGTTCGCCGCACGCCGCCGCGCCAGGAAAAATAAAATGGCCCCGTTTTGGCCCGGCAAACGTCACCGTCAAATCGGCCGGCATCGCCAGTGCATCCAACGCACCCGTGTCGCAGTTCAGCCCGCTGGGGCAATCTACCGCCGCCACCAGGGGATGAGGGAGTGAAGGGATCTCTTCCCATTTCCCTCTCACCCTCTCTCCCATACTTTCTTTTATTTGCTTCATCACACCCGCCAACGCACCGCCAATGGGACGAGTAACGCCGGTTCCCAGAAGCGCGTCAACCAGAATGTCGGCCTTTTGCAGATGACTTCGCAGGTCGTTTAAGGTAATTACGGGCAGCCCCATCGCTTGAATTTGAGCAAAATTATGGTCTTTCTGCGGGCTGCGCGAACGGTAGAGGTAGAAAGTAACCGCCGCCCCAGCCTGCGCCAGGTAACGGCCGGCGACTAAGCCATCGCCGCCATTGTTGCCCGGCCCTACCAAAACCAAAATGCGTTTGTCTTTGACTGGGCAGCGTTCGATTATGGCCTCGGCAACGCTGCGCCCGGCGGTTTCCATCATCTGATCATAGCTATTGCCAGCCGCATCGCTGGCCTTTTCGGCAGCGACCATTTCGGCGACAGTGAAAATTTTGATTGTCATCAGTTCCTCCCGCTAGGAGGCTGTCGGAAAAGTCTAAGAAACATTGATTGGACACGGATTAACACAAATAAACACGGATTTTCAAGTCAAAAATATCAAAAAATCTGTGTTTATCCATGAAGTCCGTGTCCCATTATTCTTTCTCCGACAGCCTACTAGAAAATGAAAACGCATTTCACCCTGCTTTTGCCAGTTCGGCGCACTGTGCGGTCTGTTTATGACCTTGTTCAGCGCGATGCGAGCAGGCTGCGGTATGAAATGCGCCTTGTTTGGCACCCCAGGAGGGACTCGAACCCCCAACCTACGGATTAGAAGTCCGGCGCTCTATCCTTTGAGCTACTGGGGCATGGGAAAGTAATTTTAGTGGCCTTCGGAATGGGCGTCAACTTGTTTTCGGGCAGCGATGTGATGGAAACGGCCATTACCAATCCCCTCAATCAAACTGTCCAAATCCGGCAAAACCTCATTCGACGTAAACCGAATAGCCCAATGATGGACATGCGGCGTCACAGAGATGATGTATGCGCCCGCCTGGTATGCTTCCCACATCTCCATCGCCGTCCCCATACTCACCCGAGGCAGGTAGGCGATAAGCAGATCAACTTCGCTGGCCTTCTTTGTCATCGTCAGAAACGTGTGCCGCGCCCTTTCGCTATCATAATTGACGCTGTTCGGGTTCAACGCCCAGGGATCAGTAATTTCCACATCAGGGTAGGCTGATTTTAAGGCACTGGTAATGCGCAGGCGGTAGTCCTGGCTTTCAATTTGGTTGTCGCGGCGTTCGGCTTGCATCACGCCAGCAATAAAAACTTTCATCTCATTTCTCTAAAAATAACGGGACCTTTAGGATTCCACGGGGTTG
>JANTHP010000426.1 GCA_024762395.1 Anaerolineae bacterium | reverse complement strand
ATCGTCGCCGCCGCCCGCATGGCCGGATCGTAGACCGTTCCCGTCGTCGTATCCAATCCCGAAGGCGTATCCAGGCTAAGAATCGGCGCGCCGTGACCATTTGCCAGTAAGATTAGCCGCTTGGCTGTGCCGCGCGGCGCGCCGGACAAGCTGTAGCCAATCACTGCATCCACAATCAAATCAGCCGCAGGCAGCGCGGTTGGCGGAACCGATTCAACCGGCACAGTCATCCGGCGCAAAATATCAAGTTGATGGGCAGGAATACCTTGATAGGCGTCATCGGGATGAGTCGTGAAAACAAATACGTTTGCGCCCCAATTATGCAAACGACGGGCGCAAACCAGCCCGCCGCCGCCATTGCCGCCGCGCCCGGCCAATACAATAACTCGTCTGCCGCGCGGATCGCCATCCAAAAAGCGAAAACGGGCCAGATGCGCCAGATTGCGCCCCGCATTTTCCATCATCTGGATCAGTTCGATGCCATAATCTTCGATCATCGCCCGATCTACTTCCCTCATTTGGGCAGTATTCAGGTAAGCTATGTTAGTCATTCATCACTCATCATTCCTCATTCCTCATTCCTCCTCCCTCCCCATCCGTTTCTTGCCAGACGCGCAGCAGCTCGGCGACGCTCCAGGCCTGGGCGATGCAGCCGCGCGGCGTGAAGGGGGGATCGCCATCAAAAATTTCGCTGATGCTGCCAATGCCGTGTCCGGCGAGATGGCGCAGGAGTGGGAGGAGGTAGGAGCGGGCCAGGGCTGGGTCTTGGTAAACGCGCAGATGGGCGCTGACGAAGGGGCCGATGAGCCAGCCCCAGACGGTTCCCTGGTGATAGGCGCCGTCGCGGATGAGTTGGCTGCCGCCGTAATGGCCGATGTAGGCGTCGTCGTCGGGGGAGAGGCTGCGCAGGCCGTGCGGGGTGAGCAGATGACGGCCGCAAGCATCCAGAATAGAACGCTGCCGGTCAAAAGGTAGTGGGCTGTGGGGCAGGGAGACGGCGAAGAGTTGGTTGGGGCGCAGGCTGGCGTCGTTGCCGTCGGGGCCGTCGAGGATGTCGTAGCAGCAACCTGTTTTGGGGTTCCAGTAACGGCCGTATCCTACCCTCACTTTCTCCGCTAACGCATCATATTGGGCCGGGTCTTCCCCCAGGCGGCGGGCAAAACCGGCCATGCTCCGCAGCGCATTGTACCAGAGGGCGTTAATCTCCACGGGCTTTCCGATGCGGTCGGTGACGACCCAATCATCCACTTTGGCATCCATCCAGGTGAGTTGGATGCCGGGTTCGCCGGCGTAAATCAGGCCGTCGGCTTCATCCATGTGGATGTTGTAGCGCGTGCCGCGCCGCTGCCATGTGATGATGTTGGCCAGGATGGGAAACAGTTCGCGCAGTAAATCATCGTCGCCGGTGGCGGCGAGGTAGGCGCGGATGGCTTCAAAATACCAGAGGGTGGCGTCTACGGTGTTGTATTCGGGGATTTCGCCCGCATCGGGGAAGCGGTTGGGAATCATGCCCATGTCTACGAATTGGGCAAAGGTGCGCAGAATGGTGGCGGCGATTTCGGGGCGGCCGGTGGTCAGGGTCAGGCCGGGCAGGGCGATCATTGTGTCCCGTCCCCAATCGCTGAACCAATGATAGCCGGCAATGACGGAACGGCCGTTTACATCTCGTTTGGTCGGCCGTTTTACAATAAATTGGTCGGCCGCCAATACTAATTGTTTGATGGAATCTGGCGCGAGGGCGGCAAACGACCCCGCTTTTTCCAGCAAACGCTGTTCATGCGCTCGTCGCCGGCTGTAGGCCAAATCGCCGTCTAGCTCCGGCTGCTCCACAGCGCTGGCAACCAGGGTAAATGAAGCGCCCGGCTGCAATGTGGCCCGAATGAAAGCGGCGTAGATGTGGTCTTCTTCAATGTCGTTTTGTCCCCGATATTCTTCAATCGTGAGGAAAAAATCTTCGTACCAATCAAATTCAGGGTAAATTTCAGCTTTACTGCTTAATAAAACGAATGGCGCGGCGTCATCAAACATTTGTAAACGCAGTCCATTCTCAACGGCGCGTATATCTGGCTGCCAATTGTTGACGATGGTGGTGCTGTGATAATCGCGGTAGTTGACGAAGGCGCGGGCTTCTAACGTAAGTGGGGCGGCGGCGCGGGTCAGCCGGTATTGGATGTAGGTTGTGTTGGCGCCTGGTTCCATCCAGATGCGTTTTTCCAGCAAGGCGTCGGCAATGGCGTAGGTCCAAACAGGGGTTGTGCCTTCCAGGTGAAACCGATCCAGGTGAATGTATCCTTCCGGTTCTACATCGCCGCTGCTCCAACGGTTGGTGAACAGCGGGTAATGTTGGTCGCTGTGAGGGGAAATGCCATCGTAGACGGCCGTTTCATCTACCTTTGCCAACAGTAGCGTCCGCCCCAATGGAGGCTGGAGCGCGGCCATCAGCAATCCGTGATAGCGGCGGGTCAGTGTGCCGGCGATGGTTCCGGAAGCAAATCCGCCAATGCCGTTGGTTACTAACCATTCCCGTGCTTCGGCTGCATGTAAGTTTCCGCATATTTCGCGTCCAAAATCAAGCATAGTGATTCCTTTGGGGCTGATTTAATGCAGACATGCTTCAATCAGCCCTGTTTGGGGTATGCGCAGGATCATTCTGGGGAGTGGGTGGCATTTTTCAAATGCTACGCTATCTTACGCCAACCTGTGAAATTGGCAAGCATGTTAAAACGGCCGTTTTTCTGGTATAATTTTCTTCCGTCGCCTAGAACACATGTACCACCAGCGCGGCAAGGAGAGTGCGTGAGCAAACGAGAATTCCGCCTCGAAAACGAATATCCCTACAACCGCAGCGGGCCAAAACGGTGGATTTTGTCCCACACTTTCCGGTATCCCTGGCTGCCTATCCTGGTGATTGCGGCCGCCATCGTCAACAACTTCGCGCATGGGTACGTTCAGGTTTACATTGGCCGCGCTTTCGATCTCATCACCACGCCGGGCTGGCAACCGCGCGCTCTGCTCCTTATTGCCTTGGGCGCATTCGGCGCATCCGCTACCCAGGGACTTATTGGCCTGGTTCGCAACTACGCCAACGAATTTATCGCCCAGCGCATCGAGCGCGACGCCCGCGACGAACTGTATGGCAGCCTGCTGGGCAAGAGCCAGACTTTCCACGGTAAGCAGCGCATCGGCGACATCATGGCCCGCGCCACGAATGATGTGCGCACCCTCAATATCATGTTCAGCCCCGGTATCATGCTCGTCGTGGATGGTATGATGGGCATTGTGGCTCCCATTGTCTTGATTGGCCTCATCCGGTTGGAACTGCTGCTGGTTCCGGCGCTGTTTCTCATCACATTTATCATTACGGTACGGGATTATGCCCTACAGCTAAACCCGGTCAGCGAGGCGATGCGCCGGCAGTTTGGCACGATGAATGCCGGATTGGCTGAGGCGGTCAGCGGCATTGAGGTGGTGAAGGGAAGTGCGCAGGAGCGGCAGGAAATTGAGAAGTTTGTGCAGGATGCGGCCAGTTATCGCAGTTATTTTGTCGAGCAAGGCCTCATCCAGGCTCGTTACCTGCCTATGTTGATGTTTTTCATTTTCTACGGAGCGGGTTTGTTCCACGCGCTTTGGCTGTGGCAGCAGGGAACGCTGACGTTGGGTGAAACGGTGGCCTTTGTCGGCTTGTTCCGCACGCTGCGCTTCCCTACGTTTGTTTCTATTTTTGCGTTTAATTTGATGCAGTTGGGTATTGCCAGCGCGC
>JANTHP010000425.1 GCA_024762395.1 Anaerolineae bacterium | reverse complement strand
GGCGGGTAACTTTAGTCCTGGTCGGATTGACGGCGGGGGGACAACAAATTACACTAACGGCCGTTTACTAAACAGCTAACCGCAAAGACGCAAAGAGCGCGGAGATTTTATGATTATCCTCTGCGCCCTTTGCGCCTTTGCGGTGGATTTTTCTATGACCGAATCAATTTTTCAACTCAAAAACGTCGCCAAAATTTACGAAACGGGCGCGGGTGGGTTTACCGCGTTGAACGGCGTCACTTTTGACGTGAACAAAGGCGAATTTCTAGGCATCGTCGGCAAATCGGGCGCAGGCAAGACGACGCTGCTCAACATGCTTTCCGGCGTCAGCCGAATTACATCGGGCGAGGTTTTGTTTTATGCACAGAATGGAGACGGCCGTTCCCACCCCATCTCCATCGGCGAACTGAATCAAGACGAACTGGCCGTCTGGCGCGGGCAAAATATGGGCATCGTTTACCAATCATTTGAACTGCTGCCCCAGCTTGACCTCATCAACAACATCATGCTGCCGCGCGAATTTGCCGGGCAGTACCAGCCGGGCGTGAGCCGCGAACGGGCATTGGAATTGTTGGATATGGTGGAACTGCGCGACCATGCGTACAAAATCCCGGCGCATGTTTCCGGCGGACAAAAGCAGCGGGTGGCGATTGCCAGAGCGTTGATGAATGATCCGGCGGTTATTGTGGCCGACGAGCCGACGGGCAGCCTGGATTCGGCGACGGCCGACACGATTTTTAACATTTTCGCCCGGCTGGTGGAGCGGGGGACGACGGTGGTGATGGTGACGCATGACACGGAAATGATTCCTCGTTTTTCGCGCACGCTGCATATTTCGGATGGGGAGTTGGTGGAGAAGAAGGGACGCGGAGATTCGCGGAGGGGCGGAGGGGCGCGGAGAGAAGAAGAGGAGAAAGAAACGGTTGTCATTTCTAATAATGGTCAAATCGCCAACCTTAAAACGCAAACGCATGATACGTCTGTTCCCGCCATCTGCCTGGAAAATGTAGTCAAGACTTATCACACCCCGGCGGGCGATTTTACCGCGCTCAAAGGGATTGATTTGGAAATCGAGTATGGGCAGTTTGTATCGCTGGTGGGTAAATCGGGCAGCGGCAAATCTACACTGCTGAATATGCTGACGGGCATTGACCACCCCACATCGGGGCAGGTGACGATTGGCGGGACGGATATTTACAGCCTGTCGGAGAGCCAGCGGGCGTTGTGGCGGGGGCGGCATGTGGGGATTGTGTTCCAATTTTTCCAACTGCTGCCGACGCTGACGCTGCTGGAGAATACGATCCTGCCGATGGATTATTGCAATGTGTACGGGTATGGGGAACGGCCGTCGCGCGCTTTAGACCTGCTCAAAATGGTGGGGCTGGCAGACCATGCCTACGATTTACCGGCCAATGTCTCCAACGGCCAGCAGCAGGCGGCGGCCATCGCCCGTTCGCTGGCAACCGACCCGCCCATCATCGTCGCCGACGAGCCGACGGGTAACTTGGATACGCGCTCGGCGGATGTGGTGGTAGAAGTGTTTCAGGAGTTAGCCAATCGCGGCAAAACCATCCTCATCGTTACCCATGACCCATCGTTGACGAGCCGCACGGACAGGAATATCGTGATTGCGGATGGCCTTTTGGTGAAGGGAAGAGGTGAAGAGGTGAAAGGGGGCAGGGGTGATGAGTCTTTCACCCCTTCACCCCTTCACCCCCTCACCTCTTCATCTGCAAAGGGGGCCGCATGAAAAACCTCCCTCCCCGCGTTCGTAAAGTGCTGGCCGATTTGTGGGCCAATCGCACCCGTACCATCCTTGTCATCGCTTCCATCGCCGTGGGCGTGTTTGCCATCGGTTCGATTATGACGACCTATGCCCTCTTTAGCGAGGATATGACCATCAGCTACGCCGCCGCGCAGCCGGCCAATATCGAAATTCTCACCGATTCCTTTGACGATGATCTGGTGAAGGCGGTCAGGAGTATCCCCGGCGTGGCGCACGCCGAGGGGCGGCAGATGGTTTCGGTGCGCGTGAGCAAGGATGGCGTGGCCTGGAAACGGCTGGACATTGTAGCCAACAAAGACCCCATCGCGTCGCAAATCAACCTGCTGACGCCGATAGATGGCGCGATTTATCCCGATGACCGGGAACTCATCGTGCGCCAAGACCCGATGAATGATACGGGGCTTGTCGTTGGCGATACGGCGCTGATCGAAATTAACGGCGGCGCTATCCGGGAGATGCCGGTGGTGGGCGTAGTAGGCGACCAGTTTGCGGCGGGGGATTTTGCCGCTCCGCCGCGCGGTTATGTGACGTTGGATACGGCCGTTTGGCTGGGCAGCGGCGACAGTTACAACCGGCTCTATGTCCAGGTGGCAGATGGGAATGACGAGGCGGCCATTGACGCCGTCGCCGCGCTGGTCGAAGACAAGCTGGAACGCACCGGTCACCCCATCTTCCGCACCAACAGCAGCCTGACGACAGAACATCCGATGGGCAAAACGGCATTGGCGATGTTGGGCGTGCTGGCGGCGTTGGGCGTGTTGGTGACGTTGTTGAGCAGTTCGCTCATTGTCAACACGCTCAATGCGCTGTTCACGCAGCACCGGCGGCAAGTGGGGGTGATGAAACTGATTGGCGCGCGTAGTTTTCAGATTTCAATCATGTATATTGCCCTCATCATCGCCTATGGTCTCATCGCCCTGGTCGTTGCCATCCCGTTAAGCATGGCCGCCGGGTACGGGCTGGCGGCGTTTATGGCCGATATGATGAGTATTGAACTGCGCGGCTTCCGATTGATTCCCAGCGTTGTCATTGTGCAGGCGGTTATTGCGCTGGCTGTGCCGCTGTTTGCCGGCTACTTTCCCATCACAAAGGGGACGAAGACGACGGTGCGCCGCGCCATTGCCGAGGATGGGCCGGGCGATCAGTCGGAGGGGCTAGGTCTGCTGGATAGGTTGGGGGCGTGGCTGAAATGGTTGTCACGGCCGTTACTCCTCTCCATTCGCAACACTTTCCGGCGCAAAGGGCGGCTGGCGCTGACCCTGTTCACCCTCATCATCGCCGGCGCCATCTTCATCGCCGTTTTTAACGTGCGCGAGTCGTTGTTTAGTTTCATGGACATTTTGGGGGCGCATTTCATGGCCGATGTGACCGTCACCTTCGACCAGCCGTACCGGGCGGAACAGGTAGCGCGGGATGCGCTGCAAATTCCCGGCGTGAAAGCGGTGGAGGGCTGGGGCTTTACCAGCGCCGAAATTGTGGATGAAAAGGATAATCTGGTGACTAATCTCATCTTTTCCGCGCCGCCGAACGGTTCGACGCTGTTGGAGGCGGATATGCTGGCCGGACGTTGGCTGGAACCGGAGGATGAGAAGGCGTTGACCATCTCGGACGCCATCTGGAACCAATACCCGGATTTGCAGCCGGGGGATGCGCTGCGGGTGAAGATTCCGGGGCATGAGGCGGAGGCGTGGACGGTGGTCGGGATTTTTCGCTTCACGGATATGATTGGGGATTCATTGGGGTATGCTAATTATGGGACGATTTCGCGGCTGACGGGGACACCGGGACAGGCGGGATTGTACAAGGTGGTGACGGGGATTGATGTGTTGGAGGAGCAGTACGCGGTGAGTAAGGCGTTGGATGAGTTCTTGCGCGAGCGGGGGTACAAGGTGCAAAATGTGGAGGCGGGTCTGGTGACGCGCCAGCAGCAGGTGCAGCCGATGAATATCCTGGTGATTTTTTTGCTGACGATGGCG
>JANTHP010000424.1 GCA_024762395.1 Anaerolineae bacterium | reverse complement strand
CAGGATAAACATAGCTCCCAGACCTAGTAAAAAGCGGCGGTTTTCTTTCATCATCTTTCTCTTGCTGCACCCCGCCCGGGGCTGAAACCGCCGGGCTACACAACAACGTCCTGTGAACAGGACTAAACCGGCTTCAGCCGGTGTTGTTTTCTAGCCCGGTCGTTGACGACCGGCCCCATCTGCAAACCGACCAGCCGGGCGTAACGGCCGCTGCGCCGCAGCAGGTCGTCGTGGCCGCCCTGTTCCACAATCCGCCCCTGCTCCAGCACCACAATCAAATCAGCTTCTCGGATGGTGGAGAGGCGGTGGGCGATGATGAAAGTCGTGCGTCCGCGCATCAGCCGCTCCAGCGCGCCCATCACCAGCTCTTCCGAGGCGGCATCCAAAGCGGCCGTCGGTTCGTCCAGGATGAGGATGGGCGCGTCACGCAGCAGGGCGCGGGCGATGGCGATGCGCTGCCGCTGGCCGCCGGACAGCGTGCTGCCCCGCTCGCCGACGATAGTGTCATAGCCGTCGGGCAGGCGTTGGATGAAGTCGTGGGCGTTGGCCGCTTTGGCGGCAGCGATGATAGCGTTTTCCCCGGCGTCGGGACGGCCGTAAGCGATGTTGTCGCGCACCGATCGAGCAAAGAGCACCGATTCCTGGGGGACGATGGCAAACTGCCGCCGTAAATCTTCCAGTTTTATGCGGCGAATATCACGGCCGTCAAGGAGGATACGGCCGTTACTGACCTCATAAAAGCGCATCAACAAACTGGCCAGCGTAGACTTGCCCGCGCCCGTGCCGCCCACAAAAGCCACCACCTGCCCCGCCCGCGCCTGCACCTCAATCCCGCGCAAAATCGGCTGCTCCGGCGCGCTGGGATAGGCAAAATCCACTCTCTGCCAGGCCACATCGCCGCGCGCCCGTCGCAGCGGCTGGGCGTCCGGCGCGTCTTGAATGCCCATCTCGGCGTCCAGCACCTTGCCCAGCCGGTCGGCGCTGGCCGCCGCTTTTTGCATATTCGTCGCTATCTTGCTGAAATGGCGCAGCGGCCGGTAAATATCCTTCAAGTAGGACATGAAAATCAGCAAATCGCCGATGGTAAATTGGCCGATCAACACCTGCGATACGCCATACCAGATGACCGCCGCCGTGCTGCCGGCCTGGATGAAGTCAATCACCGGGCTGAACGACGCTTCCCAACGGATGGATTGCAGCGCCGACTGGATGCGGTCACGGCCGTGCTGCTCAAATTGGGCTAATTGGTGGTCTTCCCGGCCAAACGCCTTCACCTCGCGGATCGCGCCCAGCGTCTCCAGCGTCAGGTTCATCATTTCCCCTTCCTGCTTGCGGGCGGTGCGGGCGGTGGCGCGGATATTCTGGCGGAAGGTGACGTAGAGGAAGAGCAGCAGGGGGACGTAGGCCAGGACGATGACGGAAAATCGCCAGTTTACGAAGAGCATGACCACCGCGAAGCCGATGAATTTAACGGCGTCCACAAAAAACTGCCCCATGCTGCTGACCAGGGCGACCATAATTTTGCCGGAATCGTCGGTGACGCGCTTGAGAACATCACCCAGGCGGCTCTGGTCGAAAAATTGCAGCGGCAGCCGCTGCACGTGGGCGAACACTTCGGACCGCAGCAGGAAGGTGGCCCGCTCCTGGATGAGGCCGCTCATGTATTGGTAGGCGAAGGCGACCAGGCCGCGTAACACGGTAATCAACAGCAGCGCCAGACCGAGGACGGCCGTTAACACCCGCTGATCCGTGCCCACATTTTCCATCAACCATTCCCCCGCCGCGCCGGTAAACGGTTTGTTGCGCAGTACGTTGTCCACGATGAATTTCAGCGGCCAGGGGGCGATGATGTCCATCAGCGCCAGCAGGAAAATGAGGAGGATGGAGATGATCAGCAGGCCGGCGTATGGTTTGAGGTAGCGCAGGTAACGGGCGTCAATGCCGATGATGGGGATGGTGCGCCGGCTTATTTGCGGGCGGCGCTCCGTTTGTTCGCCTTCAACGCTCATACAGCCTCCAGGGATGAGGCCGTTACCGCCAGCAGCGGCTCAAACAAATGGGCCAATCCGGGGCGGGGCGCGACCACGTTCAGCAGCCGGAAATAGGTGGCGGCTTTGTAAAAAGCCATGCGTTCCAGAAAAGCGTCGTCAATGGGGCGGAAACGGCCGTAATTTGCCAGAAACAAATCCGCCTCCTCCGCCAGCGCAGCGTAGCCGGAGAGCCTGTCCATCCCCAAAAAGTGCAAATGGGCGATGAAATTAGCCACGTCAATCGCCGGGTCGCCCAGCGCGAACAGGTCAAAATCAATCAGCGTTAGCTGGCCGAGGTTGTACAAAACCTGGCTGTAGTAAAAATCGCGGTGGATGGGGGCGGGCGCAGCCAGCGGCGGCAGGCGGTCGGCCCAAGCCAGCAGCCCATCCCGCAGCGCCAAAATTGTCGACCTGGCCTGCGGCTGGCCTTCCACCAGATTTGCCGTGAACCGCTCCAGATTTTCCAACTCATCGCCCAGGAAGTAGGAGCGCATTTTCAGCGGACCATCGCCGTTAGCCGGGATGGGAACGGGCAAATTGTGCAGCCTGGCCAGCGCCTGGGCTGTGCGCGGCATCAGCGGCAGCAGGTTCTGGCGTGGGGCCAGCTCGTTCAGCGTTTCGCCCGGGGCCCAGGCCTGCACCTGCATGCGCATCTCCGGCACGTAGGCCAACGAATTGGGCACGTAAATGCCGTCGGCGGCGTTGGGGCCAAAGCCGTTGTGCCAGAGCATTTTTTGCAGCTTGTGCAAACGCAGCCCGCGATCGTCGCGGAAAACTTTTCCGATGAGTTGGTAGTGGGTGGGTCGGCCGGTTTGGCGGGAACGGCCGTCCACGCCATAGCGCAGCACGCAGCGCCGTCCGGGCTTGTACTTCAAAATCTCAATCGATCGGACGCGATTGAACCGGGACACGCCCTTTTTGCCAAATGCGGGCAGGCGGCGCGCTATCAGCGGCCCGGCCAGATCGGAACGGGTGGCCCGGTACAGCCGCTGGCGCAGCTTGCGATCCAAAATTGGCAAAAGGACGGCCGTTTCTGCTGCCGCACTGACTGAAACCGGGCGCGATTTTATCCAACCAACCACCGCCGCTGCATTTTTCTCCCAGGTGTGGCTTTGCAGGACGGAAACCGCACCCTGCCAGGCAATTTGCCGCGTTCGGGCGGGATCGGCCATCAATTCGCGGATTTGGTCGGCGAGTGAAGAGGCATCACCGGGCCGGTACAAGAGCCCGGTATCTCCATGTTGGATGATGCGGGAGGGCTGTCCCAAATCGGCGGCTACCGTGGGCACGCCGCAGGCCAGATACTCGAACAGTTTGAGCGGCGAAAAGTAGAAATCGGGGAGAGGCAGGTGGGAGGAGACGGCAACATCCATGGCCGCCAGATGAAGCGGTACGTCGTGGTGGGGAACCGGTCCGGTGAGGGTCGCGGCCTGGGAGAGGCCGAGTTTGGCCAGCTTCGCCGGCAAATCATCCGGCATCTGGCCGACAAGCAATAGATGGTAACGTAAATCTTCTGCGCGCAGTTGGGCGACGGCTTGCAGCAAGGTGTCTAAATCGTGCCAGGGGCGGGCGCGGCCGGAAAAACCAATGACGATACGGCCGTGTAACCCATATTTGTCGCGCACTTTACCGCCGCGCACAGCCGGGTGGAACCGCTCCGGGTCTATACCATTGGAGAGGACATGCACGCTGCGAGCAGTCGCCCCGCGCGCTACGACGTAATCCCACAATGGCCGGGAAACGAC
>JANTHP010000423.1 GCA_024762395.1 Anaerolineae bacterium | reverse complement strand
CGATGTAGATGTAACCGTCGGCGGCGCTGTCAATGGCTGTCTTAGCGCCTGGTTAGACTGGCATGATGGCGGATTTGCATTTAATCCTGATGGCGACTTTAACGACGCTTTGGAAAATATCATAGACAATCAGCCAGTGAGCCCCGGCGTAAATTCGTTCTCCTTTACGGTCTTGGGATTTGACAGCACCCAAACGCTGTTTGCTCGCTTTAGGCTTGTTCCCGATAGAGATAATGATGGGGTATGTACAGATCAGGCTGCCGTGTTGCCAACAGGTTTGACACAGGATGGCGAGGTTGAAGATTATGATATTGGATTCACGCCTACGGCCGTTAACCTGCAAGGCATTACTGTGGATAACCAAACAACGGTTGTGCCGTTTGTCATTGGTGCGACGCTGTTACTTCTTATCAGCGCCGGATTGATTTTCAAACGTAAACGGCAAACAATAAATGGATAGTTCAGAGTAGTCCAATCTTCAAGATTGGACCACTCTCAAGATAGTTGTGTTTATGACGGGGCGGCCCTACGGGACCGCCTCGTTTTTTTGTGAATTTGTTGGAGACTAGCGCGGTTTTTATGGCGGTTCAATAATTAAATCGGTAATTGGCAGAAGCCGGAGCCTGGGAGGCTCCTCTACACATCTGGCAGAAAGAAGTAGAAGGGCCTCCGAGGCACTGGCTCCATTGCCGATTTATTTTACGAAGGTTCAAAACCTCGCCGGTCTTTAACGCAGGGGGCAATCTTAATCGGGAATGAAGTGCGCTTGTAGACGGCCGTTAATTCGTGTACCCTCTGACCATGAAAAACAAACGCCGAGCTAGGTATCTCCTTCTTTTTCTATTTGGCTGGCTGACAATCATGGCTGCGCCAGCCGCACACGGGCAATCCAATGCCGTTCTCCGTAATGAAGCTATCATAGACTTTCCCAACCATGTTACGTTTCAGCTTGAATTAAATGACAACGCTGCCATCGTAGATGCCGCGCTCACCTATGACGTGACCCAGGTAAGCTGCCTGGAAGCCGAAGCGCAGGTTCCCATCGAAGTGAACGGCCGTAATCTGGCATGGACATGGGTGATGAGTCGTTCCGGCAACCCGCCGCCAGGGGCTGAACTGTGGTGGGAATGGACATTGACCGACGCCGATGGCAACAGCTTCACCACGCCGCGCCAAACCGTCACTTTGACGGACGATCGGTTTGAGTGGCGCACAGTGGAAGCGGAAAATATCCAATTACACTGGTATCGCGGCGATGAAGTGGGACCGATGCTGTTGGATGCGGCTGTGGCCGGGCTGCATCAATTGCAAGATGAAATGGGTATTGAACTTCAGACTGGCGTCCAACTTTTCATCTACGGCAGTTCAGAAGATATGCGCGACGCCGTTTTGTACATTCAAGATTGGGCCGGCGGGGTCGCTTTTAGCGAGTACAATACGATTTTGATGGGCGTTCCCCCCAGCATTGCCGCCGATTGGGGGCGGACGACGGTCCGGCATGAGTTGGCGCATCTGGTGATTGGGCAGTTTGGGCGCAGTTGCGTAGGCGGCCATCGCCCCACCTGGCTGAATGAGGGCCTGGCTGTTTATGCGGAAGGGGAACCGGATAACGGCCGTCTAGCCGACATCGCATCAGGTATCAAAGACAACCGGTTTGAACCGCTGCGAAGTCTGGGCGGTGCATTCCCCTCGCACAGCGAAGCGGCGGGCATGGCCTACAGCCAGAGCTACAGCGTTGTGGACTTTATGTTGCAGGCCTATGGTCAAGAGAAGATGCAGGCGCTGCTGCTGGCGCTGGCGGCGGGCAAGGGAGATGACGAGGCGTTGGAAATGGTCTACGGCTTCAATGTGGACGGCCTGGAAACTGCCTGGCGCGAAGCGATTGGCGCGCCGCCGCGCCAAATTCCGCCCACGCCGACGCCGTTGATTGCCGCTAATGTGCCGACGGCCGTTCCCCTGGGCGCGCCTGAAAGTGTGCCGACGCCGGAAACGGCCGCTGCCCCCGCCGCAGAACCCGTTCAGCCCTCGTCCGGCATTTGCGGGCTGGGATTGATACCGCTCCTGCTGCTGGTTGGCGCGAGCCGTTCAAAGGGGAGACAACATAGGCGATTGCCCACCACGAATGAATGAAAATGGGACACACCTCTTATCTGTGTTCATCCGTGTTAATCTGTGTCCCATTTTTGCAGGAGACACCACGCGCCTGCGGCGCACCACGAAGAATGAAAATGAACGCTGTTTTTCATAATTCATCCTTCATAATTCATAATTTTCAGAGGAGTCGTGATGATGAATAAACGCACTCTGACGCTGCTTTTAGGCGTTGTTATCCTCCTGTTTGGCTGCGATTTTGTTACCCGGACGCTGGGGACAAATACGGCCGTCGTCTCCCCCGAAGGCACAATCCGGCTAAAAAGCAGCCAACCGCTGACGATGGATCCGGCGTTGACACACGGCGGCCCCAGCGGGGCGTTAGGCCACATTTTCAGCGGCCTCGTCGTTTTGGATACCGATTTGCAGGTGCAGCCGGAACTGGCCGCCGGCTGGACGGTTAGCGACGACGGGCTGACCTATGTTTTTTACTTGCGTGAGAATGCGGTTTTTCACGACGGCCGTGCCGTTACCGCTCAGGATGTCATCTTTTCCTGGGAGCGCGCCGCCCGTCCCGACACCGCCTCCGATACTGTCCTCACCTATTTGGGCGACATCGAAGGCGTACAAGCCATGAAAGAGGGCCGCGCCGACCACATCAGCGGTTTACGCGCCCTGGATGAACGCACGCTGGAGGTACGCTTGAACGCCCCCGTTGTCTACTTTTTGGAAAAACTGGCCTATCCCGTTGCTTTTGTCGTTGATCGTGACAATGTGGAACAGGCTAATTGGGAGCATAAACCGAATGGAACCGGCCCGTTCAAGCTGGACACCTGGCGGGATGATGACGTGATGATTTTGGGTCGTAATGACGCCTATTATTTGGAACCGGCCCATGTTAACCGGCTTGTGTATCAATTGGGGCCTGGACTTTCGCTGTCCATGTACGAAACAGGCCAGATTGACATGGTCAATATCGGCGGCGACACGTTGGAACGGGTTTTGGACCCCAATGATCCGCTGGCGGCTGATTTGCGGACGGGCGTCAGTATGTGTACGTCTGTGATTGGCCTCAATAATCGGCTGCCGCCATTTGACGACGCGCGGGTGCGGCAGGCGTTTAATCTGGCGTTGGATAAGGACTTGTTGATTGAAGCGTTCTCTAATGGCAATGCGTTGGTTTCGACGGGGCCGCTGCCGCCGGGAATGCCGGGTTACACGGGACAAAACGCGGGCTATCCGCTGGATGTGACCCGCGCGCGGCAGTTATTGGCGGAGGCCGGTTATGCGGACCCGGCCGATTTGCCGCCGCTTACGTACACGACGGCGGGGTATGGGGAGGTGAATGGGTATGTGACGGCCGTTATCACCCTCTGGC
The DNA here is from genome assembly GCA_024762395.1 of Anaerolineae bacterium. GTDB lineage: Bacteria > Chloroflexota > Anaerolineae > Promineifilales > Promineifilaceae > JACKCC01. The sequence goes on along the minus strand of JANTHP010000423.1, from coordinate 325 downwards.
AGGAGAATCTGGGCGTCACCATTGAGCCGGTCATCCTTGACCCGTACATTTACTACGATGAGCTGTACAGCGGCAATACCGGCCATATTTTTGGCAATGGCTGGTGCGCCGATTATCCCGACCCGCAAAATTTCCTGGATGTGTTGTATCACAGCGACTCGCCGCAAAATCTGGGCGGATACGCTAATGCGGAGGTGGATGCGCTGCTGGAGCAGGCCCGCGTTGAGCGGGATACGGCGGTGCGGCTGGCGCTGTATGCGGATATTGAGAAACGGATTGTGGCAGATGCGCCGGTTGTGTTTGTCAGTCATGGGGTAACGGCCGT
>JANTHP010000422.1 GCA_024762395.1 Anaerolineae bacterium | reverse complement strand
ACCAGTAAACAGAAGTCAGTAAACAGTTTTCAGTAGGCACTTTCCAGAGGTAGACCGTACTGATAACTGTTTACAGATTACTGAACACTGATACTAGAGGATAGAGCTTGAGATAGAGGAGCGAGATGGGATTCCATCTCGCTCTTTTTGTAGGGGCGTGTTGTTCATGGATGAACCAGTGAAGTTGTTGACGATTGGCGGATCGGACAGTGGCGGGGCGGCGGGGGTGCAGGCGGATTTACGGGCGTGGGCGGTGCTGGGCGGGTATGGGATGTGCGCGGTTACGGCCGTTACCGCGCAAAATAGTGTCGGCGTCAAAGGCATAAAATTTATGTCCAGCGACTTCATAAAAGCCCAAGTAGATGCTGTGTTGTCTGATTATGGCGCTGACGCAGTTAAAACTGGCTTTTGGGGAAGCAGAGAGATTGTAGAGGATGTATCTGCTTGGCTGTATCTTTACAAACCGCCCAACATCGTTGTTGATCCGGTGCTGGTGAACCACAAGGGAGAGGAGATGTTTTCCCTGGATGTGACACAGGCATACATCGCTTTGTTATTCCAGATAGCTGATTTAGTGACACCCAACCGATACGAGGCGGAATTGTTGACGGGATTGACTGTAAAAACGGTGGCGGAGATGGAAACGGCCGTCCTTCACCTCCATGCCCTCGGCCCCAAAAACATCCTCATCAAAGGGGGGCGCGATGGGGATGAAATCGTAGACGTATTTTACGACGGCGACACGATCACCCAACTTCGCTCGCCTTATGTCAATACGTCAAACACACATGGCAGCGGCGATACGTTGTCGGCGGCTGTGTGTTATTGGTTGGCGAGGGGCGTGGGGATGGGGACGGCCGTTTCCCGCGCCCATCAATTTACTGCCCAGGCCATCCGCAGCGGGGCCGGTTGGCGGCTGGGGGCCGGGCATGGGCCGGTCTGGGCAGGAACGAAAGGGTGAAAGGGTGAAGGGGTGAAAGGGTGAGAGGTCGCCCAATCATCCATGCGCACTCGCCAACTCGCCCACTCGCCGCTATAATCCCTGCATTCAAAACGTTCTGAACGCAAGGGAAATCATGCACGAAAACTTGAAAGCCGTTAATCGAAGCACCGCCTCCGGGATGGGGCGGCTGGCCCGTTTTTTTGGATTTAGCGAAGTGATGGGACGCCTCTACGGAACCGTCCTCCTCAGCCCGGAGCCGCTTTCGCTGGACGATCTGGCCCAGCGGTTGCAAATCAGCAAAGGGTCTGTCAGCATGAACATGCGCTCGTTGGAGCGGTGGGGAATGGCGACGGAGGTTTGGGTGCGCGGCGAGCGCAAGAAGTATTACAAAGCCGAATCGGATATGTGGCAGGTGATTCGCAACGTGTTGAGCAGCCGCGAACGGCGCGAGGTTAACCTGGCGTTGGAGGTGTTGGGCGAAAGTATTGAGAAGTTGCAGCAGGCGGAGGGCGAGCTTTCCCCCGACGAGCTGGCGTTGGCTCAATACTACCTGGAACGCATTGCCGATTTGCAAGCGTTCTTCAAATTTGCCCAAATTGCGCTGGAAACGATTTTGGGCAGCGATGAGACGCTGGATTTTGAAGCGATTACGAAGATTGAGATTAGATGAGAAGTGGGACGCGGAGATGCGCGGAGAAGACGCAGAGTATCGCAGGGAGAAAGCGGAGAAACGCCATTTATGAAAGTTGCGGTTGGTTCGACGAATCCGGTTAAAGTTGAAGCGGTGCGCTCGATGGTTGCGCGTGTTTGGGATGATGTTGAGGTTGTGTCTGTGGCTGCGCCCTCCGGCGTTAGCGATATGCCGATGAGTGATGAGGAGACGCGGCGCGGCGCGGTGAATCGCGCGAAGGCGGCCCGTGAGCAAGCGGCGGCCGACCTGGGGGTGGGGTTGGAAGGCGGGGTGCATTCCGAGCCGTTTGGATTGACGTTGATGGGCTGGGTGGCGGTGGTGGATGGTAACGGCCGTTCCGGTCTTGCCGGCGCCGCCCGTTTGCCCTTACCCCAACACATCGCCCAACGGGTATTGGCCGGGGAGGAACTGGGCGACGTGATGGACGACATCCTGGGCGACCATAACACGAAGCAGAAAGGGGGCGCGGTGGGCGCGTTAACGGCCGGACTTACCCCGCGCGGCCAGGCGTTTGCCCAGGCCGTCGCTTACGCCCTCTCTCCCTTTGTGGTTCCTGAACTGCACACGACCGAATAATGCCCGTCAATAACAATGGCTATACACCTCTCGGTCATTATTCCTGCCTTTAATGAAGAAAAGTTCTTGAAGCGTACCATTGAACAGATTCAACTGGCCCTCAATGAGAATCACGCTGATGATTTTTTGTGGGAGATTGTCATTTGCGACAACAATTCGACGGACGGAACGGCCGTCCTCGCGGCCAAAATGGGCGCTAAAATTGCCTATGAACCCATTAACCAAATCGCCAGGGCGCGCAATACAGGAGCGAGCATAGCTCAGGGGGATTGGCTGCTTTTTGTGGATGCCGACTCGTTTCCGACGCCAGAACTCATTGTCGACACGCTGGCCGTTATTAGCAGCGGCCGTTATGTGGGGTGCGGCACGACCCTTCTAGTCGAGGACGGGACGCTTTTTAACAAACTGCGTATGGAAAGAATGAATCCCATTTATCGCTTGTTTAATATTGCGGGCGGCGCATTTTTGTTGTGTCGTCGGAATGCGTTTCAGGCCATTGGCGGATTTAGTACGGCGTTGTATGCTTTTGAGGAGATTGATTTTGTCATTCGTTTGAAACGATACGGCCGTCAACGAGGCCAGCAGTTTATCGTCTTATATCGCCATCCGGTCATCACGTCAGGCCGCAAAGGGGAGTATGATTTTTTCTCGCTGGCTGCTTTGTTTGCTTCCAATTTTACGGCCGTCTTTTTGTTTATCCTCCATTATGTACTGCCCAAACGGGTCGCTGCCTGGTTTGGTTCCCGGCTGTTGGGATACTGGTATGACGGCCGTCGCTAAATGTTATGGTAATTGATAACCATTTTGACGTCGCTTTTGCCAACGCGATGGCGACGCTCGAATCATATAACAAACATCTTTATCGCCCGAACACCTATCTGCATAAATGGTGGGCGCGGCGCTGCGGCAGCACCTTTCGCGCCATCCTCAAACATCTGGTTGAAGATGAAGCGAAGCGGGATTACTATGCGCCCGGCGGGCTGGAGGGCAAAATCATCCTGGACCCGATGATGGGGGGCGGCACGACGCTGCATGAGGCGATCCGGCTGGGGGCGAATGTGATTGGGGCGGATTTGGACCCGATTCCGGTGTTGCAGGCGCGGGCCAGTTTGTCTCAAATCCCGCTGGCGGAACTGGAGGCGGCGTTTACGGATTTTTTTGATGGGTTGACGGCCGTTCTCTCCCCCTACTATCAAACAACCTGTCCGGATTGTGGGACGGCCGTTCCCCTCCAATACGTTCTCTACGGCTGGCGGCGAAGCTGCGACTGCCAAGAAGCGTTATTCGTAGATTCGACCATCCTCCGCTACAACAACAACGGCACAATCATCGCCATTGACCCGGACAGCCACGCTATCTTGCAAGAGGGGGCGGTTTTATTTGCGCCCGAAACCCCGCCCGCGCTGCCATTGCTAACGCGCACAAAACGTCGCACGCCGCGCCGCTGCGCCGACTGCGGTCAACCTTACCGCGAAGATTTGGCGCGGCCTTACTATCAACGGTACGAACCCATCGCCATCGTCGGAAAATGCCCGACGCATGACCTCTTCTTCGCTCCTCCACGCCCCGCTGATTTAGCCGCCATTGCCCGCGCCGACGCCCAGCGGGAACAATGCGGCTTTGACCCCGCCG
>JANTHP010000421.1 GCA_024762395.1 Anaerolineae bacterium | reverse complement strand
TGCGGCGGCCTTACCGCCATCCCCAGCCGCCGCGCTTCGGCAATGTAAATGGCCGGATGGTGAAAACCGCCGCGATCCATCAGCCGCGCCCATAGAAAATCTGCCGGATAATGCGCTTTCAGATAAGCTGAGCGGTAGCTGACATCGGCGTAGGCGGTGGCGTGGCCTTGATTGAATCCGTACCCGGCAAAGGCAATAACTTGTTCCCACAGCGTTTTGGCCTGTTGGGCGTTGAGAGCGGGGCCATCGGGTAACGGCCGTTGACACCCTTGTACAAAAGCCGCCTGCATCGCCGCCATCTCCTTGGCTCTGAATTTACTCATCCCGCGCCGCAAATGGTCGGCCTGCGCCCAACTCAACCCGGCAATTTCTACCGCCAGCCGTAAAACTTGCTCCTGAAACAGCAAAACGCCCTGAGTTTGCGCCAAAATCGGTTCCAGCGCCGGGTGCAAATAACGCACTTCCTCCTGGCCCCGGTAGCGGCGAATGAAGGAGCGGGCCATGCCGCCGGTGGCCGGGCCGGGTTTGAAGAAGGCGTTGGCAACGGCCAAATCGCGCACAGTACGTGCCTTGAGTTGGCGCAAAGTGCGCTGGGCGCCGCTGGATTCGCATTGGAAAACGCCGATGGTGCTGCCGCGCGCCAGCATGTCGGCGGTGGCCGGGTCGTCCAGGGGGATGTTGTCCAGGTGGAAGTGGGGATTGTGGTGGGTGCGGATGGAAACGGCCGTGTCCGCCAACACCGTCAACGCCCGAATCCCCAGCAAATCAATCTTGGGCAGACCAATCGCCTCCACATCCCGGTAATCAAACTGGGTGGACAGATACCCCTTAGCCGCCCACTGCACCGGTACAAAATCCGTCAGCGGGCCGGGCGTGATGACAATGCCGCCCGGATGCAGGCTGAGGTGATGCGGCTGTCCCACCAATCGGAATGCCTGCCGCATTACCGTTCGCTCCGTTTCGTCTTCCAATTGGGCGATGACCTCTGCCATGTCCGGCAGTTCGCGGCGGCGGGGATCGGGATGCCAGCGGCGTGGAACCAGCGCCGACAACTGCTTGATGCGCGGTTCGGCCAATCCGTAAGCTTTGGCCGTTTCCCGCAGAGCCGATTTGGGCTGCATGGTGTTCATCGTCCCTACCATCGCCACCCGATCGGCGCCGTATTTTTCCCGCACGAAATGCAGCACCTCATCGCGGCGGCGACTGCAAAAATCCAGATCAATATCGGGTAAATTGGCGCGCGCCGGATTGAGGAACCGTTCAAATAACAGCCCTTGCGCCACCGGGTCTACAGTGGTGATGCCCAACACGTAGGCCGTTAATGAATTGGCAACGCTGCCCCGCGTGCTGACGGGGATGTTTTTTGCGCGGGCAAAGCGCACAATGTCGGCCACTAATAAAAACAACGGAGCGAATCCTTGCTGGATGATGGCAGCCAGTTCGCGCTGCAGCCGTTCTTCATAGGCCGGGAGTTGACGAGGCGGCTGTGGTAAGCGATCCGCCAATCCTGCGCGGGCCTGGCGGGTAAACACGGTCTCGGCGGATTGGTTTTGCGGCAGCGCCAGTTTAGGCCAGATGGTACGGCCGTCCGGCAGGGCCGGCTGGCACTGCCGGGTGATGTGGCCGACGTTGGCGATGGCGTCGGGAAAGTCGGCGAATCGGTCTGCAATTTCAGCGGGGGTGAGCCAATGATTGGTTGATTTTATCGTTTGTGTTTGGTCTAAACGGCCGTTTCGGTCAATGGCGGCCAGCAGCGGCAGCAAATCGGCGTCTTCCGGCTTCAAATGGCGGACTGGCTGCGCTGCCACTGGCTGCATCCCAAACCGCCCGCCAAAATTGATAAGTTCACGCAGATTAGCGGTGTCCTCATCTGGTTGAATTTCCAGGCCGATGTAACAGCGTTCCTGGAAGATGGCGCCCAATCGCCCGGCGTAACGGAAGGCGGCTTTTTGCTGCCCGGCTTGTAAAAATCGCGCCATCCAGCCGGAACGGCCGTCTTCGATGCAAATCAGGCCGTCATGGCGCTGGCTCAAATCGGCCCAGGCCAGGCCGCGCTGCAAGCGCATTTCTCGGTCGGGATGCGCCTGGAGGGTGGCGGCGAGGGCGCACAGGGATTGGTAGCCGGTTGGGTTAGCTGCCAGCAAGGTGAGTTGGGAGTGGGAACGGCCGTCTTGCCATTTATCATCCGGCGCAGCAATCCCAATCGTCATCCCGATGATGGGTTGAATACCGGCTTGGCGGCAAGCCTGGGCAAAAGCGACGACGCCATACAGCCCGTTGGTATCCGTCAGCGCCAGCGAGCGCATCCCATCTACCGCTGCTTGCCGGGCCAGGGCCTCCACCGAGGCTATCCCTTTGAGCAGCGAGTAATGGGAATGCACGCGCAAATGGGTGAAGGCGGTCAGGGTCAGTCGGTTATCCCGGCGGCTGCGCGCGCCCGCTTTTCATTGACAAAGGAGAGCAGGAGCAGCCCCACGATGAAGAAGAGGCCAATGGATAAGATGCCCATGCGCTGCCCAAATTGTTCGGCGAGTACGGCCGTTTCCCCCCGCGCTTCGAGCCATACGGCGGCACGGAAGGCGACAATGCCGTAAATCGTCGGGCCGATAAACGAGGAGGTGCGCCCGGCAACGGCGAAAAAGCCGTAAAACTCAGCGCTCTGTCCTGGCGGGGCAAAAACGGCCACCAGCGACCGGCTCACCGATTGCAGTCCGGCCATAGCGACACCGGCCAAAATGCCAATCATAAAAAAGCCGTTGGGCGTGCGGTTAAAGTAGAGCCAGACGACGGCAGCCAACATCATCCCGATGGAGATGAATAGGGAAGGCTTGCCGCCCAATTTATCCATCCAAACGCCGAAAATGTAAGCGCCAAAGACGTTGGCGACATGGACGATGATGATGAAAATAATCAAGCCTTGCTGGTCCAGTCCATACAGAACCGCTCCGATAATGGCCGCAAAATCCAGCGCCATGATCACGCCGTCGTTGTAAATGAGGAAGGCCAACATGAATTTAAGGAACTCTTTGAAGCGTCCGGCGGTACGGATGGTGTGCCTAAGCTGCTTAAAGGCGACGCTGAGGATGTTCTCGCCGGGAGGAAGGGGCTTGCTTTGGGCGCGTTCCGGCAGCCACAGGAAGATGGGAATGGCGGAGATGAGGAAGAAAACGGCCGTAATCACCAACGTCAACCGTACTACCACCGTCCCTTCCAGCTTGATAACTCCTTGCTGCTGCAAAATAATCAACGGCAAAACTACCAGCAGGCTGAGAATGCCGCCCACATTGCCAATCGCCCAGCCATTGCCGGAAATACGACCGATTTCATCAGGATTGGCGATTTCGGGCAGCAGGCCATTATAAAAAACCTGGGAACTGCGGTAACCGATTTCGGCCAGGATGAAGAAAGCCATGCCGATAAAGACGCGGCCCGGTTCGGCAAAAAAAAGGGCGGCGGTAAAAAGCACCGTCACCCCCGTATAAAACGCCAAAAATTTCTTTTTTGCGCCGGAATGGTCGGCAATCGCGCCCAAAACCGGTGACGTCAGCGCCACAACCAGCATGGCAATACCCACAGCTATCCCCCACAGCCGCGTCCCTTCCTTGCCGCCGACCAGCGTGCCTTGAAAGTAGGCGGAATAAACGGCCAGCAGCACGACGGCGGCATAGGCTGAATTGCCAAAATCATATAAATACCAGGCGATGCGTTCCTTTCGGGTGGATATGGGTTTTGATTTTAATGATGCGGTTACCATGCGGCCTCCTTTATAAACGTAGAACGATTTGGTAAATCGGGCGAACGATTTACCAAATCGTTCTACGGTTTTCATTTATATTTATAAA
>JANTHP010000420.1 GCA_024762395.1 Anaerolineae bacterium | reverse complement strand
GGCCACGCTGGCGTACGGGTTGGCGGCCTCCTCTTGCATGCCGCTCTGGCAGGCGCTGAGCGCCATCAGGGGCACACCGCTATTACTGACCAACGTCCCCAGCCGGTTGGCGTCCACCAAATCTTTTTGGTTGTCGGCGTTTTCAAAGAGCAGGTAGCCCAGGCCGTGTTTTTGGTCGTAGACGCCGTGCCCGTCAAAATGGACCACGTGAACCGGCGGCGCGTTTTTATCCCGCAGCCGGTCGGTCAGCGCCTTGAGCGTAGGCGGAGTGAGAAATTCCACAACCACCTGATCGCCCAGACTGTCGGTGGCGTCCAGCAGGGCCTGGGCGTCGGCGCGGGGGTCAATAAAACCGGCGTCATCCGGCCGGGCGATGACGACGAGGATGCGCACCGGCAGCGCCAGGGGCTTGATTTTGCTGGTCGTGGTTTTTTGCAGCCGGCGGCGGATGCTGACGCCCTGGGCAAAGAGATGCCCGGCTTCGTCGGCCAGCAGTTCCCAGGGCAGGCGCAGGACGCGGGGGTCGGTGGCGTCAATGGTGATCTGCCGCTCGTCGCCCGCATCGAGGAACTGCTGCCAGAGGCGGGCGGCTTCCGGGGTGGCCAGGACGGCGTCGCGCAGGGCGCGGCCCCACGCTTCCAGTTGGCTTTCGATACGGGCGGCGCGGGCGTAGTCGGGGCCGGTGGGCCAGAGGGAGAAGGTTTCCAGGTACCAGCGGATTTCTTTGAGTTCGGGATCGTCCAGCGGCGGGGCAAAGGGGGCGGGGTCGGCGCTGGCGCCTGTGTCGGGGCGGAAGAAGGCGGCGCGCAGGGGGCTGTCGTCGCTTGCGGCGGTGAAACGGATGGATAGTTCGATCATGATTCTGCTCCTCGGTCGTCGGGTAATTGGACCAAATTACCCCGCTGGCTGCTTCTCGTGATTGTAACATAGCCGGCCTACATGCGCCGCCTTAATTTGGCCGGCCACTGCGCCGGGTCTTCGGAGGGGTAGACGGGCAGTTCCGGCCCGTTTTGGCTGAGCAGTTGGGAGGTGCGACGGCCGAGAATGTGAGCGGCCGTTTGCAGCCCGGAGGCGGTGGCGCCGGCGACGCCGTGCCCGGCGGGGGTGCTGGCTCCGCACAACCACAAGCCGTCAATCTCCGTCTTGTTGCCGAAGGCGAAGGGGCCGACCTGGAAGCGGCTTTTGTCAATGCCGTACAGGTTGCCCCGCGTGGCGTTGAGGTAGTATTCGTTGCTCAACGGCGTCCCCAACTCTTTGAAAACGACGTGTTGGCTGAAGCCGGGGATGCGGGCGTCAATCGCTGCCAGCATCCCGGCCGTCAGCCGCTCCTTCAACTGCTGGTAATCCCAATCGCGGTCGCCGGGCGGCTGCTCGGCCCAGCGTTGGAACGGTTCGTAGTTGACAAAGGCGAACGCTTCCAGGGTGTGGTGGCCGCTGTGCTTTTTGGAGGGGTCTTTGAGGGTGGTGACGGTCAGGAACATGCCTTCGGGTGGGGCATGGAGGACGGCGTCGGTACGGCCGTCCCCATAAATCTTGTCCACATCGGGATGGGCGTAAAACCAGTAATTGCCCGAATCCAGCCCGGCGGCGCGCAAATCCATGTCCACAGCCATGAACAGGCTGATGGCCGAGGTGGAATAGCTGACCTTGTCCAGTTTGCGCTGCAGCTTGCGGCTGAGATGCTCGCGGCCAATCATCTTGCCAAAGGTCGTTTCCGGATCAGCGTTGCTGACCACGTGGCGGGCGCTGATTTCCGTGCCGTCAGCCAGACGGACACCGGTCACGCGCTTGCCGTCCAGCAAAATCCGTTCTACCCGCGTCGAAAGGCGCAGTTCGCCGCCGGCCCGTTTGAGGGCGCGGGCAAAGGCGCGGGGGATGGCAAACGCGCCGCCCAGCGGGTAATAGCCGCCGTCAAAATAATGCTGGGTGACGCCGGCATGAACGGCCGCTGACACCAACGACGGCGGCAGCCCATGATCGCCCGATTGGGCGGCGAAAATCCCGCGCAAAACGGGGTCGCTGACGAAATGGTTGATCAGGTCAGCGCCGGAGCGGGTGGCCCAGCGCAGGATGTGGCGCGCCCGGAAGGGCAGTGTCAGCGCATCGCCAACGCCGCGCACGCGGCTGAGCAGGCGCAGTTCGTCCATCATCGCCTGAACGGTGTTGAGGTAGCCGTCTATCCCTTTGGCTTCGTGGGGGAAGCGCTCTTTCAGCCGGGCGGCGAAGCGTTCGCGCCCTTTGGGGATGTCGAAGCGCTCTTCGCCGATGAAGATGTGGTCGAAGCCGTCGGGGTTGATTTCGCAGAAGGCCAGATCGGCAGAAACGCCCAGCCCTTCGTAGATGCGGCGCATGTGGCCGCCGGGGCCGATGCCGCCGATGTAATGGACGCCGGGGCTGAATTTGTAGCCTTCAAGGGTGAAGGAGTGGGTCCAGCCGCCGGGAACGTAGTGTTGTTCCAGTACGAGGACTTTTTTACCGGCCTGGGCCAGGGGAACGGCCGTGGCCATGCCGCCCGCTCCCGATCCAATCACAATCACATCATAATCTGTCATGCTCCGCCTCTGTATGTGGGTCAATTTTGCAAAATTGACCTACGTTTACTCTGCCGCCAATGTTCCTTCGGAAATCGTCAAATTATCAAACGTGACGGTAATATCGCCGCCTTCAAAGGCTGTGGCGGCAAATCCGGCGTAGCCGCTGCTGTAAGTGGCGTCGTGGGCGTCGGCTACAAATTTATCATTGACATACATTGCCAGATAGTCGCCGATGCAGACGGCGCGCAGCGTATTGGCCGCCGCGCCTGTGTTCACGGCCGAATTGCTCTCCCAATCCACGACCGGATTTACATTATCGCCTTCACCTTTGGCGATGGTGAAGAAGCCGTCGCCGCTGACCATGAAGTAGTAACCGTCGCCATTGTTGCTGGTATCGGCGCGACACATGATGCCGTAGGCGTTGTTTTCATGTTCTGTGAGTTGTTTGGCGGTGACTTCAATCACCACATCGGTGTGGTTTTGGTCGTTTAACCCCCAGACATAGCCGTTGTCGCCGGTGCGAATGCGGTAGACGCCGTCGGCTACTTCCAGATAATGGCCTTCTGTTTCGTCCACGTAATATTCCCACGCTTTAACGTTATTAAAATCTTCGGATAGTAAAACGTCGCCTGTTGTGTATTTAGCCGACGGGCCGCCGCAGCCGATGAGAATTAAGCTGAGGATGATGAGAGGAAAGATGGTTTTTCGTAACATGGTTGCTCCTTTTTAGCGATTCGGCAGTTCAGCAGTTCAGCATTTCAGCAAGACAAACTGACTACCTGACCACCTGACTACCTTTTAATAATGAACATTGACGACGGTGCCAATGGTTGACCAGTTGTATATCCATTGGGCATCCGGGGTGTACATGTTGACGCAGCCGTGGCTCATAGGATTGCCGAAGTTGTTGTGCCAAAATGTGCCGTGCAGGGCGTAATCTTGGTAAAAGTACATGACGTAGGGTACGTTTTCCAGGTAATAATCGTATCCCAACCGGCTGCCGTCCATGGTTTGGCTGGGATAACGCAGCCAGATGCGGAATTGGCCGGTCACGGTAGGGTGTCCGGGCAGGCCGCTGGAAATGAGGGTGCTAAAGACGAGGGTGTTGCCTTCGTAAGCGGCGAGGGTTTGGGTGCTGAGGTTGACGTCTATCCAATGTTCGTTGGGGCCGACGCCAAACGGCCGTCCCGTTGGCTGGTTGTTGCTGGGGCTGACGAAGGTGGGCGGCGGGGTGGGTGATGGCGTTGGCGTTTTGGTGGGAGTCGGCGTGATTGTCCAGGTGGCGCGCGGCTGGTTTTCCTCTTTGCCTGTGATGACTTGTTTGGGTTG
>JANTHP010000419.1 GCA_024762395.1 Anaerolineae bacterium | reverse complement strand
TGACTTTTACAAATTTAGCATGTCTATTTGAGTGGAAGAGAGAAAGAGTCCCTCCTAACCTATTTCAGACTCTTTATTCGTAATTTTCACACCAAACAACGCTCTAGTACTGTAAAATTCCCTTACCGGAGGAACTTTTGTTGCAGCTCTGGCGTTATCAGACTATTATCATCGGCGATTACATTGAATCATTATGCTAAACACAACAGAAAAGAAACGAAAAGTAGCGGCAGTATTGTTTGATTGGGATTTAACCCTGGCGCATGTTATTGGTATTAAAACATACAGCGAGCGGTTAAAAGCGATTTTTCATCATGGGGGGCTGGATTTTCCATTGGCCGACATTGAAGAGGCCATGCGTGATCACCAAATAAATACGGCCGTTCTCAAACTCCCTCTTCTCCCCGGCGTTCCCCAAACACAAAAAGAGATCACAGATTATTACCGCGAGATTTTATGGCGGTTAGGGTACACGAATGATGACGATGCGTTCTTCGATCGTCTTTATGACATTTTTGCCGAACTTCCTCTTGCTTTGTATGAAGACACCTTACCTACATTGGAACAATTGCAGCGACAGGGCGTAAAAATCGGCATTATCACCAACCATTCCAGTCTTATCCGCCCCGTAATTGAAGAAGCGGTTGGGCGATATATTCCCACCAACTATGTACTCATCAGCCAGGATGCCCAACTGTACAAGCCATCGCCGGTTGTTTTCCAGGCGGCCGCTTCGCAGTTAAATGTACTGCCGTCGAACTGTGTGTATGTGGGCGATAATTTGTATGTGGATGCGATTGGCGCAGTGGAGCAGGGGGGGTATGCGCTGGGATTATGGATTGACCGGGAACCGCCACGAAAGAAAAAGCCGTTTCCTGAAAATGTTCATCGCATTACAACCTTAAGCCAGACGTTAGATTTTGTCTGAAACGGCCGTCTTACACAGCAAACATAAAAAACGCCTCATCCAGGCTAATGGATGAGGCGTTTGTTATTCAACATGTCGTATTCAACTAAAAGCCTTCAAGATGCGATAAATCAGCGATGCCTTGCGTTAAATTAGCGATATGCTGCAAAAGGGCAAGCCGGTTTTGGCGCACGGCCGTATCCTCATCCATCACCAGCACATCGTCAAAAAAGGTCGTAATGGCCGGAACCATGCCGCGCAGCGCATTGACAAAGGCCGAAATCGAACCGTTCATCTGCTTGGCCGCATCTTGATAAGCTGCCAGCAAGCCCTGTTCGGCCGGCAAGGCAAAATCAGCCGGACGCAGCTCAAATTGACTGTCTTGCGTGCGGGTGATGCGCACGCAGCGGGCGTAAGCATCCAGCAGTTCCGGCCAATCTTCAGCTTGAATGACTTCGTTGAGGGCGACGGCCGTTTCCCCAGCTAGATACGGATTATGTCCCTGCTCTGCCAAAACCGCTTTCACCACGCTGGCCGACAAGCCTTGTTCACGTAAAACCACTTCCAGGCGGCGGTTAATGAACGCCGTCACCGCGTTTACCTGCTCATCGCTGCTTTCCACCGGCAAAAATTCAGCGGCGGCGCGTAACCCTTGTCGCAAATCAAACGAAATCCGGTTGGCGGTTAGATTTTCGATGAGGTGCAGCGCGGCCCGGCGCAAGGCAAAAGGATCGTTGGAGCCTTTAGGAGCCAGCCCGGCGGCAAACAATCCGGCCAAACTGTCCAGGCGGTCGGCCAAAGCCAATGCCAGCCCCGGTTTGGTCTGGCTGACGGCATTGTACTGCTCGGCAATGGCGGCGGCAACAGCTTCCGATTCGCCGCTTTTGCGGGCGTAATGGCCGCCCATGATGCCTTGCAGCGAGGTCATCTCCACCACCATACTGCTGGCTAAATCGGCTTTGGCTAATGCAGCGGCGCGGGCGGCAACGGCCGTTTCCTCTTCATCCATCCCCAGCATCTCCGCCACAACCGGAACCAGCTTCTCTAACCGATGCGTCTTGTCCAGCATCGAACCCAAGTCGGCCTGGAAGGTCAGTTTGGCTAAATCGGCGACGAAATCGGGTAGCTTCCGCTTGCTATCGTTGCCGTAGAAGAAATCGGCGTCGGCAAACCGGGCGCGAATCACCTGCTCATTGCCATCCACAACCACATCCAGATGCCGCTCGTCCCCATTGCGGACAGCGATGAAGTAAGGCAGTAATTTGCCGTCTTTGCCATACACCGGGAAGTAGCGTTGATGTTTACGCATAACGGCGACCAACACCTCGGCGGGCAGGGCCAGGAACCGTTTCTCAAATTGGCCGCGCAATGGCGTTGGTCGTTCTACCAGATTAGTCACTTCGTCCAGCAAAGCCTGGTCGTCGGGGATGGTTCCCCCTTTTTCGGCAGCGAGACGGGTGGAAACGGCCGTAATCATTTCCTGCCGTTTCTTCGTATCAATAACAATTTTATTCTTGCGCATGGCTGCCGGGTACTGGGCGGCGTCTTTAATCTCGATGGCTGGCGAATCATACGGCCGTAAGCCGTAACTGGTTCGCCCGCTGTTTACGCCGGCATACGTAAACGGAACCACATCCGGCCCAAACAAGGCTGCCAACCAGCGTAGCGGGCGGCTGTAGCTGATATTTGTGCTGTTCCAGCGCATACTCTTCTCAAATTTCAGGCTGGCGACTAAATCGGGCAGCGCTTCAGCCAATACCGCCGCTGTCGGGCGGCCCGCCTCGCGCACGACGGCCGTCACGTACCGCTTTTTGCCGTCTTCCACAATCTTCAAATCATCGGGCGAAACGCCTTTGCCCCGCGCAAAGCCTAACGCCGCTTTGGTCGGATTGCCGTCGGCGTCAAAGGCGCGGTCGGCGGGCGGCCCTTTGACTTCTGTTTCCAGGTCGCGCTGGCGGCCTTCCAAACGATGCACCAACACAGCTAACCGGCGCGGCGTACCGTACACTTCGATACGGCCGTATGTCAGCCGCAAGCTATCCAACAATTCGGGAACCAACGTCTCCAACTGCTTCATGGCCGAGGTCAAATCGCCTACCGGCAGTTCCTCACTGCCGATTTCCAGCAAGAAAGTGTGCGGGGTTTCCGTCTGCGCTAATTGGATGACCGGTTCTTCGACAATCTCTTCGGCTGCCGGCCATGCGTTCATAAAGGGATATTCCAACCGCTGCCGCTGCTCGACATATTGTTTGGAAATGCGAACGGCCGTGTTCCGCATCCGCCGGAAATAGTTAGCCCGTTCCGTCACCCCCACTGCGCCGCGCGTATCCAGCACATTAAACAACTGCGAGCATTTCAAATTATAATCATGCGCCGGAACCACCAGACCGGCGTCCAGGCAGCGATGCGCCTCTTTCTCGTAAATATCATAAATGGTGCGGATGGCGTCTACATCAGCCACATCAAAATAATAGTGGCAGTGTTCGATTTCGCTTTGCAGCAGCAAATCGCCGTAGGGAATGCCCGCGCCGTAATCAATCTTCCACACGCTGTCCACGCCTTGCAGCGCCAGCACAATACGATCCAGGCCATAAGTCAGCTCCACCGAAACCGGGTCAAGCGTTTGTCCGCCCGCTTGCTGGAAATAAGTGAATTGGGTGATTTCCTGCCCGTCCAGCCACACTTCCCAGCCCAGGCCCCACGCGCCCAACGCCGGGCTTTCCCAGTTATCTTCCACAAAACGAATGTCGTGGCGGCGCGGGTCAATACCAATCGCTTCCAGGCTCTTGAGGTACAGTTCTTGCGGGTTGCCGGGGTCTGGTTTGAGGATGACTTGCAGTTGGTGGTGCATTTGCATCCGGTTGGGGTTGTCGCCGAAACGGCCGTCATCCGGGCGCACGCTGGGTTCCACATAGACCACATTCCAGGGTTCCGGTCCCAGCACGCGCAGCGCCGTCGCC
>JANTHP010000418.1 GCA_024762395.1 Anaerolineae bacterium | reverse complement strand
TTGATGGATGGGATGCGCCCGCCCAACGCAGCTTGTACGCGCATAGATTGACCGGCGGGGATAAAAATATCGTCGCCTTCGTCAACCCAATGAACGCCCAATTTTTCGTACACAAGGCGTATCATGCCCAGGTCTTGCGGAGCGGCGTTTTTGATGCGGACTTCGCCGCCGGTAACGGCCGTTGCCCCGATAAAACTCCCCACTTCCATAAAATCAGCCCCAACCCGAAATTCTCCCCCGCTCAGCCGTTCGACGCCCTGAATGGTTAAACGGTTAGTGCCAACACCTTCAATTTTTGCGCCCAATTGGTTAAGAAAATTGCATAAATCGCGCACATGGGGTTCAGAGGCCGCATTATCAATGATGGTTTCGCCCTTTGCTAACACGGCCGTCATGACACTGTTTTCGGTAGCGGTGACGCTGGCCTCGGCCAATAACAAATAGCCGGCGCCGCGCAAATGGCGCGCGTCCATGCGGAATATGCCGCGATCTTGCATCTCCACTGCAACGCCTAACGCTTCTAACGCCCGCATATGGGTGTCTAACGGCCGTCCCCCAATCACATCGCCACCGGGTAATGGCAGGGTAACTTGCCCCAGTCGGGCCAGCATTGGGCCAGAAAAGACAAAAGAAGCCCGCGTGCGACCGGCCAAATCACTATCCAATTCCGTTTTAGCAATATCGCGCGCATGAACGCGCCAGCTTCCACCGCCCAAATCCGTAACATCAGCCCCCAAATCACGCAAAATCAAAATCGTATTCCGCACATCTTGGATATTGGGGATATTATGTAAAATAACCGGCTCGTCGGTAAGAATACAGGCTGGGAATAGTTTAAGCGCGGCGTTTTTGTTGCCGCTGGCCGTCATCTCGCCACGCAGCGGATGACCGCCTTCAATAATAAATTTACTCATGGTGACTCCTTTTTTTCATTCCGGCCAAGATTGTAACGAGCGCAAACGGGGCTGGCAACCAACGACATGCCTACGGGCAAGTATGCAAGTTAGCGAGTCCTTGCTACACTTGTGAGACTATGGCTTATTTAACTGTAAATGGACAACGGGTTTTTTATACTCACAAGCGGGGTAGTTCAGACTTGCCCAACCTGATTTTAGTGCATGGCGCAGGCGGTAACCACTTGGGCTGGCCGCCTGAGCTGCGGCGGCTGCCAGGTTATGCGGTGTACGCGGTGGATTTGCCGGGACACGGCCGTTCCGCTCCTCCTGGCCGCAGCAGCATCACAACCTACACCGACGACGTTGCCGCCCTCATAGACGGCCTGGGATTAGAAAATGCCGTCATCATCGGCCACTCAATGGGCGGAGCCATTGCCCAAATGATGGCGCTGCGCCATCCCGACAAAACCGCAGGCATCATCCTCATTGGAACCGGCGCCCGGCTGCCCGTTTCCGATGCCATTTTAGAAAAGGCGCTTACCAACTTTGAAGAAACGGCCGCCTTTGTTTCCAAATATGCCTGGGCGCGCGGCGTGCCGGAACCGCTAATCGCAGAAGGGTACAAAACGATGATGGACACGGGAGCGCAAGTAACGCATGGCGATTACGTCGCCTGCAATGCGTTTGACGTGTCAGATCGTCTGCCTCAAATCACCGTCCCCACACTGGTTATCGCCGGGTCAACTGACATGATGACGCCGCACAAATTGGGCCAATTCATAGCCGACCATATCCCTAACGCCAAGCTGGTCACAATTGAAGGCGGCGGGCATATGATGATGTTGGAACAGCCGGAAAAAGTGGCAACGGCCGTTTCCAACTTTCTGCACACCCATTTCTAACCGGCAAGCGTCTGGCGCAGGAGCGGTTCAATCGCTTTCATGGCCCGACCGCGATGGCTGATTTGGCGTTTAACCTCTGATCCCACCTGCGCCATCGTCATCCCCCTGTCCGGCAAAAAGAAGACCGGATCATAGCCAAACCCGCCGTCTCCGACCGGCTCTAGCGCAATCATCCCCTCGCAAACGCCATCTTCCGTCCCCAACAGCGCCCCATCCGGCCCAACCAATGCAATGACAGCGTGAAAACGAGCCGTCCGCGCCTCCCAGGGCACATCCCGCATATTTTCCAGCAGCAATCGGTAACGCCCTTCATGAGTCAGCCCCGCGCCGCCATAACGCGCCGTATAGATACCCGGTGCGCCATTCAGCGCATCCACCTCCAGCCCCGAATCGTCGGCCAGCGTTAACAAGCCAGTCGCCTGAGCATACGTCATCGCCTTCAAAACCGCATTTTCGCGGAAGGTACCCCCCGTCTCTTCCACATCGGCCGTTACGCCCGCCTCATCCAAACTCAACCACTCAATCTCCAAATCCGCCAACATCCCGGCAAATTCCTTCACCTTACCCTGATTATGCGTCGCTACCAACAATTTCATCATTTCTTTTTCTCTTTTTCTTCTCTCTGCAAATCTCCATATCTTCTCCGCGACTTTCCACGTAATGATTTTTACCTCCCCCGCTTACCGCTTTATGGTCGGATATGCTATACTCAATCGGTCATTTTGACCAATAGAGACAATCATGAGTACTAATAACTTTTCACGACTACGATTTAACTTCGGTTTCCTGCTAGAAGCGCCGCTGGGAACCAGCCGGCTCAACGAAATCAGCTACCCGACTATCCGGGTCAGCGAAGATGTGACGTTGACGCCCTTACAAGGCCAGTTCATGGCTACGCGAACTTCAGAAGGGGTGTATGTAAACGGCCGTTTCCAAACCGCCATCCACACCGAATGCGTTCGCTGCCTGGAAGACGCCCTCGTTCCCATCACCATCCAACTGGACGAACTCTACTTCTACCCACCCGAACACGCCCCCCAAGACGAAGACGCCTACACCTTCGACGGCGAAACCGGCTTCATTGACCTGGCCCCCCTCGTCCGCGAACTCAGCTTACTGGAAACCCCCATGCAGCCCCTCTGCAAACCAGATTGTCAAGGTCTCTGCATGATCTGCGGCCAAAACCTCAACGAAGCCGACTGCGACTGCAAAGAAGACAACATTGACCCTCGGCTTGCTAAACTTCGCTCCTTGCTAGACGGATAGAAATTATGCGTATCGGGAACGCCAATTCCCGATACATACCTGAATTATAAATCCACCACCACTATGTTTTACGACCGAGCAAAAATCTACATCAAAAGCGGTAACGGCGGCGACGGCATGATAGGCTTTCGCCGCGAGAAACATGTTCCTTTAGGCGGTCCCAGCGGCGGCGATGGCGGCCAGGGCGGTGATGTCGTTTTTGCCGTTAATCCCAGCCACAACAGCCTTGTCCGCTACCATCGCAGCAACCATTTCCGTGCCGGCGATGCCGCACACGGCAACACCAAGAATCGCACCGGCGCTAACGGCGAAACGCTGCGCCTGGAAGTACCACCCGGAACCATCATCCGGAACGCTGAGACCGGCGAGCAGTTGGCCGACTTAACCGAAGCCGGACAGGAAGTGACCATCCTCAAGGGAGGCAAAGGAGGACGAGGCAACGCCCGCTTTGCCAGCAGCGTCAATCAAGCGCCTCGCATTGCCGAACGGGGCGAACCGGGCCGGGAAATATGGTTGGAATTAGAGCTAAAACTCATTGCCGATGTGGGGATTGTGGGCGTGCCCAATGCAGGCAAATCCACACTACTCTCTGTCGTGAGCGCAGCCAGGCCCAAAATCGCCAACTACCCGTTCACCACCTTACAGCCCAGCCTGGGCGTCGTCACGCTGGACGATTACGAGACAATGACGCTGGCCGACATTCCCGGACTGATTGAGGGGGCGGCCGACGGCGTGGGGCTGGGCCACGACTTCTTGCGCCATGTGGAACGGACGCGGGTTCTCATTCATTTAATTGACGGCGCGGCAT
>JANTHP010000417.1 GCA_024762395.1 Anaerolineae bacterium | reverse complement strand
AGCTCCAACCGGTGATCCAACCTAGAATTGCCAACTCCGGTTTATGGCAGCAGGTTTACATAGGATTTATTTAACCAAGATAACTAGTACCAGTAAATAGAAGTCAGTAAACAGTTTTCAGTAGGTACTTTCCAGAGGTAGACCGTACTGATAACTGTTTACAGATTACTGAACACTGATACTAGATAGGTGACAGTCACTTTTTCCAAGTGACTATCACTTCTGGTAGCTGTATCGTTACTAACCAAGCAGAAAGTAAAGGAAGCATTATGTCAAAAATCCTTGTTGCAGAAGACGATCAAGATATCCGCGAATTAATTATGTTAACCTTACAGTTTAGCGGATTTGACGTAGATGCAGTTGAAAACGGCGCACTAGCCGTCAAAGCCGCTCAGGCTAATCAGGGACAATTCGACCTGATTTTGATGGATGTACGTATGCCGCATATGACTGGCTATGAAGCCTGCCGCCGCTTGAAAGAAAATGAGATGACAAAACATATCCCCATTATCTTCTTGTCGGCAAAAGGCCAGGAAACGGAAGTTCAAACCGGCCTAAAAGCAGGCGCCGAACAATATATTTTGAAACCTTTTTCGCCCGATGAGTTGATTAGTGCAGTTAAATCTACCTTGAACAACCATCATTAGTTTGTAATTATTCAGGTGACAGTCACTTTTCCTAGAGGTCTTAGTAACCGTCTAAAAATAACTTCCCTTTTTTGTAGGCCGGAATGATATTCCGGCCGGGCGGATTACCAATCCGCCCTACGAAAGTAATTTCTGGACAATTACTTAGCCAAAGCCACGATGTTTAGTAAGTGATTGTCACCTCCGGTAGCTGAATAGTTACATTAGTTTTTTTGAACGCCAAGGAGATTTGTCGAATTTTTTGTATGTCCAGACAGTTACCAGGCCACATTTGACAAATTTAAGAGAATTCCTTGAATAGTTATCTCCGTTTTAGGTTATGAGTATTGCCACCGTCAATAACCAGCTAATACATTACGAGGTTTTAGGCCGCGGTCAGCCTTTGCTGTTTGTGCATGGGTGGTTAGGATCGTGGCGTTATTGGTGGCCGTCTATGCAGGCGCTGTCTGCGGGGCAGCGCTCTTTTGCCATTGATTTATGGGGGTTTGGCGACTCCAGCAAATCGCAAGAATTGTATTCTTTGCCGGCCTATGTGGAAATGATTGATCAGTTCATTGATAAAATGGGTATTATGCAGCCTGTTGTGCTGATTGGACACTCATTAGGCGCTGCGGTGGCTTTGCGATATACACAAAAACGGCCGGAACGTGTTGAAAAGCTGGTAACGGTCTCTCTCCCAATTAAGGGTAATTTTATTCATGACCGTTTAACGAATTCCTCGCCGGATTCGTTTGTTTCTCGTGTCTTAGGCAAATCGAATAGTTTTATGGAAGTGGATTCAGAGATGGGCAAAACGGATCAGGTGGCAGTTAACAGATTGGCGCAGGAATTAAGCGGCCTTTCGTTTACTGATGAGTTGGCTGATTGTAAACGGCCGTTACTCCTCATCTCCGGCGCTCAAGACCAGGTGATACAACTGCCAGAAAGCGAATACGGCCGTTTACAAAACGGTGGCAGCCAACGCTTCTTCGTCCCCCTGGACAAGTGCAGCCATTTCCCCATGCTGCAAGAAAAAGTTAAATTCAACCGGCTGCTGCTCGATTTCATCCACGCCGACGAAAGCGTGACCGAACTTTCGCCCAAAGAACATTGGCAGCGGCGCGTGCGTTAACATCCCATTTGCACATCCAAAACGTGCTTCCAAGAACTACCCCAGTATAATTATTGACTGAACACCGCTTCCGAGGAGTTATTTATGCCAACCATTTTGCGTAAATGGGCTGTTCCGTTAACTGTTTTTTTGTTTGCAATTTTATTGGCGAGCTGCCAGACTGAGCCTGTAAACGTAGAGATTGCACCGGAGACAACACAAGTTGCCACAACCGATGGCCCCAGCGCCGAAGAGCCAAGCAATGTTTCCCCCTCCCCCCCGCCGCCCACGCCAACCCTGGTTCCGCCGCCTGTCATTTCAGTAAGCGACGACGACGCCCCCAGCCCGACCGCATCACCGGCCCCGCCGACCGCATCGCCTCCTCCCATCGCCATCGAAGGGCTTATTGGCCCTGACAACTTCCCGGAAAACGTAAACCCACTCACGGGAGAAACAGCCAACGACCCAACCGTGCTGGCAAGACGGCCGTTAGCCATCAAAATTTCCAACGCCCCCGCCATCGTCCGCCCCCAATCCGGCCTGAACAACGCCGATTTGGTCTTTGAGCATTACGCCGAGGGCGGGTTGACGCGGTTTACGGCCGTTTTCTACAGCAAAGACGCCGATCCCGTCGGTTCCATTCGCAGCGGGCGTCTCATAGATTTGGAAATTCCCAAAATGTACGACGCCGCCTTCGCCTACTCCGGCTCATCCGGCCCCGTGCGGCTCATGTTCCAGGAAAGCGAATTCTTCGACCGCATCATCTCGCCCGATTTTGGGCATGGCGGCTTCTTCCGCGTGGAAGACCCCAACAAAGCATTTGAACACACGCTATTCACCAGTACCTACAACCTGCACTACATCCTCGGCCTGCGCGAGCAAGACACGCCGCCCCACTTCCAAAACGGAATGGCATTTAGCCCCGCACCGTCCGTCCCCGGCGAACCGGCCCGCCAAATCGAAATCGGGTACGACGGGACGTATGTAACCTGGGCATATAATGAGGGAAACGGCCGTTACACCCGCTGGACCGACGGCCAACCCCATCTCGACGCCAACACCGGCCAGCAGCTCAGCTTCAAAAACATCATCGTCCTCGCCGCCCACCACCAAGACACCGACATCCTGGAAGACCACGTCGGCGGCGGTCACTACTCCATCCAAATTCAAATTTGGGGCGAAGGGCCAGTTTCAATCTTTCGGGACGGCGTGCGGATAGACGGCCGTTGGCATCGCAGCGATCCCCATGACATGCTAACCTTCACCGACCTGGACGGCAACATCCTCCCCCTCGCCCCCGGCAGCAGTTTCATCCAACTCGTCCCCCTCGGCTTTAACCAATTGACAATTAGCAATTGACAATTGACAATTGACCATTAACATAAATAGAAGCTAATACCAATGACCAACAACTAACTACCAATTACCAATTCCAGGAGGTTCCCATGAGCAGTTTCAAATTCGAAGCCTGGCCCACAGAATTTCGCAGCATCAACCAATACTTCGGCGCCAACCCACAAAATTATGCCCAATTCGGCCTTCCCGGCCATGAAGGATTAGACATCATGGCCCCCAGCGGCAGCAAAATCTTCGCCGTCGCACCGGGGCGCGTCAAAGTCGTCCACACCAACCCCACCAACCACAACTACGGCATTCACGTTCGCATCACCCACACCGATGGCTACGAAACAATTTACGGCCACTTACAAGAAGCCCGCGTCAGCGTCGGCCAGCAAGTGCAGGCCGGCAGCCTGCTGGGATTAGCCGACAACACCGGCAACAGCTTCGGCTCCCACCTGCACCTGACACTGAAAAAAGCCGGGGCGCATCAAGGAAACTGGCCCTACAACATCATTGACCCCACCCCCTTCCTCATGCCGCTAATGGGCTTCCAAAGGCCGGCCGGCCCTTATGTTGACGGCTGGGCATACACAGATGGCATTTTTGTTGTGAATGATTTGGCACAGGCCAGCGCCGGCGGCATCAATTTACGAGAAAAGGCGCGGGTAAACGGCCGTCTCATAGACCTCGTCCCCGGCGGCACCATCATGATCGTCACCGGGCCTAAAAAAGGACTCTACACTCCCGTCAAAGTCCCCGCCAACGCCCTGGAAAACTACGAACCGCCAGCCCCGCCGCCC
>JANTHP010000416.1 GCA_024762395.1 Anaerolineae bacterium | reverse complement strand
GAAGATGCGTGTGGATAGCATTCACCTGACTTGAACGGATTTTGATGATGCGGCGTTTGAGCGATGGAGGATCATGATATGAAGATTCTGGTATTTGGTGGGTCGGGCAAGATTGGCACGGCCGTTGCCTGGGATTTGGTCCAAGCTGATGACGTTACCGTCGTCGGTCTCGTTGGGCGGCAGACAGAGGCGCTTAAGCGAACCCAAACCTGGATCAATAGCCCCAAAATCAAAACGCACGCCCTGGATGTGGCTGACACAGAAGCGGTCAGCCGTGTGATGGCTCAGTATGACGTGGGCGTCATCGCCCTGCCCGACCGGAAGACGAGTTATCAAGTGATGGCAACGGCCGTTCAATCCAACCTGCATATCGTAGACATGCTCGAAGAGTATCACCGCCGCCCGGATGCCTATGAAGTGGAAGGGCTGGAAACGCCGGATGGGATGCCCCTCAACGATTATGGCGACTGGCTGCACGACCAGGCTGTCGCCCATGGCGTCACCATCCTGGATGGGATGGGCTTCGCCCCCGGCCTCAGCAACATCACCCTGGGCGAAGGCATTAGAAAGCTGGATCAGGCGGAAACGGCCGTTGCCCGCGTCGGCGGCATCCCCTCCAAAAAAGCCGCCGCCCATCACCCGCTCCGATACATGATTACCTGGGCCTTTGACCACGTTTTGCGCGAATACATGGTCAAAGTCAACGTGCGCCAAGACGGCAAAATCGTCGAAGTGGACGCCGCCAGCGAGCTGGAGCCGTTCCGCTTCGCCCAATTCGGTCAGGACGAAGCGTTAGAGTGCGCCATTACGCCGGGGATGCCCAGTTTTATTTATACACGGCCGTTCCTCCGCGAATTCGCCGAAAAAACCATCCGCTGGCCGGGCCATTGGCAGGGCATCCAAACCCTGAAAGAGTGCGGCCTGCTCGACTTACAGCCGGTAGACATCAGCGGAGCCAAAATCGCGCCGCGCGAATTCCTGCTGGCCCTCATCCAGCCCAAACTTCAGCCGCGCCCCGGCGACAGCGATGTTTGCGTCATGTGGAACACCGTAACCGGCGTCAAGGATGGACGGCGCACCCGGCTGAATTACTACCTGTGGGACGAAGCCGACCCCCAAACTGGGCTGTCGGCAATGGCCCGCGTCACCGGCTTTTCAGCCGCGATTGGGGCGCTGTTCATCGGCCGCGGCGCAGTCAGAACCAGGGGAATTGTCCCCCCGGAAGACGGCATTCAAGGCGCGCTTTACACGGCGTTTATTGACGAATTGAACCGGCGGAACATTAAAATCCGCGAAATTTCAGAGAACATTGCGGGATAATCATCCGCTGAGGTGTGAAATGGATTCAGCATTGATTGAAAAGAACGCGAGGCGCATTTTGGCGGCGCTGCCGCCCGGCGTCAAGCTGGTCGCTGCCGCCAAAACGCGCACGCCGGAAGAAGTAGCGGTGGCGGCCCGCGCTGGCGTGACCTGTTTTGGGCAAAATTACGTCCAGGAAGCAGAAAATGTCATTACGGCCGTCGGCCATCAAATCGAATGGCACATGATCGGTCATTTACAGCGGAACAAGGTTAAAAAAGCCATCCCTCTTTTTGACATGATCGAAACGGTGGATTCCTGGCGGCTGGCCGCGGCGCTGGACAAGCATTGCGCCGAAATTGGCAAAATCATGCCCGTGCTGGTGGAAATTAACAGCGGTCGGGAAGCGCGTAAAACCGGCGTTCTGCCGGAGGAGGTTGACGATCTGGTTCACCGATTGAGCGAATTGCCATCCATTCGCGTTGAGGGGTTGATGACAATGGGGCCGCGCTTCGGTGACCCCGAAGACGCCCGGCCCTATTTCCGCGCCACCCGCACCGCATTTGAACGTCTGGCCGCTCTAAATCTGCCCAACATCGTTATGAAAACGCTTTCCATGGGCATGAGTAACAGCTATCTGGTTGCCATAGAGGAAGGCGCCAACATGGTCAGAATCGGCTCCTTGCTGTTTGGCCCTCGGAATGAATAGAAATGGGTTTTGTAAAGCAAATGAAACGCGCCTATTTGATTGTACAGACCCATGAGAGTTACTTCAATGTCCAAGGAGACAACACGGGCAATTGGCCACCATCAAATAAATGAAAATGGCTGCTGCTGTAGGGCAAGATGTTATCTTGCCGGGACAAGTTAACAACTTGTCCTACATTTAGGTAGGAGGTAAACATGTTCACGAAGATTTTACTGGCTGTGGATGGTTCCGCTGGGTCTGAAAGCGCTTTAGCCTATGCCCGGGATTTGGCCTTGCGCGATAAAGCGCAACTCATTGTTGTAAACGCTTTTCCGCCCGTGCCTGACTATCTGGGCGACCCGTGGCGGGAGCGTGTCGTCAACGACCATATTGGAGAAAGCCAACGTATAACCAAGCAAGCCGCGAATACATTACGAGACGCCGGTCTTAATGTCATCGTTGAGGTTTTGGAAGGGCCACCGGCTAACGCTATTTTACAAGTGGCTGACGTGCGCCAATGCGATCTGATAGTGATCGGAAGCCGCGGTCACGGTGAATTAACCAGTTTGTTATTGGGAAGTGTGAGTCATCGTGTATTGGCTCATGCTCATGTGCCGGTGTTGGTTGTCAAAAATCCCGCAGATTTTGAAACGGCGAAGGAGACGAGTTAAGCATGAACGAATTAGATAAGCTGCGCGTATTGATACCCCATTGGATTGAACATAATGAAGAACATGCGCATGAATTTCAGCAGTGGGCCGTAAAGGCGGGCGTGGCCCAGGCAGATATGCTCATGGCTGTGGAGCAAATGCATCATGTGAATATCCCGCTGGAACGGGCGCTGGAACGGCTGGGCGGGCCGCTGCCGGCCGGGGATTATACGCCTCATGAGGCATGACGATGGCCGTACAAAAAATTGTGCTGTATGCCGATAACCCGGCTCCGCTTCGGCGAAAAAGTAAACCGGCCAAAGGCGTTAATCGGCATACGCAAAAACTCATCCGGGATTTGAAAGACACGCTAAACGCCCATGCGGAGGGCATTGGGCTGGCCGCGCCGCAAATCAACGTCCATTTCCGAGTCGTTCTCGTCCGGTTAAATGCGGGCAATGAAGCGGGGATTGAACCTGATCCGCCAATCGCCCTGGTTAACCCGAAAATTATTGAAGCGGGCGATGAGCGGCTGGATTATGATGGCTGTTTGAGTTTCCCCGGTCTTTTTGCCGACACGGTACGGCCGCATCGCCTGCGAGTTACCGGTCTGGATGAAGAGGGCAAGCCATTTGACCGCGTTTTTACCGGCTTTGACGCTGTGGTTGTTCATCATGAGATTGATCATTTGAACGGCGTCCTTTTTATTGATCGGGTGGAGAAGTTTGAAGATTTATACCGGCTGCGTGAGGATGAACACGGCCGTTACCACCGCGTCCCCATCACAACCAGCCAATGGCAGTCGGGGGACGTCTTTAACCTGGCATCGCCAGTGGGAGAGCAATTATGAATGAAAACTTGATCACGCTGTTGCCGCAGCGGTATGACGACGCAGAGTTATGTTTGAGGCTGGATGTGCGGACGACATTGCAAGATGTGTATGAAGCGCCTGATTGTCCTGACCTGCTGCGCCAAACCCTGAGCGGCTCCATTTCCTGGCAAAAACGCAGCGGCACAACCGTCGCCGAGGCCGTTTACTCGCCCAACCTGGCCCCGCAGTGGCTGGCCGCGCTGCTGGCGCTGGGGGCGCGGGCCGAATATCCCGACAGCACGGGGATGTTAAGCGATTTTTTGCGCCGCAGCGGCGGACAGCATAACCATTTGCAAGCCGTTTTGGTCCCCGTCAACGTGCCGGGGCGCGTGTGGGGGGAGGTGCATGTGGGGCGCACACCCACCGACGCGCCGA
>JANTHP010000415.1 GCA_024762395.1 Anaerolineae bacterium | reverse complement strand
AGATCGGGAGATTTGAGACTGGAGATTGGAGATTGAGTCTCTAGTCTCCCAGTCTCCAGTCTCTGTCTCCTCTCCCGAATAATCCCCAATAAATAATCATTCATCTCCGCCTGCGCCTTTTTGTAGCCGGGGCGCGGCATCTCCGGCCAAATAATCCAGAGGCCGGGGGAGATGAATTTGATGGCGCGTAAAATCGGCCGCCACATCCGCTCCATGTCGGGGCCAAACTCCACATTGAGCAGCGTCCCCATGAAGATGAGCAGGGCGGCGCGGCGCATTTCTACCAGCATGTCTTGGACAGAACCGTCAGCCCAGTCAGCCAAAACGCGGTCGGTGTAGACCTGCATGGCCGGAATGTGGGACATGACGTGCTGTTTTTGCATAAGCGGCTCCATTTCGGCGCGACGGGCGGCGTGGGTTTCGCCATCTTCGACGAGCAAACCGTGCCGCAGCAGCTTCGTCACCGGGTCGGCCGGGCTGCGCCAGTGGAAATGGCGGCTTTGGCTGACCATGATTTGCCGGTTGCTCTCCGGGCCAACCATGACGGCCGGTTGGAAGCCAGG
Organism: Anaerolineae bacterium; assembly: GCA_024762395.1. Lineage (GTDB taxonomy): Bacteria > Chloroflexota > Anaerolineae > Promineifilales > Promineifilaceae > JACKCC01. The sequence goes on along the minus strand of JANTHP010000415.1, from coordinate 3,333 downwards.
CAGCGTGATTTGAAAGACCGGCCCGACTTCGTCGCGCATAATGGACATGGCGGTGAGCAAGGAGCGGTCGCGGGCGAGGCCTTTGAGGACGCGGAGGCCGGTTTCGGGTTGGGCGGTGGGGAGGATCATAATTGTGAATTGTGAATGGGGAATTGTGAATTGTGAATGACGGCCGTTTCCCGCTGATGGCTGATAGCTGACCGCTGACGGCTGGCCATAATCAAATCCTCGACGATTTTGGAGGAGGAAAGGACGCCGGGCAGGCCTGCGCCGGGATGTGTGCCGGCGCCAACGTAGTAGAGATTGTCGAAATCTTCGGAGCGGTTGTGCGGGCGGAACCAGGCGGATTGGGTCAAAATGGGTTCGACGGAAAAGGCGGCGCCCATGTGGCTGTTGAGCCGCGCTTCAAAGTGGCGCGGGTCAATCATGTACTCGGCGACGAGGTTGGCCTGTAAATCGGGCAGGTAGTTGTCTTCCAGGAACTGCATGATGGCGTCGCGGTACGGCTTGGCCGCCTGCGCCCAGTCCACGTCTGCGCCCAAATGGGGAACCGGAGCCAGGACGTAAAAGCCTTCGTTGCCGTCGGGGGCGATGCTGGGGTCGGTGAGGGTTGGCATGTGCAGGTAAAGCGAGAAATCTTCGGGCAAGACCTTGTTTTTGAAGATGTCGGCCAGCAGCCCTTTGTAACGCTGGCTGAGGATGATGTTGTGGTGGGCCAGCTGGCCTTCGTGCCGGTACAGTTTCTTCGTGCCGAAGTAGATGACGACGAGGGACATGCTGTAGCGGGTAAGCTTTTGCCAGCGGAAATCGCTGTTGCGCAGGCCGCGATGCTGGCTGGGGATGAGGTTGAGGTTTGTCCAGGCGACGTCGGCGTTGGAGATGACGTGGTCGGCGGTGTGGATGGTTCCATCGGCGAGGCGGATCCCGGCCGCTTTTTTGCCTTTGATGATGATTTCGCTGACTTCGCTGTTGAGGTGGATACGGCCGTTTAACTCCTCAATCAGCTTCACCAACCCGTCCACCAATGCCCCCGTGCCGCCCATCGCGTAGTGGATCCCCCACTCCCGCTCCAAATAATGGATCATGGCGTAAATGGAAGAGGAATCGAACGGATTGCCGCCGATGAGCAGGGGGTGGAAGGAAAAGACGCGGCGCAAAAACTCGTTCTTGATGAATTTAGAGACGTAGCGGTAAACGGATTTGTGAGATTGCAGCTTGATCAAGTCGGGAGCGACTTTGAGCATGTCGCTGATTTTGAGGAACGGCTTGTCGGCCAGTTCGACGAACCCTTTTTGAAAGATGGCTTTGGTGGAGGCCATGAAACGGCCGTATCCCTCAGCGTCTTCCGGGTTCCACTGCTGGATTTGGTCGGCGATGAAGTCGGGGTTGTCGTTGTAGTCAAACGGCCGTCCCGTGTGATCAAAAATGCGGTAAAAAGGATCCAACTGCTTGAACGCGACATAATCCTCGCGCTTGCGGCCAGCCAGCTCGAAAATCTCGTCAAACATGAAAGGCGCCGTAATCACCGTCGGGCCGCCGTCGAATTTGAAGCCGTTTTGCTCAAAAACATAGGCGCGGCCGCCCGGTTTGTCTAATTTATCAAAGATTTCAACCTGAAAGCCCTGCGCCGCCAATCGCGCCGCTGCGCCCAAGCCGCCAAATCCACTGCCGATGATGATTACTTTTTCTTTCATGTTTCTCCCTTCTCGGAGACCTGACAGGTTTTTACAAGGCTATTCGCTTTGCAATGCTTCTATTAAAAACCTGTCAGGTCTGTCCGTTTTCAATAATTTGCGCCAGCCAATCCACAATGGGGCGGCCGGGGCCGTTGGTGTATAAATCAACCGCTTCGTGATAAGCGGCCAGGTAACGTTCCAATGCGCCATCGGGCCATTGGTAGTTGGTCAAAAGCTGCCTGATCCAGGCCAATTCGACGCCGATGTACTCCATATCGCCCAGCGCCAGCGCGGAGAGGATGTTGCGGGCCATGTGCATGTTGGCGTTGACAAAATGTTCGTAGGGCATTTCCGACTGCTGGAATTTTTGCCACATGTGGCTCTCAATTTGGGACTGACGTTCGCGAAAATGGATTGATGCGTCGCGGTAAATTTCAGATACTGGCGTTATGTTGGGCAGCGGCGCGCCAAAATTAATTAAGTTTTCGACGATGTGGGGCGTTTCTTCCAGCCGCCCGCCTAAAAAGTGGCCGGGAATGCGCTGGTGCAAATCGGTCAGGATGTTGAAAATTAAGCCGCCAAAAGCGACGGGGATGTTTCGTTGTTGTAAAAAGCCGGCGATATCTAAAAGGGAAGCGGCCGTGTGCAACTGCTGCGCGGTAAGCAATACCAGATGGGGGCGAATGGCGTCCAATGTGCTTTCCAACCGCTCGACGGGCACGTCGGCGCCCAGATAGACGACATCCCAGCCGCGATAGCGCAGCATGAGGGCGATGAGCAGCGGGGCAAAGGTGTGGTCTTCTTGCGGCGGGCAGGCGACGATGATGCGTTCGCGGCGCGTGGGCGGCGGCGCGGCAGCCAGCAGGGTGTGCAGCCGCCGCATGGCTAAAGCGGAAGCGAAATGCTCTTGCTGGACGGTGGCGGCGCCTTCATACCATTGATTACCGATGGTGGAAAGCCCCTGCATGAGCAGCTGCAGGCAAACGGTTTCGGGCGGGTAAATGGCGAAGGCTTGGGCCAGCACGCGCTCGGCGGCCGTTTCGTCAAATTGATGAATGGCGTCTATCCAGTTTTGGCGCAGCTCTTCGATGCGGCTGCCGGTGATGGGGGAAACGGCCGTTCCCTCCATCGCCGCCTCGCCATAAACTGCCAGCGGGTTCTGCCCCTCTTCTTCCAACTGCTTCCACAATTTCACCGCCCGGCTGATGCTCAACCCTTCCGACTGCCGGGCCATCAACCATTTAATCAGTTCCAAATCATGCTGCGAATAAAGGCGGTGCTTGCCTTTGGTGCGCTGTGGTTTGGGCAAACCGTAACGACGTTCCCAGGCACGCAGCGTATCCGGCTTAATGCCGGTTTCGGCGACAATGACTTTTAGATTGTAGGCTGGCGTTGTGTTGATCGCTGTCATTTTTATTCTCCTGCTGAATCAATCGGCGAATGTCAATACCCTAATAGTAAACCCGATGTCCACTTTTTGTCCAAATTACTGTCAATGTCAGGTTAAATTGCCGGTTATTTCAGCAAGCCTTGCGTTAATCACAAAAAAATCATAGCATATTGAAAATTATTTGTCAAGTTAATCTGTGCAATATCTTGACAAATCAAAACAATTTTGTTATCCTGCTGCCAAGTTCAGCAAATCCTGATTCCAAAA
>JANTHP010000414.1 GCA_024762395.1 Anaerolineae bacterium | reverse complement strand
CCGTTAAGGGTGATGGTTCCGTCGGTGGTGGGAAACGGCCGTCTCACGGTCACTACCCCCATCACCCCGGCAGCAATGATGATGATAAGTAAAATTCCAACGAGGATTAGCCCGATGCGAGCAATGCGGTTCATTTTCTTCTCCTATTCCCTGTTTTTGATTGTTTCTTGCTTGCCCTGAATAATGATGCGTGGATAAGATGGCGGCCTATATGGCTTAGGGCTGGCTAATAATACCTGTTTTTCACATCGGCGTACACTTTTTTCTGGTAAATTATTTGCGGGGGGATGTCTGAAATTTGTTTTGGTGGAGATGCATCTTCTCAATATTCCGGGGGAGAGTTGACAAATTTTCCTGTGGCGCTCGTATAAAACGAGGCGCTGATGAAATTTGTCAACTCTTATCCACGATTTATTGAGATGTTACGTGGAGATATGCGAATGAAACGAGTGAGTATGATTCTGTTTGTTTTGTTGGGCGCGATGGGAGCGGCGTATGGATTGGTGGGGATGAGTGCGGCGATGGGGGAGGAAACGGCCGTGCTGCGTGCAGACCAGACGTTTGCAGAGCCTGTTAATGCAAGCTGCACCGGCGATAACCTGTTGACCAACCCCAGCTTTGAGGGCGAATACACAACTTACATCATGCCGCCGCCCGGCCATCCCGACTGCCAGACATGGAACCCGGATGAACCGAACCAGGTTTGCGAACGGGCGCAAATGCCCGAAGGCTGGCATCCTTACTGGCTGCCCGATGGGACGGAAGAGTGGCTCATCATGCCGGAGTACACCGATTCTACGACAGACCAGGTGAATCCGGATCGGGTGCGCAGCGGCGAAAAATCTATGCACTACTTTTCTTTTTTTACCCGGCATGAGGGCGGCGCGTACCAACAGGTAACGGCCGTACCCGGCGGCCGTTACTGCTTCAGCGCTTATGGTCATGCCTGGTCGGCCCGTACAGACAGCGATTGGTACAGCGACCCGGACCCGGACAATGGCGAACTGTACCAAAAAGTAGGCATTGACCCTACTGGCGGCACAGATTGGGAAAGCGCCAACATCATTTGGAGCGACGAGCGGGAACAGTATGACTTTTTTGACTTGTTTGAGGTGGAAGCCGTCGCCCAGGCCAATACCGTTACCGTATTCATCTATTCTCGGCCCAACTTGCCCGTCAAACACAACGATGTTTATTGGGATGATGCTTCGTTAATTCGGGATATGGTACTAACAGGGCTGCCGACACAGTTGGGCTTGCTGGCTGATGACGATGTACCCCAAACTGTGACCTACACGGTCAACATCAACTTGTCGGCGGGGTTGACGTGGACGGCGTCCCTCGATCCAATGGGAGCCATTACGCCCGTTTTAAGCGCCGTGTCCGGCGGCGCCGGTGATAATTTGACGGTGACGATTAGCAGCGGCGGCTACCCGACCGGCACATACACGACAACGCTCACCATCGAGTCGGCGGCAGGCGTGATTGGCAGCCCGGCGCATATTCCGGTGAGTTTATGGGTTGTGGAGGAAGTGCGTCATAATTTTCAACCGATTATCATGCGGCCGTGAGTGGTGTTTTGTAAAAGTGGCTCTTTGGGAATTCATGGCGTAATGCGTAATGCGTAATGCGTAACCAGAGGTGCATCACGCATTACGCATTACGCATCACGCATCACGTTTCACGTTTCACGTTTCACGCATCACATTTCACGGCTATAATTCCCGCATGTTAAACATTCTCTTTGCTTTCATTGGTTTGATTGTCGGCGTTCTTATCAATATGTTGGCGGATGCGCTGCCGGAGCGGGAAAGACCGCAACGGCCGTTTTGCCTGCAATGCGGTCATGTACACCAGGGAATAGGCTTCCTGGCCCTCACCCGCCGCCGGTGCGCCCAGTGCGGCGCGGCCACACGCAAACGGGAGTGGCTGGTAGAGGTGGGAACGGCCGTCCTCTTCGCCATCCTGCCCGCCCTCATCCCCGAAACCCGCAATCTGATTGTCAACAGCATCCACATCGCCATCCTCATCCTCGTCATCGTCATTGATTTGGAAAATAAGCTCATCCTTAACAAAATCACCTTCCCGGCAGCGGCGCTGGCCGTTTTGGGCAGTTTCATCGTCACCCCCGACCAAAACAATTGGAAACTGTCGTTAGCGGGGGCGGCTGTCGGCTTTATTGTCTTTTACCTCTTCTACCAGATTGGGCGCTGGCTGTTTGGCGAAGGCGCGCTGGGGTACGGGGATGTGAAATTGTCAATGGCGATGGGAGCGATGCTGGGTTTCCACCGCATCTTTTTCGCCCTTATGCTGGCGATTGTATTGGGCGGCGCGGTTAGTTTGCTGGTTATCCTTGTCAACCGCAAAGTCAACACGCGCACATACCTGCCTTATGGCCAATATCTGGCTGCTGCCGGTATTGCCATGCTGATTTGGGGCGTGCAGGTTTTTCAATGGTACGTTAATTGAATGATGAATGATGAATGATGAATGATGAATGATGAATGATGAATGATGAATGATGAATGATGAATGATGAATGATGAATGATGGCATTGTGATACGGCCGTTATCTTCTCTAGCCGACATGGAAGAAGCGGAGAATTTGCAGCGAAAAATTTGGGGCATTCCCGATCTGGAAATCATGCCTGTGCATACGATGCACGCCATCCGGCACAACGGCGGCGCCTTATTAGGCGCTTTTGACGGCGGCAAAATGGTGGGATTTGTGATGGGTATGTTGGCCGTTGAACCGGAAGGAGACGGCCCGGCGGCGGCGCGGCTGAAAATGTATTCCAATGTTGCCGGAACGCTGCCGGCGTACCAGGGGCGCGGCGTTGGCTATCGGTTGAAGCTGGCGCAGCGGGAACACGCGCTTAAATTGGGGCTGGATTTGATCACGTGGACATTTGACCCGTTGGAGAGTTTGAACGGCCGTTTCAACTTTGGCAAATTAGGCGTCATCTGCAACCGGTATCATCGTAACTTTCATGGCGAATTGGCCGGTATCAACGCCGGGCTGCCCACCGACCGCTTTGAAGTTGCCTGGCATCTGAACAGCGAGCCGGTGAAGGCGCGTATTGAAGGGCGGAAACGGCCGTCTACCTTCCAAACCTTACGCGAGCAAGGCGCCATCCTCCTCAACGAAACCCAGTTTGACGCCGACAACCTCCCCGCCCCGCCTCGCCAGCCTCGTTCTACTTCCGGCCGCAAAGCGTTGGTTGAAATTCCGGCCGACTTCCAGGCCATCAAACAGCAAAACCTTGACCTGGCGCGGCGTTGGCGCCAGCATACCCGGCAGCTATTTGAATCATTATTTGAGGCCGATTACGTCGTTATTGATTTTGTGCTGGATGCAGCGGATAACGGCCGTCGCCGCAGCTTCTACCTTCTCGAACGCCGCCGCCACACCGCATTCCCTCAATGATTCCCGACATGATTCAACCTTGCCCACCTGATTTGACTTATCCTCTTTGGCGTGTTAATTTTTGTTGCAATTTGTGAATACAACATAAACCAACAGCGGCTGAACAGCGCTGCCGAGAAGGTTGGTCAAATTTTTGGCTCTTTGGGAATTCGCGGGGGTTTTTGGTTGCGAGTGGCAAGTAGCGGGTGGCGCGTCCAGAGAACATACTCGCTACTCGCCACCCGCTACTCATGCCAACCCCGTGAAATCCTGGAGACCCAAATTTTTTAGCATGATCAGGCATTTACCAGGCCAAATTTGACAAATCTTGAGGAGCCTATTTTAAGTGACTGTTACCTAAGGAGAGAAACACATGAAACATTTGAAATTACTACTTGCTGTCTTGTTGTTGTTAACCATTGCCGCCTGCGCGTCATCGGAAAAAGGTCAATTGGAAGTGACGGACGCCTGGGGGCGCAGCTCACCCAAAGT
>JANTHP010000413.1 GCA_024762395.1 Anaerolineae bacterium | reverse complement strand
GACTGGCTGGCAAAGGCGTTGTTGTAGGCGGCGGGGCCATTGTGGGCGGCGGCGGTAATGTGGGATTGACAGCGGGGGAAACGGCCGTTGTCGGCGTTGCATTGACCGCCGCTCCCGCGTCAGATAACAAAGTCGGCGCCGGTGGGACCGGCGTGGGCGCAGACGCTTCGCCGCATCCTGTGAGAGCAAGTAAAGCAGACAAGATAATTAGAATGATGAACGGCTGTTTCATACGAAAATTTCCTTTTTGTGATATGAGCGGTATTGTGTGGGGAAACGGCCGTTTGTCAAATCAAAAAAGTGCATTTCACGTACTTCAACTCAAGCATCTGCAACATAACCCAATCAAAATTATTACGGCCGTTCGGGTTCACACTGAATTTAGCGCTGTTTCGATGAAATACAGCAAAAATTTAACATAACTTCGGGTTTTATAAAAAATTCACAAAAAACTTGCTGATTTCTTTAGTACCGCTATACTATTTGACCACAGAGTAACGCTTTTTAGGGAAGATCCTTTTTTAAGACACGATACGAATCGAGAGCGGCTTCATCTTGCACCTATTAAAAATGGCGCTATTTTCATATACACGATTTTTTTATTACCTTCCCGACGCATGCGCGTTACATCCCCCCTGTAAACTACACACCCCGTCAATAACACACATAATTGGCATAACAGACCACCCCCATATGCTTGCGATGGATACCCACGCAGAGCATGGGTGACAGCAAAAACTAACAAAGAAGGTTTCTGAATGGGCCGAGAGCTTGGGCCATTTAGGATACCAATTATTATGAGGAGGTGATAGCCTGACAAAATACAACAGCATTGTTCATAAGAAAAATGTCAAAATTCACAATTCCTAATTCTGGAGGAGAGATTATCAAATGAAACGTATAACCCTTATTCTTGTTTTACTGGCATTAGTTCTGGCTTTGGCCGCATGCAGCGGCGACAGCGGCGATTCGGCTGCTTTGCAAGGCCAGGTTGACGATTTGACCCAACAATTGGCCGATGCCAATGCCGCATTGGAAGAAGCCAAAGCGATGGCGGCCGACGCCGGCAGCGCCGCTCCTGAAGCCATCACCTTTGCTGGTGGCGGCGACACCTTGGGTGAAGTACAGGCGCGCGGCGTCTTGAACTGCGGCGTCAGCGGTACGCTGCCTGGTTTTAGTGTTGCTGAAGAAGATGGCTCCATTACCGGTTTTGACGCCGATTACTGCAGGGTTGTGGCTGCGGCCACCCTGGGTGACTCCGAAGCCGTTGTGTTCCGTCCCTCCAACGCCAGCGAGCGCTTCCCCATTTTGCAGAACGGCGAAATTGACGTTCTCATCCGCAACACCACCTGGACGCTCAGCCGCGACACCTCTCTCGGTTTCAACTTTGCCCCAACCACTTTCTACGATGGGCAGGGCATGCTGGTGCGTAAAGACTCCGGCATTGAGACCCTGGAAGACCTGGACGGCGGAACCATTTGTGTGAACGCCGGAACCACCACCGAAAAGAACCTGGCCGACGTTTTCCGCAGCCGCGGTATTGATTACGAAGCTGTTGTCTTTGCCGAGAGCAACGATGTGAAAGCCGCTTACGACGAAGGCCGCTGCGACGGTTGGACAACAGATAAATCCGGTTTGATTGCCAACAGCACCACCTTGACCGACCCCACTGCACACAAAATCTTAGCCGAAACCATGTCCAAAGAGCCGCTTGGCCCATTGGTACGTCATGGCGACGACAACTGGTTTGATATTGTAAAATGGTCAACCTTCTGCACCATCCAGGCTGAAGACCTGGGCGTCACCTCCGCCAATGTGGACGAGATGAAAGGCAGCGACGATCCTCGTATCCTCAACCTGCTAGGCGTGGAAGGCGATCTGGGTCAGGCGATGGGTTTGAACAACGATTTCTGCTACCAGATTATCAAGCAAGTTGGTAACTACGGCGAAATCTACGATGCGAACCTCGGTCCCGATACTCCATTCAATGTGCCGCGCGGTTTAAACGCCCAGTGGACAGATGGCGGTATCCTCTACTCCCCGCCGTTCCGTTAAACCATAACTGTTGTATAAGGGCGAGTTGCCATCAGGCAACTCGCCTTTTGTATAATGCAGCGCTAATGGCCTGGCAAATAGATGGGCCGTTGGTCAATTTTAGGTAAGAGGAGGAAATTATGGCGCAAGCAGCCGCCCCCCCACCTCAGGATTCCCAAGAACCTCCTATTGTACGAGCTATTTTGGGCTATCTGTTTGATGTGCGTGTCTTGGGTGTCTTGGGACAGATTGCCTTTATTGTACTTATTGTCCTAGGTGTACGCGCAATTGGCGGGAATTTTGCCGATAATGTCCAGAAATTAGGAGAATCTCAGTTCATTTGCCGTGATGGTTCGTTTAGCTATCGTTGTGCCTATGATTTCATGGACAGCGAGGCTGGATTTGACATTTCGGATACCGTTTTAGATTACACTAATACAGACCCCTATTGGCGCGCGTTTTATATGGGGATTCTCAATACGCTTAAAGTTGGCGTTTTGGGCATCGTTTTAACCGCAATTGTAGGAACGTTGGTTGGTATTATCCGGCTGTCTAACAACTGGCTCCTTAGTAAGATCGCGTTATGGTATGTGGAGTTGGTGCGTAACACGCCATTGCTAATTCAACTGTTCTTTATTTATTTTGGCGTCATCTTAGCCGCTCCTGAACTTGATAATGCGGCGCAGCCATTTGGATTGCCGCTGTATTTTTCCCGACGCGGTCTGAATATTCCCTCGCCGCAATTAACGTCGTCGGCCTCTATTTGGTTAGCGTTTCTGGTGTTAGGCATTATTCAATTCCAAGTATTATGGATTTTGATGAACCGGCAAGAAGAGATTACCGGACATGCCACGAACAAGTTGCAATGGGGCATTATTTCTTTTCTGGCGATTATCGGGATTGGCTGGGTGGTTTCCAGTGCTGTTTCCGATACGCAGGGTTTGATGGTTACAAAGGCCAGCCGGATCCGAGAATTAGATGATCTGGAGAAGTTGATGCTGAACCGTACCGGACTGAACAGTCTGGACGATTTGCATATGTTGCCTGAAGAGGTGGTAGATGAGGCGGCGCTGCAAGTGTGTGTGTTGGACGGGGCGCCGTCAGAAGCCAACCTGACAAGGATGCTGCGGCGTATGAAAATTCCGTATGAAGTTCATCGCTCTGATCGTCCCGACCAAGTAACCGAAGAGTACGCTGATGGTACATGCGATGTTTTTGCGGCGTCTAAAGCGATATTGGCATCGGAACGGGCCACGCTTGAATCGCCTACCGCGCATTTTATTGCTTCGATCAAGGAAAGCCCCATTGTGTGGAATATTCCGGCCCGCGAAGGGTTGAATTTGGTTGGCGGCTCGCGGCTGCGGCCGGAATTCACGGCTTTGCTGTTGGCGTTGGTTCTTTTTTATGGCGGGAACCTGGCTGAGATCGTTCGCGCCGGTATTATGTCTGTTTCCAAAGGCCAGACAGAGGCGGCGCGGGCGTTGGGCTTGTCGGAATCGCAGAGACTCCAGTTGATTGTCTTGCCGCAGGCGCTGCGGGTGATTATTCCGCCGGGGATTGGCGTTTTCCTGAGCTTGATGAAGGATACCAGTGTTGGTATTGCCATTGGCTTCCCCGATATGTATGCGGTTTCATTTACGACGATGAACCAGTCGGGGCGCGTTTTGCAGTTGTTTGTTCTCATGATGTTGGTGTATATGCTTATTAGTCTGGTCTTCTCTATCTTGTTGAATTGGTACAATGAAAAGATAAAGTTGGTGGAGAGATAACGATGACAGCAATAACTGATAAAGTAAAAACCTCTGTCGGACATCGCGTTAATTGGGCCTATTTCTTGCAAGATAATTTGACTGGCTCCTGGTATCAGACGGTTTGGGTGGTTGTGTTAGCAATT
>JANTHP010000412.1 GCA_024762395.1 Anaerolineae bacterium | reverse complement strand
CATCACCCACGCCGACAAAATTGTGGTGTTAGCCAACGGCCGTATCGCCCAAACCGGAACCCACCACGACCTCATCCAGCAAGACGGTATCTATAAAAAGTTGGCGGCAACGCCGGACATGCATCATCCGTCATCCGTCATCCGTCATGCATCATCCGTTATCCCCAACCACTCGCCACCCGCAACTCGCAACTCGCCACCCGCCACTCCCCAATCCCCCCTCCGCCACCTCCTCTCCCTCCTCGCCCCGCACAAAAAACGCATCGCCTTCTCCATCCTGCTGGGCGCGTTGACCATTGGCAGCAGCGTCGCTTTGCTGGCGACATCCTCTTACCTCATCTCCGCCGCCGCTTTGCAGCCCTCCATCGCCGAATTGGGCGTAGCCATAGTCGGCGTCCGCTTCTTTGGCATTACGCGCGGCGTCTTCCGCTACCTGGAACGGCTGGTGTCGCATGGCGTCACCTTCCGCCTGCTGGCGCGGCTGCGCGTCTGGTTTTACGAGGCGATTGAGCCGTTGGCCCCGGCGCGATTGCAGCAGTTCCGCAGCGGCGATTTGCTGGCGCGGGTCGTCGCCGACATCGAAACGCTGCAAGATTTCTTCATCCGCGTCGTCAGCCCGCCGCTGGTGGCTGTCTTGATTGCGTTGGGTGTGGGCCTGTGGACGGCCGTTTTCGACATCCGCCTCACCCTTATCCTCTGGCTCTTTTTGGCGCTGGCGGGCGTGGGCGCGACGCTGCTCACCGGCCAACTCAGCCGTCGCCTCAGCGTGCAGGCCATCGCCCTCCGCGCCCAACTCAACACCCAACTGGTGGACAGCATGCAAGGTTTAGCCGATTTGATGGCCTTTGGGCAAGACGGCCGTTTCCGCGACAACACCCATCAAACCAGCCTGGGCTTAACGGCCGTACAAAAAAAGATGGCCTGGATACACGGCCTCCACGCCGGATTAAGCGTCCTGTTCAGCAATGGCGGGATGGCTGCCATGCTTGTTTTCGCCATTCCACTGGTCAGCAGCGGGCAAATTAACGGCGTTTATCTAGCGGGATTAGCGCTGGCGTCGTTGGCCGCCTTCGAGGCTGTCCAGCCGCTGCCGCTGGCCGCCCAACAGCTTACCGGCAGCCTGGAAGCGGCGCGGCGGCTGCTCGATTTGGTCAACACCCAACCGGCCGTTCTCCCGCCCACCGACCCTGCGCCGCTGCCTGAAACGCCAACGCTGACCGTACAAAACGTCACCTTCAGCTACGATGACAGCCTGCCCGCGCTGGACGGCGTTAGCTTTGATTTGCCGCCAGGTAAGCGGCTGGCCATCGTCGGCCCCAGCGGGGCAGGCAAAACGACACTGCTTAATTTACTGCTCCGTTTTTGGGAGTATGACGGTGGCGAGATGATGGTGAACGGCCGTTCCCTCCGCGCCCACCATCCCGACGACATTCGCCGTCTTTATGGCGTCATCCGCCAGCGCACCCACCTCTTCAACGGCACAATCCGCGACAATTTGCGTCTGGCCAACCCCCAAGCCGATATGGCTGCCATCCAAGCCGCCACCCAAGCCGCCCACATCCACGACTTCATCGCCAGCCTGCCCGACGGCTACGAAACGGGCGTGGGCGAGCTGGGTTTGCAGCTCAGCGGCGGCGAACGGCAGCGGTTGGCCATCGCCCGCGCCCTGCTGCAAGACGCGCCCATCCTCCTGCTCGACGAGCCAACGGCCAATCTGGACGCCATCACCGCCGGCCACATTCTGGACACCATCTTCAGCCTGACGGATAATCGCAGCCTGCTGCTGATTACCCATCGGTTGATGGGTTTAGAGGCGATGGATGAGATTTTGGCGCTGGAAAACGGCCGTGTCGTCGAACGCGGCACACATCAGCACTTACTCGACCAACAGGGCTTGTATTTTCGCCTCTGGCAGTTACAAAATACGTAAGATTTTTGTAACTATACAGCGACCAGAGATGACAGTCACTTACTAAAACTTTAGCTAATATCTCTGGAAAAAGTGACTGTCACCTGTATAGTTACAAATTTTTTCTTGCACTTCACACTTCCATTCATCATTCTACATTCTGTTCAACCAACTACTACCGGCAAACCGTTGTTCCTTCCAAGGATCAGCTTCATTGTGATAACCCGCCTCCTCCCAAAAGCCAAGCTTATCGTCAGCCCGGAATTCCAGCCCACGCAGCCACTTCCCCCCCTTCCACAAATAAGCCGATTTCGGCTCGCTGCGATCTGCAAACGTGCCAATCAAACCCCGCAGAGGATACCCATGCTCAAGCGTTAAAGGCCGTCCATCGTAATGAGTTGCTAACAAAAAATTATCTTGCAAGACCAGGTCAATAGGCGTATTGGTTGTGTAGCCATATTCGCAATGCTGAATGATGTATCTGGCTTCCGATTTTGGCTTGATAATACCTTCACGCACCAATTGTCCCAGAGAAACGCCTTCCCAATCCATATCAAACTGCGACCATCGAGTAACACAGTGAAGGTCCATCGTTAGTTTAGTTCGTGGCAGCTTGTTAAATGCTTCCCATGTCCAGGTAATTTCTTCTTCAACCAGGCCAAAGACATTCAACGTCCAGGAAGCCAGGTCAACCTGCGGCGTAGGGCCGTAATGCAAAACAGGGAATTTATTGGTGAGTGATTGGCCCGGTGGCAGGCGATTTTCCGAGCGGACGATTTCTTCCGCCCGGCGGCGGTCTGTAATTTTCTTCAACATGATGATTCTCCACTTATTTTCATAACTTTGTAATTGTCTAAGATTTACTTCCTGAGACTGGAGACTGGAGATTAGCGACCACCAGTCCCCAGTTCACCAGTCTCCAATCTCAAAAGTGGCGCTAACGAATTCCCGAATCTAAAGCTAAACGGTTATGGATATATGATATGCCACAATTCTTACGTAGTTATTAATTTATGATAAATAGGGCGTTAAGTGTTCCAGGCTTTCACACTGCAAACTCATTCCAATAATCCATGCGCCAGCGCAAAGCGCACCAGCCCCGCCCGGCTGTGCAGTCCCAGCTTTTCCATCCCCCGCGCCCGGTACGTCTCAATGGTTTTAACGCTGAGATTGAGCGCATCGGCAATTTCACGGCCGGTATGCCCCAATGCGACCAGTTGCAGCACATCCTGCTCCCGCTGACTCAATGTCCCCCATAAGCTGCCCTCCGGCGGCCGCGCTGCCGGAATCATTTCCTCCAGCAGCAGCTTGGTCATAGAAGGGTGCACGTACAAATCGCCGCGCATCACGGCATGGATGGCCGAGATTAGCTCCACATCGGCCGCTTTTTTGAGGACGTACCCGGCAGCGCCCGCTTTAAGCGCCTGGCGTAAATAGCTCTCATCGTCGTGCATGGTCAAGACGAGGACGCGGCAGTCGGGCAGGTTTTGGCGCAGTAGAGGCAAAACATCTAACCCACCTAATTGAGGCATGGTTAAATCGAGCAGGATGATGTCTGGTTGTTTTTCCAAAGCCAGGGGCAGCACTTCACTGCCGTTGGCGGCTTCGCCCACCACGTCAATATCCGGTTGGCCATCCAGCAGCAGGCTGAGGCCGCTGCGCAAAACGGCGTGGTCGTCGGCCAGCAGGACTCTAATGGACTGGGTCACAGCGGCACCTCGATGAAGATGCTGCTTCCCTTATTTGGCTCGGATTCGATGTTCAAAGCGCCGCCCAGCAGTTCGGCTCGCTCTCTCATGCCGTACAGCCCCAAACGGCCGCTGGCAACGGCCGTTTCATAATCAAATCCCACCCCGTCATCCTCAATAATCGCCCGGACACGGCCGTTGCGCCGTTCCATTAAAATGCTGGCTGAATGCGCCTGGGCGTGGCGGGCAATATTGGTAATCCCCTCCTGCACAATGCGGTACAGCGCCGTCTCCACCGCTGGCGGCAGCCGCTCCCCCTCAAACCCAATCGCC
>JANTHP010000411.1 GCA_024762395.1 Anaerolineae bacterium | reverse complement strand
CATCCAACGCCCGCCGCAAAACCGCAAACACCGCCTCATGAACTTGCAAAATCTCCTGCCCGCCGTTGGGATGAAAAGCGGGATGCGTCGTTCGTTGGCGCAGCAAATTGGCATAGCCGCTAAACACATGATGGCGCAGCGACCTTTCATCCGCCAACTCCCGCTCCAGCCGCCCTCGTCGCAGTTTCTCCCGGTTGATGGTGCGGTTGCGGCCGCTGATTTTTACCCCTTCCGGCCAACCGCGCGAGCCAAACAAGCTGTGAAAATAAATCCCCGGCACGCCGCGCAACGCCAGCATAATCGCCTGCGACGCCAGAAAACGGCGGGCGACCCATTCCACCGACTCATCCAGCACATCCGGATCGCCCAGCGCATCCAGGTAATTGATATTGAGTTCATAAGCGCTTTGGCTGCCGTCGGGGTTGTTTTTGTAGGAGACATGCCCACCCAAAGCTTTTACACGGTTGGCGATAGCGGAAACGGCCGTATCACTCAAAATCCCCCTTGCCGGCGTCAGCCCAATCCCGTCATGCGAGGCCAAAAAGTTAAAAAACGTCGCCTCGTCCGAAGGCAGAGTCAGCGCCGCCGCCCAGCGGGAAAGCGCTTCCGCATTACCGGTGTGAAAAGCGTGCAGCGTCAGCGGCGGCAAGGAGAAATTGTAAACCATTTGGGCTTCGTTTGTCCCATCGCCAAAATAAGAGATATTCTCCTCATGCGGCACATTCGTTTCCGTAATGAGCGCCACGCGCGGCGCAGTTTGGTTCAAAACAGCCCGCATCAACTGGATAGCGCGATGGGTCTGCGGCAAATGCAAACAGGTCGTCCCAATCTCCTTCCACATAAACCCAATCGCATCCAGCCGGATGAATTCTGCCCCTTGCGCCACGTAGAACAGCAGCAGTTCAATAATTTTGAGCAGCACATCGGGATTGGCAAAATTCAAATCAATTTGGTCGGCGCTGAAGGTTGTCCAGACGAGTTTGGGGCCAACGGCCGTCTCCACCTCCGTCAACAAAGGCAGCGCACGCGGCCGGAACACCTGCGACAAATCCGTGCCCGGCTCAACCATAATGAAATAATCCTGGAATTCCGGCTCCCCGCGCAAAAACCCTTGAAACCAGGCGCTCTTGGCCGAAATGTGATTGATAACCGCATCAAACATCAAGCGAAAATGGCGGCCCGTTTCTGCCACATCCTCCCAATCACCAAAATCGGAATTGACCTGCCAATAATCAATCACCGAAAAACCATCGTCTGACGAATAGGGGAAAAAGGGCAAAAAATGAACGCCGCTCACCAGCCCCGCCAGATGCGCCCGCAAAAATTCAGCCAGCGTGCGTAATGGCGATGTCCCATCCTGAACCATATCGCCATACGTGATGAGGATCGCGTCTCGTTCCGTTACCCGCCGCCCCCGCTGCATGGTCAGTTGGGGGTATCGAGTCTGGAATTGGGCGATTATTTTGTTGAGTCGCGCCAGCAGCGCCGGAGCGCGTTCCGAACCGTACAGGAACGCCAGATGCCCGTAAAGTTTATTATCCATAATTTGAAATGATGAACGTGGAATGATGAATGATGAATGCCATTCCGCATTCCCTACTCATCATTCATCATTCCAAATTATCCCTTAACGCCGCCAGCCGACAACCCTTCAGCCAAATACTTTTCCAACGACAAGAACAATACCATGATCGGCACGGTCATAATCGTCGAGGCAGCCATCACTACATGCGGACGCGGCGAGGGGTCATTCCAAATCGTATTGATTTTGATGGGCATGGTGAATAATTCGTGGCTGTTAAGGAAAACAAAAGCGTACAAAAATTCATTCCAGGCAATCATCAACGTGTAGATAGCGACGGAAACGAGCGCCGGCACGGCCAACGGCAGGGTGATGCGCCAGATGACTTCCAGACGGGAACAACCGTCAATCAGCGCCGCCTGCTCAATTTCGTCGGGGATGGTGCGGAAGTAGTTGGTGAGCATATACAGCGCCACCGGCAGCGTTTGCGCCAGGTAGGTAAACACCAACACGCCCAGATTATCTTGCACATCAAAGCCAATGGTGTCCCCAATTCGCGCCAGCATCGAGAACAAAGGGATGATGAGCAGGATACCGGGGAACAGGTAGACGACTAAAATGGCGTTGACCATGAGGTTCTTGCCCTTGAATTTCAGCCGGGCGATGGCGTAGGAGCCTAACACCGCTAAAATGACAGCGATAACGGCCGTTGGCACCGACACTTTAATCGTATTCCAGATATTCACGCCAAAATTCTGAAAGCTGGGATTGCCGGGGTCAAACAGCTCCTGATAGGCTTCCGTTCGCAGCGCGCTGGGCACATACACCGGCGACCGCCCGCCAATCTCCGCCCGCGTCTTAAACGAGGAAGCCACCATCCAGTAAAACGGGAACAAAATACTGACCAGGAAAAAAGTAAGCGTGATGGCAAAAATGAACCCTTGCAAGCTAAACCGGCTGGCCATGCGGTCAATAAAATTCATTTCCTTCTGATTATTTTGCATATGCTGATTGTTCTGCATCGGAAACTCCCGAAAAATTGACAATTGACAATTGACAATTATCAATTGACAATTTTTTATTCCTCATCAATGTTACGCATGACAATGCCCACATAAAAAGCCATAAATACGAGCAAAATCACCAGCAAAATCATCGCTGTAGCCGCGCCGCGCCCAAAATTAAACTGTTTGAAACTAAACTGGTACGTCAGCACAGGCAAAACATTCGTCCCAAAACCGCCGCCGGTTAACAGGAAAATGTCGTCAAATTTGTTAAAGGTCCACATCAATCGCAGGAGGAAAATAGCGCCCATCACATAGCGCAATTCGGGCAGGGTGACGTTCCAAAACTGCTGCCAGGTGTTGGCTCCGTCCACTTTGGCCGCTTCATACATCGTTTTATCAATCGCTTGCAGCCGGGCTAAAATCATTAGCATGGCAAAGGGGAAGTAGCGCCACGCTTCAAAGATGATGACCAAAATGATGGCCAGCCCACGAGTAGACAAATACGCCTTGGGCAGGTCAATGGCGCCTAAACGCATCAACACATCGTTGAGGACGCCGGAGGGACGCGGGTCCAACAGCCAGCGCCAGACAAAGGCAACGCTGACGATGGGAGCAACGTAGGGGAAAAGAAAGACAGCGCGGGCTACGCCCCGGCCGCGAAACGGCCGATTTAACAACAATGAAGCAATCA
This sequence comes from Anaerolineae bacterium, assembly GCA_024762395.1. Taxonomy (GTDB): domain Bacteria; phylum Chloroflexota; class Anaerolineae; order Promineifilales; family Promineifilaceae; genus JACKCC01. The sequence goes on along the minus strand of JANTHP010000411.1, from coordinate 728 downwards.
ACCCGGCCGCAACGGTTAAAATGGTGGAGGCAAAGGTATACACGACGCTGGTAACGGCCGCTCCCCAACTGTCCAGCCCCTGCCACTTAAAATTAAAATCGGCAAAAACAGCCCGATAGTTATCCCATCCCACAAACGGAGCGTGAAATACATCGTTCAGGTTGCCCAGCGTCACATTGCGGAAACTAATCCAAATACTGAAAAAGGCGGGGAACAAGACCAGACCAAAAACGATAAGGGCGGTGGGCGAGATTAAGGCCCAGGCCATACGCGCTTCTTGTGCATCTTTCGATTTCCAACGGCGGCGGCGCGAAACGGCCGTTGGCTTGTCCGATAAAGCCGTCATAAAAACCCCCTGTTGCCGGGTAATCGGTAATCAGTTGTCAGTAATCGGTAATCAGTATCTGTCTACCGATCACCGATTACCAATTACCAATTACCGATTACCGATTACTGTTCACTGAATACCACTTACTGGTTTAACCGATCCTGGTACATCTGTTCCACTTGTTCTTGGAGGAACTGTGCGGCCGTTTCCGGCGTCATTGTCCCTTCCAGCGCGATATTGCTGATAACCGTCGGGATGAGCAGTTTGCCTTCGATATCGCCGATGGTCGCCCGTTGAGCGGCGTCATAATCGGGACGGAAGAGCCAGCGCTGCATCGTCTCAAACCCGTTGGCGATTTGGTCCAACGTTTCCGGATCGTAGTTGGCGAAATAATCGCTGC
>JANTHP010000410.1 GCA_024762395.1 Anaerolineae bacterium | reverse complement strand
CGGCGGCGTAGAGGGGCCTTCCAGGCCCCGGTTTTGGTGAACCAATGATTCCAGTTGACAATAACAAGACAGCAACTGACAATTATAATCTATGAACAAACCATCCGCTCAAGACCTTCTCCAATTTGCGCTGGATGCGGCCTGGCAAGCGGGGCGCATCACGCTCGGCTACTTTCAAACCGGCGTCCGCGCCAACCGCAAAGCCGATAATACGCCGGTCACGATCGCCGACCGGCAGGCGGAACAGAAAATCCGCCAAATGATTGGCGAACGGTGGCCGGAACATGGAATACACGGGGAGGAATACGGCCGTTCCCCCACCGACTCCCCCTATACCTGGATAATTGACCCGATTGATGGCACCAAATCATTCATCAGCGGCGTGCCACTCTACAGCACATTGATTGCGCTGCTGGATGGCGATAAAGCATTGCTGGGCGTCATCCACCTGCCCGCGCTGCAGGAGACGGTTTACGCTGTGCGGGGAGGCGGCTGCTTTTGGAACGGCCGTCGCGCTCGCGTCTCGGCCATTGACAAACTGGAAGACGCCGTCGTTTTGTGCAGTGAGATGGAACGACAGGGGGAATACGGCCGTCAGCAAGCATGGCAGCGCATCGTAGACAGCACCTACGTCCAGCGCACTTGGGGCGATGGCTACGGCTACGCCCTCGTCGCCACCGGACGCGCCGAAATCATGGTTGACCCAGGACTGGCCCCCTGGGACGCCGCCCCGCTGCAAGTCATCATGGAAGAAGCAGGCGGAACCTTCACCGATTGGCAGGGTCATCCCACCATCCACGCCGGAGAAGGCATCGCTACCAACGGCCTGCTCCACGAACAAGTTCTGTCCTTAGTAAAGGGTAAAGAGTAAAGGATGAAGGATGAAGGATGAAGGCGGAATGAGAAACACATCATTCATTCATCCTTCCGCCTTCATCCTTCCGCCTTTCTGTTGTATTCCCTCTGGGCTTAATTTATAATCCAACTATGAACACACTCGTTGACATCATTAAATGTCACGCCCACTCTTAAGGAGGCACCCACAATGCTGCCCGAAATTAACGTCGAAAAGATGGTCGAATTCTTAGCTGCACTGCTCAACACGCCTAGCCCCACTGGCGATACAGATCGGGCTATTCAATACGTCCATAACGCTTTTTCCGATTTACCGCTCAACCTGACAATTTCACCCAAAGGATTCCTCGTTGGCACATGGAAGGGTAAAAATGACACAGCGCCCCGCGCCCTCACGGCCCATGTTGATACGTTGGGGGCAATGGTGCGGGGGATTAAGAAGAACGGCCGTCTCACCCTCACCCAACTCGGCGGCTGGATATGGTCATCAGTCGAAGGCGAAGGCGTCACCCTTTTTGCCAGCAACGGCCAAACCTATCGCGGCACAATCCTGCCCGTCGCCGCCTCCATCCACGCCAGCCCGCGCAAAGAAACCGCCGCCGCCCGCGACGACAGCAACATGGAACTCCGCATAGACGCCCACACCAGCTCCGAAGCGGAAACCCGCGCCCTGGGCATCCGCGTCGGCGATGTCATCGCCTTCGACCCGCGCGTCGAACTCTCCGACAGCGGCTTCATCCGCTCCCGCCATTTAGACGATAAAGCATGCGTCGCCGCCATTTACGGCGCAGTCGCCGCCATCGCCGCCGCCGGACGCCAACCCAAACAAACAACCACCATCCACATTAGCAACTACGAAGAAGTCGGGCACGGCGCCGCCACCGGCTTTCCTGACAATCTGGCCGATTTACTCACCGTAGACATGGCCGTCGTCGCCCCCAAACAAGAATCCGACGAGTACTCCGTCACCATCTGCGCCAAAGATTCCGGCGGGCCGTACCATTTGGGCTTCCGCCGCGAACTGGAAGCGCTGGCCGAGGCCAATAACCTGCGCCACGTCACCGACATTTACCCATTTTACGGATCCGACGGCGAAGCGTTCTGGCGCGCCGGCGGCAACGTCCGCGTCGGTCTCATCGGCCCCGGCGTAGACGCCTCGCACCATTACGAGCGCACCCACCGCGACGCGCTGGAAAACACGGCTAAACTCATCGCCGCTTATTTGTTAAGTTAACCTATGGAAGCGGGGCCTGGGAGGCCCCTCTACCAACATTGACCAGCAGAGGGGCCTCCCAGGCCCCGGCTTAAAATAACGAAATGAAAACAAAAACAACTGTTTTGACCCTGATTTTACTCATATTCCTGATGGTTGGCTGCGGCGGCAGTGAGCCGGAACCCACCAAAACCCCGCCGCCTCCCACCGATGAACCTGTCAGCCAACCCGTTACCGGCATAGCTGCCGTCGAGAGCATCCAGATTTTGCTGCTGGAATCGTTTCCGGTGCAAGTTAATGCCCGGATGCGCGGCATTTTGCCGGATGGCTGTACAACCATTGACCAGATTAACACCGACAAATCGGGCAATGATTTCACCATCACCCTGACCACATTCCGTCCGGCAGATGCTGTCTGCACGGAAGAAAGCGTGCCGTTTGATGAAGTGGTCGCTCTGGATGTGCTGGGGCTGGATGCCGGCACGTACACGGTCACGGCTAATGGCGTCAGCGGCACGTTTACGTTTGACGTGGACAATCGCATCCAGGAAGAAGCAGAACCAACGGCCGTCCCCAGCCCAACGTCAGAACCAACCGATCCCAATTCGGCCGTCATCAATGGCAGCGTCTGGCATGATTTATGCGCCGTCGCCGCCGGTGAGGAAGATGGCGAACCCATCCCCTCGGAAGGCTGCATCGCCGCCGCCGATGGCGAATCATTCCAGGCCAACGGCTTGTTGGAAGAGAGCGAGCCTGGATTAGAAGGAGTTGTCGTCGGTCTGGGCGAGGGCGCTTGTCCGGCAGACGGGTTGGCAACGGCCGTTACCGACGCCGACGGCAATTACACCTTCACCGACCTGCCTGGCGGCGATTACTGCGTCAGCATTGACGCGCTGAGCGCCCCCAACGACGAAATTTTGCTGCCTGGCGGCTGGACGCTGCCCCAATCAGGCGAGGCGCTGGCCAATGTCGTCGTAGAACCGGGCCAAACCGTTAACGGCATTAACTTTGGCTGGGATTATGAATTCCTGCCCTTAGCCGAAGTAGACCAGACCACCTGCACCCGCAGCATTGGCTTTGAAAAAGATTTAACCGTACCGGATGATACGGTTTTCAGCCCTGGCGAAGAGTTTGTCAAAAGCTGGCGGCTGCGTAACACGGGCACCTGCCCCTGGATCGAAGGGTACAGCTTTGTCTTCGTCAACGGCGACCAAATGGGTTCGCCGGAATCGCTGCCGCTGCCAAAAGTCGTCGCTCCCGGCCAGACGGTAGACATTTCAGTCACGCTGACCGCACCGGAAGAGACGGGCGAATATCTGGGCCGCTGGCAAATGCGCGATGCCAATGGCGATCTGTTTGGCGTCGGCGGCTTCATTGAAGAAACAATTTACACGCGCATCGTCGTAGCCGTTGCCGGACCAACGCCGGAACCCAATTCAGCCGTTATTGGCGGCGTAATTTGGGAGGATGTCTGCTTCATTCAAGATGACGGCGCTCCTTCGGCTGGCTGCGTAGAAACGGAAGAAGGCAGCGGTTTTTATGTTGCCGATGGCTCGCTGAACTTCAACGAAGGCCGCTTGAGCGATATTGTGGTCAGCCTGAGCGCGGGCGCCTGCCCGGATGACGGCGTGATTCCGGCCGGCAGTGTAATTGCGACGGCAACCACCGGTCCCGATGGCATTTACAGGTTGGAAGGGCTGGACGCTGGGCTGTACTGTGTCTCGGTGGATGCGTTCAGCGATGATAATGTCAATCTGCTCATTCCTGGCGATTGGACATGGCCGGCTTTGGGAATCGGCCGTTACGGCATTAACCTGGACGCCGGTGAAGAGATTTTGGATGTGGATTTTGGCTGGCAGTTTCGATAAGGCTGAAGGCGGAGGGCTGAAGGC
>JANTHP010000409.1 GCA_024762395.1 Anaerolineae bacterium | reverse complement strand
CGCTCCGGCGGAAATGCGCGTCCGGGGCGAGATGGGCGGGATGGCGCGGGTTCATTTTGGCAGAACAAATGGCCTTGTCTCCGCGCCACCTCGCCCCGCTCCGGCGGAAATGCGCGTCCGGGGCGAGATGGGCGGGATAGAGACCGTCTGTTTAGCCGCGATTATGGCCCGCCCATCCCGCCCCTACCAGTGTAAATTTTCAGAATTGGAATTACTGATGTTGGTAGACGTTGCTACCCATGCAACAACGCTGTATCATCACCTAAACAAAAATTTTGGAGCAACTATACAGCTACCAGAGGTGACAGTTGTCTAACTGCTTTTGGAGAATCAAATGAATCAAGACGAAGCAAATCTCGCCGATGCCACTGGCGAGGAAACAAAAAAAGACGAGACTATATCCCAACCGGAAAGCGCTTTTCCCGAAGTGACGCTGGCCGACCTGCCGGAGTCGTGGAGAGAGGCGGCGGCGCGCGCCGGTTGGACGAGTTTGATGCCGGTTCAAGCCAAAGCCATGCCATATGTTATGGCCGGACGCGATTTGATGGTGCAATCACGCACAGGCAGCGGCAAAACCGGCGCCTTCATCCTGCCCATTCTGGAACGTATCAACCCGTTACAAGACGCTTGTCAGGCGTTGATATTGGCCCCCACGCGGGAGCTGGCCCAGCAAGTTGCCAGCGACGCCAAGATATTGGCTGGCGATACGGGAACGCGCATTGTTGCCGTGTATGGCGGCACGAAATACGGCCCGCAGTTAGAAGCGTTTCGCAAAGGCGCGCACATTGTTGTTGGCACGCCCGGCCGTATTCTCGACCATTTACTGCGCGGCTCATTATCATTAAACAAACTGAAGATTTTGGTCTTTGATGAAGCTGACCGGCTGCTTTCAATGGGTTTTTACCCGGATATGCGTCAGGTGCAAAGCTACCTGCCATCACATCGCGTGGATGGCTATATGTTCTCGGCCACCTTCCCACCGCGTGTGATGGGGTTAGCCAGCCGTTTCCTACATAAGCCGGATTTTCTGGGCCTGAGCAGCGACAATGTACACGTGGCGGAGACGGAGCATGTGTATTACATTGTGCCGGGGATGGATAAGGATCGCAGTTTGGTGCGTATTATTGAGGTGGAAAACCCGGATTCGGTCATCATTTTCTGTAATACGAAGGCGCGGGTGACGTATGTGGCAACGGTGCTGCGGCGTTTTGGCTATGACGCTGATGAGATTAGCTCGGATTTGTCGCAGGCGGCGCGGGAGAAGGTGTTGGAACGGGTGCGCGGGGGTAACTTACGCTTTCTGGTGGCGACGGATGTGGCGGCGCGGGGAATTGATATTCATGATCTGTCGCATGTGATTCAGTATGAACCGCCGGAGGAAGCGGAAGCGTATATCCATCGCTCTGGCCGGACGGGGCGCGCCGGGGCGAAAGGGGTGGCAATTTCATTGGTGGATGTGATTGAGAAGGCGAAGCTGAATAAAATTGCGCAGCGCTACCACATTGATATGCAAGAACGGCCGTTACCCACTGATGAAGACGTTGCCGCCATCGTATCAGAACGGGCCACCATCTTACTGGAAGCCAAACGGCGCGACAGGGATAAACTGCAAACGGAACGGATGCAGCGCTTCATCCCGCTGACGCAGGCCTTGAGCCAGAACGAGGAAGGGCAGGCGCTGTTAGCCATGCTGCTGGATGATTATTACCAGCAATCAACCCACAAACCGCCCACTCCCATCGAACCCAAACGGGCCAAACAACAATCACGATCAAGCAGGAAGAGGAAAGACGGCCGTCGCCGGGGCAGAGGTCGCCGGTAAGGAAAAATAGAAGATTCGAGATTGGAGATTAGAGACTGGAAACATGCGGCCTCCAATCTCTAATCTCCACCCCTCATGAATCTCGTCACCCTGGAAAACGTCAGCAAACAATTTAGCGAACGAATCTTGTTGGATTCGGTGAACTTGCTCATCAATGACGGCGAACGCATTGGCCTGATTGGGCGCAATGGCAGCGGCAAAACCACGCTGCTGCAAATCATCGCCGGGATTGAGCCGCTGGACAGCGGCACACGCACCGTTTGGGGCGGCGTGCGCATCGTCTATGCGCCGCAGGAACCGGCGCTGGATGATGCGTTGACGGTGTTGGATACAGTGTTCCAAAGCGACGCGCCGCTCATGCGCCTGCTGCGCGATTATGAACAGGTCAGTTGGCAGTTGCAGCAGGCCCCCCATGATACCGCTTTACAATCGCGGCTGGCCGATTTGACCGGCGAAATGGATCGGACGGGCGGTTGGACGGCCGAATCGGAGGCCAAAACCATCCTGACCAAACTGGGCGTGACTGAATTTGAGGCGAAAGTGGGCACGCTAAGCGGCGGGCAGCGCAAACGGGTGGCTTTGGCCCGCGCCCTCATCGCCCTGACCGATGCTTCGACTTCGCTCAACACAAGCTTGCTCATCCTCGACGAGCCAACCAATCACATTGACGCCGATACAATAGCGTGGCTGGAAAAGTATCTGATGTCTCGTTCCGGCGGGCTGCTTATGGTAACGCATGACCGCTATTTTTTGGAGCGGGCAGCGAACCGGATTGTGGAGTTGGATCGGCGGAAGTTGGTAAGTTATGGGGGAAATTACGGCCGTTACCTGGAAAAACGCACCGAACGCCACCAACAACTCGCCGCCACCGAAGCCAAACGGCAAGCCACACTGCGCCGCGAACTGGAATGGCTGCGGCGCGGGGCGCAGGCCCGCAGCACCAAGCAAAAAGCGCGTAAACAACGCATCGCCGAACTGCAAACCATCCAATACGACCGGGGCGACCAACGGGTGGCGATGAGTTTGGCCGGGCGGCGGCTGGGCAAACGGGTGTTAGAAGCATCGGGATTGAGCAAATCGTATGGCTCATTGACATTGTTTGATGATTTGAATTTCGAACTGGCTCCCGGCGACCGTGTGGGCATCATCGGCCCCAATGGGACGGGCAAAAGCACGTTTTTGGATGTGCTGGCGGGTAAAACAGCGCCCGATTCGGGCACAGTCCACTGGGGCGAAACGGTTCATCTGGGCTACTATGACCAACTCAGCGCCGGTTTGCCCGACGACAAGCGGGTCATCGAATTTATCGAGGCGCAAGCGCCGCTGGTGAAAACGAAGGATGGCGAGCGGGTGTCGGCGGCCAAAATGCTGGAATGGTTCCTTTTTACGCGCAAGGAGCAGCGGACGTGGATTGGCAGCCTGAGCGGCGGCGAACGGCGGCGGCTTTACCTGCTGCGGACGCTCATCCATCAGCCGAATGTGCTGTTTTTGGATGAGCCGACGAATGATTTGGATGTGCAGACGTTGACGGTGTTGGAGGAGTTTTTGGACCATTTTCAGGGCTGTCTGGTTGTGGTGAGCCATGACCGTTATTTTTTGGATCGCAATGTGGATTTTTTGATGAGTTTTGAGGATGGCGTGTTGGGGACGCGCTATCCGACGCCGTATGAGTCGTACCGGCGGTTGGTGGAGAAGGAAACGGCCGTTCCCCCCTCCCCTGCCAAATCCAAAAAACGACAAAAACCGGCCCCGCCGCGCCGCCTAACCTGGAAGGAGAAGCAAGAATTCGCCGGTTTGGAGACCCGAATCGGCGAATTGGAAGCGGCGAAGGCCCAATTGGAAGCGGAAATTAACGGTGTGGGCGGGGATTACGGCCGTTTACAATCCCTGGCTGCCCAACTGGCGCAAACGCAAACCGATCTAGACGCTGCCGAACTGCGCTGGCTGGAACTTTCCGAAATCGCGGGGTAATTATGGCGTAATGCGTAATGCGTAACCAGAGGCGCATCACGCATTACGCATTACGCATCATCATTTCATCCGTCCCCCTACGAACAATTTGCCATAACTGCCACACAACAGGCAGCAGGGAGATGACCCACAACAGGTAAGCGGAGCCGTGCAGTGTGCCGCGCAGGG
>JANTHP010000408.1 GCA_024762395.1 Anaerolineae bacterium | reverse complement strand
TTGTCCAAATTACATAAGACCTCCCTTAATCCGCCCCCAAATCCATTGGTCAGCCCCCCGATTTCTATACAATAGGGGTAACCATTCAAGAGATTCTTTATGCAAAGGACATTCCCCCATGTTAAAACAGGACACCTTACAATTTGATCGCCTGGATTCGGCCATCACCCATTGGATGGCCCGCTACGGCCTCATCCTGCTGCGCGTCTCCGTTGGCATCGTTTTCTTTTGGTTTGGGGCGTTAAAACTCATTCCGGGAGCCAGCCCCGCCGAGGGACTCATCCGCGAATCGCTGCCCTTTTTGCCCATGAACCTGTTCATCCCCTTCCTCGCCGTCTGGGAGATGGCAATTGGACTGGGCTTTATCAGCGGCAAATTTATGCGGGCTGCGATTCTGCTGATGTTCTTGCAGATGGGCGGCGCCGCTTCCCCCATCATCCTTAACCCCGACGCCGTTTTCGTCAACTTCCCTTTCGTCTTAACGCTGGAAGGGCAGTACATCATCAAGAATGTGGTGTTGATTAGCGCGGCGCTTGTGATAGGGGCGACGGTGCGCGGCGGCCGTTTGGTGGAACAGGCGCTGGCCGATAACGCCTGACGGCATTACGCGCGACGGCCGCCTTTCAGTTCGTCTTGCAGCTTTTCCAGCGCGTCCCAGGCCCCGTCGGCGGCCAATTTGGCCTGCTCCGGCCAGGTGTCGGGGAAAGCGACGCGGATACCGGCGTCTTCGCGCACCACTTTTTCCAAGTGGGCCACCGTCGTCGCCGCCAGTTGGGCGTAGGTCTTGATGCCGGCCGCGTGCAGGATGCCTTCAATTTTGGGGCCGATGCCTTCGACGATTTTGAGATTGTCGGGCTGGGTTGGTTCTGGCTCTGGCTCCGGTTCGGGAGTAGCGACAACGGCCGTCACCTTTTCTTCCGGGACAACAACGGCCGTTTCCGGCGCTTCGGTGATGGCTGTGGGGGCGACTTCGGTTTGCAATGCGGCCGTGCGGGTCGCCGGTTCGGCGTGGGCGTCGTGATGATCATGATCGTGGTCGTGGGAAACGGCCGTATCCTCCCCCGCCCCACTCTGAATCCCCGACGACGTAAGATAAGACGACAAAAAAACCAAAATCAAAATAATAAAAATAATAATCGGAACAACCACCAGGGGTAAGCCGCCGCCTTCCCCCTCAGTCCCTTCCGATAAATGCAGTGCCGCCAAAAACAACGGCGATGACAAAATAGAAGTAACCAGAGACATGCGCTTTTTCTCCTTCAAGCATGAACATTAAAACGGTGTCGTTATGGTAACTCACTCACAGCGTTCCGGCAACGGGAAATGGCCGGCCCCAATCACTCATACGCCAACACATCCCGCACCGTAAGCCGGGAAGCATTACGCGCCGGAAGATAGCTGGCGATAATAGCAATGACAATCACCAAAACCAGCCACAAAACAGCCCCGGTTACAGAATAGACATAGCTCAACGGGCCATTGGCAATATGCTGCCCCACCACAATCGCCAGCAGTTTACCAGCCGGCACAGCCAGAAAAATGGACACCCCCCAGCTAAACAGCGCCATCAACAGCCCCTCTACCAACACCACGCGCAAAACAGATCGGTCAGACGCGCCCACCGCCCGCATCACGCCGATTTCGCGGGTGCGCTCGATGACATTCATGCTCATCGTGCCCGCCAGCCCCAGCCCGCCCACCAGCGTAATAAGCAGCGCCATCACCAACAACACCGACACGATGATGTCGAACTGGTCTTCCTGCACGCCGCGCAGGGTGGCGCTGGTTTCGATGCTGGTGACGCGCATCCCCCGGTCGTGGAACCGCTCTTCCACCAGTTTTGCCACCTGCGCCTGAAACGCCGGGTCGCTGGAACTGGTCACCAACTGCGCCTGCCGCGTCCGATCCACTTCATGCGTCAGGCGGGAAACGTAATCGTAATTGGCGTAAGAACGATAATACACCTTGACGCCGATGGATTGGTAAACGCCAATAATCGTCCACGGCTCCTCATGACCGGCGATTTTGAGGGTGATTTCGTCGCCGACTTGCAGGCTGGGGTCTTCGCGCAGCAGGCTGGTGTCAATGACGATGGCGTTCGTGTCGCCGGGCTGGAGCCAACGGCCGTCCACAATTTTAGGGTGCGACAATTCCGTACCGCCCGGCGGGGCCACAATCGTCATACTGTTGCCCTCCGTCCCATCCGCGTTCACGATAACGCCGGCAGCCGACGTCCACCCCTCCACCCGTTCTATGCCGGGAATGGTCAGGGCTAAATTTTCGATGGCAGAGAGGCGGTACGGCCGTTCAAAATTCACCTGAATATCAAAATCATACGCATGACCCAAATCCTCCACCGTCTGATCCGATGATGCGCTGACGCTGACCACGCCAATAAACACCGCACCGCCCAAAACCAGCGTCCCCAACGTCAACGCCACCCGCCGCTGGTCGCGCAAAATATTGCCCAGCGAAAGCAGCCCCGGCCCCGTCATAAACCGCACCCGCGCAATCACCCGCTCCAGTAAACTGCCGCTGAGATCCTTCTCCGTCAGCCCCTGCGAATTGAGAGCGTCATTCACCGACACCCGCGTGCCGCGCAAAATAGCGGGCAGCGCCGCCACAATCGGCACAAGCAAACTCACAAACAACTCCAGCGCCAACGTTGCCGCCGAGAGATGGTATTTTGGCAGCGGCAGATCGATTAATTGCGGACTGGCGATAAATTGGGCAAATTTGACCGCGCCCCAGGCGGCCGGCGGCGCGGCGGCCAGAAAGGCCAAAACGCCAAAAGCGGTCACCAACAGCAAATACATGCGAATCATATCGCCCGTATTAGCCCCCACCGCCTTCATAATGCCGATAAATTTCACCTGCCGCATGATGAGCGCCGACATGGTGTTGTAGACGAGGAAGGCGCTCAACGCCAGCGAGACCAGGGCCAAAATCCCCAGCACAGAGCGAATGGTTTCGACCAAAAATTTAACGGGACTGGTTCCCGGCTCGGCAAAAATCAGGGTGAAGTAGACAAAAACGCCGCTGCGCTCCAGCTTGTCTTTGATGTCGCCGGTCAACGCTTTGACGTGTGCCGGATCGTTAGGATTTTCGGCGGCGATGTAGATGAGTCGGTTGTAAACGGCCGTTCCCTGCGCCGGCGTGGCAGCCATATCCCCCAGCCATTCAAACGTATCCAGCGTTGTGTACACGTTAATCCCGCCATTATTGATGGATGGCTCCGCATTCTGGTCGCGGACGGAACCGACGATGGGCATCTCATAGCGACGGCCGTCACTCATCTCCACCGTCACCACATCGCCCAGGGCAAAATCCGTCAGCGCCAGCGCCGTCTGGTCAATCAGCAGCTCCCGGTCGCCAGGGACGGGCTTGCCCGACATCGGCTGAATCAAATTGATCCGGCTGTCCTCATAATGCCAGGCCGAAATCTGCGTCGTGTACCACTGCCCGCGCAAATTCATGCGCACCTGCCGCACGCGCCGCCCCTCCGCATCGGCCACCTCCGGCATTTCGCGCACCATCGCCACCACATCATCGTCAAAATCGGTACTCATGATGAAACCGCTGGTGGGATTGACGGCCTGATAGCCCGCGCCCGTCGCCTCGTCCAGCAGCAAATACGTATCGGCTACCAGCCCCACAGCAAACACGCCGATGGCAATAGACAGCGCCACCAACACGGTACGGCTCTTGTTACTCCACAAATCGGCGATTATTTTTTTCCAGCGCGGTTTGATGATCATAGTGAATTGGAGACTAGAGACTAGAGATTGGAGACTGGCGATTGAGAGTCTCTAGTCTCAAATCTCCCGCCTCTTCAAACAACTCCCCATCCACAACCGTAATGGCCCTGGTGACGCGGCTGGCTCTGTCCTGGTCATGCGTAACCATGAGGATGGTTTTACCGGCGCCAACCAGGTCGTTAAACAATTGAAAGATGGTTTCAGC